>NZ_JBQFLY010000002.1:0-444693 GCF_056531545.1 Ruegeria sp. N10 | reverse complement strand
AAACGAAAACGTCGGGGCAATGTGCTCACATGGGTCAATTCTCAGTGAAAATTATCTGGCTTACCGGGTCACTTCTCAGCGGAAATCAACAGACCTTCTCAGCAGGATGCGGCGTTCGGTTCCGATTTCAGAGGTTCCAAAATACCTAGGCTGCAAACGGCCCCAAGTGGCTCAGCTGATCGAAGCCGGCATGCTTAAACCAATCGCGGGCCTTAGAGATGGTCGAAGGAGCATTGCTCAGGGAATTGATGCAAATGACCTGGACAAATTTGTGAGCCGTTTGCGCAGTATTGGGCAGCCCGTTTCAGAACCCTCAGAGGGTGTGTTGGGAATTGCCAATGCGGCTGAAGCCTTGAAAGTGCCTTCTATCAAGATTGTCGAACTGTTGCTCCAAAGGCAACTAACTGGAGTTCAGCTTCTCGACGAAGAACTCCGTTACCAATCTGTACTTGTTGACTTGGCAGAAGTGGGTGAAAAACTCGGTTGCCGAAGTGGTTCTCCCGGGAAATCGATTTCGGATGTCGCGCGAAAGCTTGGCCTTTCTGCCACCTCAGTCGACTTCCTTCTTCGAACTCCACCAGACGGAATGGAACCGGTCCTGAAAATTTGCGGACAAACTAGACACATGGGGCAGATGCGCGATCTTGTTAACCCTGCTAGCGTGGACCGTTTCAAGGTGGACTATCAAAAGATTACCGACGTTGCGACGAGAATGGAAACAACAGTTCCGGAAGCTCGAAGGAAATTAAAATCTCAAGGGATCTTGCCAGTTTGGGAACCCAAGGCGGCAGGAGTGGAGCTCTACAGAACCTCAGAATTCTAGAAGAACAAAAAGCTGAAGTAGCAGCCGCCCTTCGGGGCGGCTTTTTTGTTGCCAAAATTTTTGGTGGGCGACAATGAGTTGTCAAGATGGGCGAAGTGGCCGCGGTATGACCAAGGGTGATATTAAATATATATAAAAATCAATGTTTTAGTTTTTGATGGCTGCCGATTATGGGCTATATATGCCCAACGGAACACGAAAGTCAGCGCTCATCAATTTGACCCGAAAGACTGAGTGTCTGGCCACGCAAGCGTGGCCATCGCTTTTCTGGGCGGTGGTTTCTATTTCGAACCCTGATCAGTCGCAGCCAGTTGATGTTCGGACGGCCGGCAACGAACAAGACACGGGATTGTTCGCAGGCGCGTATTGATTTCAGGTCGAACACATATTTTTGATTCACTTCTGCAACATTCTTGTGAATGCTGCATTCCCGTCTCTTTTCCGCCGGATTTTGTGCTGATAAGCAATGATTGAATATCGGGATGTTAAATAGTGCGAGTGGGCAGATGAGAGCCGGAGTTAACGGTCAGGTAGCCATTTCATGGGATCAAACTGAAATTGACGGACTCGAGGACGCGCCTCTGGCTTGTCTGGCCGTCGGCGCGGCTTGGTCATGGCGCGGACAGGCGATAGTGCTGAGCGCTGAGGCCGAAAACAGCATAGAACAGATAGGATATGCGCGGGGCGCTGCAACCCGTTTGCAGAACCGCTTTCCGATTGTCCGGGAAGTTTCCGGCAATGTGACCGGCGCTTTGACACTTACCAATGGGTCGCAGCGGTTTTCAGCCAACCTTGTTGCCGACACCAATGATGCAGCGCCGACCATCGTTTTCGATGGCGCTTGCCCACCACGGGATGAAGAATTCTGGATCGTCGACGTGACCGAGGTTGTGATGGTGCACAAGGCGGGTGTTGAAGGCGGCGGGAATGTCGTTGCATTTCCGGCCTGAACGCCACCTGTATTTTTCTTGCTGAAAGCGGTGTGACGGCAACCGTCGCTATGCGCGCAGGGGCCTGTGCTGCCTGCGGCGAACATATCTTTGCAGATATTCGAAACTGCGTTGAATGCCGTGTTGACTCTGCCGGCTTTGCGGATATAAGCGCGGCTTCATTGGTGTTGGTGGCCCCCGCAAGGGGAAGCCTGTCATGAGGGAAACCTCAAGAGGACAACGCCCTTCATAGTTGCCCGTTTGGGCATCGACCTAAAGAAGGAGATCAGCCGTGACCAAACGCACGTCTGCCAAGTACAAAATCGACCGCCGGATGGGCGAAAACATCTGGGGTCGTCCGAAATCCCCGGTCAACCGTCGTGAATACGGCCCCGGCCAGCACGGTCAGCGCCGCAAGGGCAAACTGTCGGACTTCGGTCTGCAGCTGCGTGCCAAGCAGAAGCTGAAAGGCTACTACGGCGACCTGACCGAAAAGCAGTTCCGCCGCATCTATGCCGAAGCCGAGCGTGTAAAAGGCGACACCGGTGAAAACCTGATCGGCCTGCTGGAGCGCCGTCTGGACGCCGTCGTCTATCGCGCCAAGTTCGTACCGACCGTCTTCGCTGCGCGTCAGTTCGTGAACCACGGCCACGTCAAAGTGAACGGCAAGCGGGTGAACATCCCCAGCTACCGCGTCAAAGAAGGCGACGTCATCGAAGTGCGTGACAAGTCCAAGCAACTGGCTGTTGTTCTGGAAGCTGTTGCCCTGGCCGAGCGTGATGTTCCTGACTACATCGATGCCGACCACTCGAAAATGACTGCAACGTTCGTTCGCGCACCGGGCCTGAGCGATGTGCCGTACCCGGTCATGATGGAACCGAACCTGGTCGTCGAATTCTACGCGAAGAACTGATCTTCGCATTTCGACCTAGAATTCAGAGCCGCACCTTTGGGTGCGGCTCTTTTCATTTTCAGCCCAGCAGAACGATATCCGACGCGCCTGCGCTGCGACGCAGCTCGTGGATGTCTTTTAGTTCCGGGTCGTTGATCCATCCCAGCGCCGCGTCCCGGTTGGGAAAGGAAAGCAGAGCTGCAACGTCAGGCAAGTCCGGCGCGCCGTCCAGCGCGGTTGTTTCTGCGGTGGCGTGTTCGACCTTTCCGCCATGGCGGGCCAGTGCAGGCCCGGCCTGTTCGCGATAAGCGGCCAGCGCGTCGGGATTCTTTACGGTAAGTTTTGCGTAGGCATAGATCATGGCTTTGCTCCTTGATGTGTGGGCAAAAGCTAGGGTGTGATCTGCTTTGCGAAAACGCGTGTATTTGCATCAATGATGTGCGAATTTGCATGTATGGATATTCATTGGGATGATTACCGGGCCGTACTCGCCGTGGTCCGCAGGCGCACCCTGTCCGCCGCGGCACAAGAGCTTGGCGTCAACTACACAACTGTTGCCCGCCGTATAGTGCGCGCCGAAGCGGCGACAGGCGAAGTGCTGTTCGAAAGGCTAACCGACGGGTATCGGCCGACAGAAGCAGCGCATCTTGTCGCTGCATATGCTGCCCGGATGGAAAGCGCAGAACATGCGATGCTGCGCGGTTTGTCAGGGCGGGATGCCCGGTTGGAAGGGCAGCTGACCTTAACCGCGCCGCAACTGTTAATTGCCCATGTGCTGGCCCCGGCGCTGGGCGAGTTTGCTCAAAGGCACCCTGCTGTGTCTTTGCAGGTGCGCGCGGCAAACGAGATTCTGGACCTTAATCGACGCGAAGCCGACATTGCGATCCGGATCAGCCGCAACCCCGGCGATACGTTGAAAGGTCTGCGCCTGACGCAACAGCACAGCGCTTGTTTTGCCACGTCGGAATGGGCCGCGCGAATGCAGCAAGATCCGAACGCGCCCGTGGATTGGTTGCTTTACGAAAAGCAACCGAACCTGCCGGACGGCGTCGACAAAATCTATCCAAACTCGCGCATACATATGCGCTTTGATGACATGGTCGCGATGGCGGGTGCCGCACAATCAGGGTTGGGCGTTGTGCGTATGCCGGTGTTTCTGGGCCGCTCACTCCGGGGCTTGGTGCAGGTTCCGGTCCTTTCACCGCAACCCTACGCAGATATCTGGATCGTGGCGCATCCGGATGTTTGGCCTTCGGCAAAACTGGTCGCATTCCGCGACATCGCGGTGCCCTTTTTCAAGCAAAAACGCCCGTTGTTTACGGCGTGATCATATCGGCAATGGTCGTCCTTCGGCGATTGCTTCCATCGCGAAATACGACGTGACACTGTCCAGCTCGACCTTTTCGATCAGCCGTTGATACACCTTGTCGTAAGATGCCATATCCTGTGTGACGACTTTCAGCTGATAATCATAATCACCGCCGATACGATGAAAATCCACGACCTCGGGGATCGTCAGAACGTGGCTGCGAAAGGCCTGTAGCCACTCGGTCGAATGATGCCGCGTGCGCAGCATAACAAAGACCACAAGGCTCAGCCCCAATTTCTCGCGTGCGATGCGGGCGGTTGAACCGATCAGGACACCATCTTCGTTCAAAGCCTTCAGACGTCGCCAGCAGGCGTTCTGGGAAAGCCCTACACGATCCGCCAATTCCCGTTGCGACAGAGTGGCGTCCTTTTGCAGCTCTTTCAGAAGTCGTGTGTCAATTTGATCTAATTTTTGTGCCATGTTTGATCATATGACACAATAAATTAAAAATACACGCAAAGAAAGGTGAAGTTTTCGCGCGAATAATAAATCACATTACTCGGACAGTTAGGAGCCAATGCAATGTCCCTGTCCAAGTTTCGTGCGGAACTCTGTTCCACCGCTCACAATTCAAACCTGCGCGATGGGCTGATCGGAGAGAATGTTCTGATCCCGGGTCTGCATGGAGACGTGCCGCTTGTCTATGCGGATTACGTCGCTTCGGGTCGCGCCTTGCGGCAGGTCGAAGATTTTGTGGCGCAACATGTGTTGCCGTTTTATGCGAACAGCCACACCGAGGCCTCTTACTGCGGATCCTACATGACACATCTGCGCCGCGAGGCGCGGGCGGAAATAGCCCGCATTGTTGGTGCCCAGGAAGAGGATGCGGTGATCTTCACCGGGTCTGGCGCCACTGCGGGGCTCAACCGGTTGGTCAGCCTGCTCGGGGTGGCAGAGGCCGACCAACCGGTTGTCTTGATTGGTCCGTACGAGCATCACTCGAACATCCTGCCGTGGCGGGAAAGCAAGGCACTTGTGGTTGAAATCCCCGAGGCCGAAGGCGGCGGGGTTGACCTGAGGGCGCTGGAAACCGCGCTGTTGACCCATGCAGGCGCAGATCTTCTGATCGGTTCCTTTTCGGCGGCGTCCAATGTAACCGGAATTGTCACGGACCCTAATCCGGTGACTCGGTTGCTCAAGGCGCACGGTGCCGTGGCGATTTGGGATTACGCCGGGGGCGGGCCTTACCTGCCGATGGATATGGGGCCGGTGGACGCGCGCAAGGATGCGATTGTCGTTTCCCCGCACAAGTTCCCGGGCGGTCCGGGGGCGTCGGGTGTTCTGATCGTAAACCGGGCTGCGGCCAAACGGAACTGCCCCAGCTGGCCGGGCGGCGGCACCGTCAGTTTCGTGTCACCGTGGCGGCATGACTACAGCGCGGACCTGTCTGCGCGGGAAGAGGCGGGAACGCCCAACGTGATTGGCGACATCCGCGCGGCGCTGGCCTTTATCGTCAAAGATGTCGTCGGCACGGAAGAAATTGCAAGGCGCGAGGCGCAGTACAACCAGATGGCGCTGGACGGGTGGAAGGATAATCCGAACCTGACCTTGCTTGGGGTCAATCACCCGCATCGCCTGCCGATCTTCTCTTTCCTCGTGCGCGACAACGCGGGACAGCCTGTGCATCAGCAGCTGTTTACCCGGATGCTCAGCGACGTCTACGGCATTCAGGCACGTGGCGGCTGTGCCTGCGCAGGGCCTTATGCCCACCGCCTTCTGGGGATTGATCGCCCCGCATCCGAGGCGCTGCACGCGGCCTTGTCTGCGGGCGAAGAGATGAAGAAACCCGGCTGGGTACGCCTGAATTTCTCGTACCTGATGAGCGAGGAAACAGTTCAATTCATCATCGACAGTGTCAATGACCTGTCCCGCCGTACCGAGGAATTCGTGCCGTATTACAACGCCGACCCGGCGACTGCGCGCTTCAAGGCCGCATGATGGAATTGTCGCTTTTCTCAATCCGTTGAGACAGGTATGAGGGGCCCAATCAACGGAGCCTCTCATGACCAAGATCACCCCGCAACCCGGCATTATGGACATCGCGCTGTATCAGGGCGGTCAGTCGCATGTGGCGGGGGTTGAGCATGTGATCAAGCTGAGCTCAAACGAGAACCCGTTCGGCCCCAGCCCCAAGGCGATTGAGGCGGTGCGCGACAGCGCGGCAAACTTGCATCGGTACCCCAACACCGACCACGCCAGTTTGCGCGCGGCTATCGGCGCACGTCACGGGCTGGACCCTGCGCAGATCATCTGCGGTGTCGGCAGCGACGAGGTGCTGCAATTCATCGCTCAGGCCTATGCGGGGCCGGGGGATGAGGTGATCTATACCGAGCACGGGTTCTCCATGTACCCGATCATCGCCCGCATGGCAGGTGCCACGCCGGTCATGGTGGCCGAGCGCGACCGCAAAGTTGATGTGGGTGCCATTCTGGCCGCCGTAACCAGCCAGACGCGGATCTTGTTTGTCACCAACCCCGGTAACCCGACCTCGACCATGATCTCGAACGACGAACTGGACCGTCTGGCGCAGGGTCTGCCCGATACCTGCCTGATGGTTCTGGACGGTGCCTATGCCGAATTCGTCGACGGTTTCGATGGCGGCGCGTCTTTGGTGGATGCGTATGAGAACGTGATCATGACCCGTACATTCTCGAAAGTGTACGGGTTGGGCGGGATGCGGGTCGGCTGGGGGTATGCGCACCAATCGATTATCGATGTACTGAACCGGGTGCGTCAGCCCTTCAACCTGTCTTTGACAGCTCTGGCTGCAGCCGAAGCAGCGATCAGCGACGTCGAATTCCTGACGTTCTGCCAATCCGAAAATGCGCGCCTTCGGGTGTGGCTGGCCGAGGAGCTGGACAAGGTCGGCGTACCCTCGGACCCGTCCTGCACCAACTTCATCCTCGCGCGTTTTGCCGACAGGACCGAGGCCGAGGCCTGTGACGACTATCTGAAGACGCAGGGTTTGATTGTCCGCCGGGTTGCAGGCTACAACCTGCCGAATGCCCTGCGGATCACCGTGGGCGATGAGGAAGCCTGCCGCCGCGTCGTTGCGGCGATTACAGCATTCAAAGAGGGCGCAGCATGAGCCAGATATACGACCGGGTTGCGCTGATCGGGCTTGGCCTGATTGCCTCCTCCATGTTCTGGGCGATCAAGCGTGGGGGCCTGGCCGGGGAAGTGACCGGCTATGCCCGGTCCGAAGCGACACGTGACACGGCGCGCAGAATCGGGCTGTGCGACCGCGTCTGTGACACGGCGCGCGAAGCGGTCGAAGGTGCGGATCTTGTCGTTCTTTGCGTGCCCGTGGGGGCAATGGGGGCCGTCGCAGAAGACATCGCGCCCGTGCTTAAACCCGGCGCGACCCTGTCGGACGTGGGGTCGGTCAAGCGGCATGTCATTCAGGCGGTTCAGCCGCATGTCCCCGAAGGTGTACATTTCATTCCCGCGCATCCTTTGGCAGGGACGGAACATTCCGGTCCGGAATCGGGATTTGCCAAATTGTTCGACAATCGCTGGTGCCTGCTGGTGCCCGTCGAAGGGACCGACCCGGATGCAATCGCCCGCCTTCGGGCGTTGTGGGAAGGTATGGGGTCCCATGTCGATGAGATGGACGCCGATCATCACGATCTGGTGCTGGCCGTCACGTCCCATGCGCCGCACCTGATCGCCTACACGATGGTTGGTGTGGCCGACGATCTGCGCCGGGTGACCGATAGCGAAGTGATCAAATACTCGGCCGCGGGTTTCCGGGACTTCACTCGCATCGCCGCATCCGACCCGACCATGTGGCGCGATGTGTTCCTGTCCAACAAAGACGCGACGCTGGAAATCCTGGGCCGGTTCACGGAAGAGCTGTTTGCGCTGCAACGTGCCATCCGGACCGGGGACGGGGAACATTTGTTTGACTACTTCACCCATACCCGTGCTATTCGTCGCGGCATCATCGATGCGGGGCAGGACACCGACGCACCGGATTTCGGGCGGGGAAAGGCAGGTTCATGAGGTTATACCGGGGGCAATTTCTGATCGGGATCATGGCGTTGTGCGCAGTGGCCACACAGGCAACACCTCTGGAACGATCTCTGGTTCCTCCCGCACGTCCGATTCTGGATCAGCACAACGTTCAGGTTGTGTCTGCCATTGCCCCGGTTTCAGTGGCGGCTATAACTGATCTGCGCCCTATCTCACGCCCGGTTTCACCGCAGGTCACTGCCGCCTTGGCGCGACCATCGGAATTGCCACTGCTGGGGCCCGACACGTCGCTGATGCCTTACTTGAGACCTGAATCGCTTGAACAGCAGGTGCTTTTCAAGAAGCGCAAGCTACGTAAAGGGTCAGTTTGCGGAGATATCGCCATTCAGGGCAAGCCCGTCGGCAGGGTCGGCAGCCACAACTCGGCCTGTGGCGTAAAAGATGCGGTGCAGATCACCTCTGTTTCCGGTGTGGCACTCAGCCGCCCGGCGACGATGGATTGCGGCACCGCAGTTGCGCTGAACAAATGGGTCGACAAAACGGTCAAACCCACCTTCAAACGCCGCGGCCCGGTGGTCGAATTGCAGGTGGCAGCCCATTATGCATGCCGAACTCGCAACAACCGCAAGGGCGCGCGGATTTCCGAGCACGGCAAAGGACGCGCCATCGATATTTCGGCCTTCAAGTTGGCCGATGGTGAAGTCGTGACCGTCCTGGAAGGATGGCGCAAGAACCCGTCACAGAAGCAATTGCAGAAGATCTGGCGCGGTGCGTGTGGCCCGTTCGGTACGGTATTGGGGCCGAACTCGGACGGCTACCATCGCGATCATTTCCATCTGGATACGGCACGCTACCGCAGCGGAGCGTATTGCCGTTAACGCAGGATCAGCCGCGGGGCAGGGCCCAGCGGCACCGGCCCCAGGGCTACAAAACCATCCCGGAAGTTCAGCTGAAGGTCCAGCGCGTTGGGGTTGCCGCCCAGCCCTGCCAGAAAATTCAGTGCACGGGTGACAGGATCAACCGCCTGATCGGGCAGGGCGCCTGCCGCGTTAGCCATGTCGATCATATCGCGCCAGTTCTCGGCCTTGACGGCGATCTCACCGCTCGGAACACCCTGTGAGTCAACATCCAGCTTACCAGCCGCAAACAGGCGTAACCCACCCCATTTGATCTCGGCCAGTCGCAGGTCGATGGCCACGGGCTGCGGTCTGCTGTGTTCCAGCGCTGACCTGTCCCAGACTTTGCTGAACGTGGTGACCATGTCCAGTTCCAGTGTTTCGAAGGACTGCGGCAGCGACGCGGCCGAATTCATAAGGGCCCGCAACCGGTCACCGGGTGTGAACCCATCCGCGCGGGCGGTAATGGCATAGGCTTCGGGCTGGGATGTTTGCGCCATGATCAGGCTCAGGGTGTCCCCGGCGGCCAGTGCAGTGGTGTTCTCGGTCACCGACCACGCCCCTGCCGTCAGCGCCAGTTTCTCAAGCACAAGCGAAACGCCGGGCTGCAACTGTAGTTCTGCAATCAATTCATCGGCAACAATCGTTGAGGTTTGATCGTAGTAAGACAGTCGTTGCGGCGTCTCGGCAAACCGCAGCACCTGCCGGCCGGGCCAGATCGCGGGGCTTTCGAATTCGATCCAGTCCGCACGCCAGGCTGTGCCATTCACCGGGTCTGCAAGGACGGGATTGTTCAGGCGGGTCAAGTGGTGGGTCGGATACCCTGCCGTTGTGACGTCCGAGAAATCAGCCAGCCAGCCGCGCGCCTGTTGTTGATCAAACCAGCCAGTGATTGCCGCGCGCAGACCATATCCGGCGACAAACCAATATGCGCTCCACAGGACGCCGATAAAAATGATCACTCGTATGACACGGCGCATGAGCTTTGGCCCTTTTTCCTGCCTCGGAATTGATGTTTATAGGCCCAAACGGGCAAGGACCAGTGCAATGACGATGTGGGTTTTCGGTTATGGATCGCTGCTGTGGAATCCGGGCTTTCCGGTCGCGCGCAGCGAACGCGCGACACTGCATGGCTATGCCCGGTCCTTCTGCATGAGCTCGATCCACCACCGGGGGACCGAGGAAGAACCGGGGCTGGTGCTGGCGCTGGACGAACAGGCAAACGCGACCTGCACCGGTCTGGCCCTTGCGGTTGAAACCGGTCACGAAGACCGCACCCTGCACGAACTGCGCGAGCGCGAGCTGATCTCGTCGGCCTATGTCGAACGTATGCTGGATGTGCATCTGGAAAATGGCGACATTGTCAACGCCGTGACCTATGTGATCGATGCGGACCACGTGCAATACTGCGGTGGCATGCCGTTGGAGGATCAGGCCCGGATCATCGCCCATGCGGTTGGCGGGCGCGGCCCGAATGACGAATACCTGTACAATACCGCCGAACATCTGGCCGAGATCGGCCTGCGCGACGCCGATCTTGAGTGGTTGGCGCAACGGGTGCGTAGTATTACCGCATAAACTCTTGGCGTCACCAATGGAATTTCGCTAGTTTCGACGCAGAGCAGGCAAATACCGGGAACCACGCGCATGGCGCAGGCACATCAGGGCGCGAGACCCCATTTCTCGCATCCAACACGGCAGATTCTGTTGATGTTGATGGCGATCGGCCTGTCCGGGCTGGGTGTGTTTCTGGCGCTGCCCTATGTGTTGCCGGTGTTCTTCGCCAACCCGTATCTGAACGGCTTCATCCTGATGGTGTTTCTGATCGGCGTTCTTGCCTGTTTCTATCAGGTGACACAACTGATAGGGTCCGTGCGCTGGATCGAGGCCTTTGTTGGCGGTGTAGTGCGCGAAGACGCCCGCACGCCGCAATTGCTTGCACCTTTGGCCTCGTTGCTGCGCGAACGGGGCGCGCGGTCGCAGATCAGTTCGACCTCGACCCGCTCCATTCTGGATTCCGTGGCCGAACGGGTCGAGGAAGAGCGGGAGATCACCCGCTATATCACCAATGTGCTGATCTATCTGGGTCTTTTGGGTACGTTCTTCGGTCTGGCAACAACCGTACCTGCCATCGTCGATACGATCCGCAGCCTTAATCCGCAGGAGGGCGAAGAAGGGCTGGCCGTTTTCAACCGCCTGATGACCGGGCTCGAAGCGCAGTTGCAGGGGATGGGCGTTGCGTTCGGATCGTCTCTGCTGGGTCTTGCGGGGTCGCTGATCGTCGGTCTGCTCGAAGTTTTCGCAGGGCATGGCCAGAACCGTTTCTATCGCGAGCTCGAAGAATGGCTGTCTTCGATCACCCGTGTAGGTTTCGCGGGTGGAGAAGAAGGCGGTGCCGAAATTGCCGTGCTCACGCCGGTGCTGGACGCCATGTCCGAACAGATGGACGCATTGCAGGATCTGTTTTCAGCGCAGGAAAGCGACCGGGCCGAGGTTTCCGCCAAGCTGGGTTTGCTGGTCGATGTGATCGGTGAGATGAACAACCGTCAGGCCAATACCGAAAGTGTCACAGCGGCGTTGGAACGCGTGGCGCTGGGTCAGGAAGCCCTGCTGGATCACATGCGCGATCACGGTGCGGGTGAAGGTATCGACGCCGAAAGCCGGATGCGCCTGCGCTCGATGGATGTGCAGCTGCTGCGTATCCTCGAAGAGATATCGGCGGGCCGTCAGGAAAGCATGAACGAGTTCCGCAAGGATATTGAACTGCTGGTCAAGGCGCTGACCCTGCCGCGCGGTGCGGTACGCACCTCGCCGGAAGGAGAATAGCCCATGGCGCTGTCCCGCCGCACCGGTCAACGGTTCCAGGGCTCGGTCTGGCCCGGTTTCGTCGACGCGATGACGGGGCTGTTGATGGTGCTGACCTTTGTGCTGACCATCTTCATGGTGATCCAGTTTGTGCTGCGCGAAACCATCTCGGGTCAGGAAGACGAACTGACCACATTGGCCGACGAAATCGCTGCGCTGGCGGGGGCGTTGGGGCTGGAAGAACGCGAAAACAGCCGGTTGCAGGCGCGGCTTGGGGCGTTGAATACCACCCTGTCGCAGGCCGAAGACGATCTGGCGCAAGCCCAGTCACTGATCGCATCACTGACCACCGAGCGCGACCGTCAGGCTGCCGCTTTGGATCAGGCACAGACCCGGATCACCAATTTCGAAGCGCAAGTTGCCGCCCTGCTGGCCGAACAGGAACGGGCACTGGGTGATATTGCAGTGCTTGAATCGCAGCGCGCGAAACTGCTGACCGAGCAAGAGGCGTTGAACCTGGCCCTTGCCCAAAGCCGCGAGGAAATCGACGCACAGACCGAAGCCGCCCGTTTGGCCGCTGCCCGTCGTGAAGCACTGGAAGCGCTGGTGGCGGATCTGGAGCAAGGCAGCGCCGACCGGGACGCCCAGATCACCACCCTTGAACAGCAGCTCAGCGATGAAGAAGCCGCCCGTCTGGCCGAAGCCGCTGCCGCCGAGGCGTTGCGTAACCGCCTTCTGGATGCCGATGCCGAGCTGACGGCCATGACACTTGCTCTGGAAGCGCAACGCAAAGAGGCCGAAGACACACTCACCCTGCTGGCC
This sequence comes from Ruegeria sp. N10, assembly GCF_056531545.1. NCBI lineage: Bacteria > Pseudomonadati > Pseudomonadota > Alphaproteobacteria > Rhodobacterales > Roseobacteraceae > Ruegeria > Ruegeria sp. N10. The sequence goes on along the minus strand of NZ_JBQFLY010000002.1, from coordinate 432,182 downwards.
GCAGCACAGGCGGCGCGTGCCGCGTTGGAGCGTCAGTTTGGCGACGTGAACCCGGATGAACTGCGGGCCCAGCTTGAAGCCGCTTTGCAGGCGCAGACGCAAGCGCAGGCGGATGCTGATGCGCAACGCTCTCTGGCCGAGCAGCGGCAGGCCTTGTTGGACCTCGCCAATGCGACGCTTTCGGAAGAAAAAGAAATCTCTGTCGAAGCGCAGCGAGAAGCCGCACTGCTGAACCAGCAGATCGCCGCCCTGCGCGGGCAATTGGGCTCCTTGCAGGCGCTGCTAGACGATTTCGAAGAACGCAACGCCGCCGCCGAGGTGCAGATTCAGACATTAGGGCAGGACCTGAACGCAGCGCTGGCCCGTGCCGCATCCGAAGAACGCAGGCGACGTCTACTGGAAGAAGCGGAACGCCTGCGTCTTGAGGCCGAGGCCGAGGCACTGGCCGGGCAGAACCAGGAATTGGCGGCACAGGCCGAGGATCTGCAACGCTATCGCTCGGAATTTTTTGGTCGTTTGCGGGATGTCCTTGGCGGTCAGGAAGGGGTGCGCATCGAAGGCGACCGGTTCGTGTTCTCGTCCGAGGTTCTGTTCCCGACCGGGTCCGCCGTGCTGTCCGAAGAAGGGCAGCAGGAGGTCGCCAAGGTGGCCAGCATCCTGCGCAGTGTCGCTGCTGAAATCCCGCCCGGTCTGAACTGGGTGATCCGGGTCGACGGCCACACCGACAACGTTCCTCTGGCGGGGTCGGGCCGGTATCGCGACAACTGGGAGCTCAGCCAGGGTCGCGCGCTGTCGGTTGTGCGCTATATGGTTGACGCGCTGGGCATTCCGCCCAACCGCCTTGCAGCCAACGGGTTTGGCGAATTCCAGCCCGTCAACCCCGCTGATACGCCGGAGGCACACGCGCAAAACCGTCGGATCGAGTTGAAGCTGACCGAAAGGTAAAGCCTCTGGCCCTCAGCAGCCACGAAAACAAGCCGCCGCCCCGCAACCGGTTATTGGCGATACCGGCCACAGTGACCAGAGCCGTTGGAGAATCAAGGCGGCGCATGTCAGACAGGCGTTTCACACGCAGTATAACCGAGACGCTAACGCGACTCCGGTCGAGTGGATGAGTCCTTGTCTGTGTTGGGCGAAACGAAGAAAACCCGCCTTGGTAGGCGGGTTTTCTGTTTGATGCGGTGGGCGATCAGTCTGCCGTCAGAAGCGGAGGCTTGTCACCCGAAATGCGCGGTTGATCCGGGCCAAGGATCTCAAGATCCAGATCACCCTTCTTGACCGAGACACGGACCACACCGCCTTTTGCCAGCTTGCCAAACAGCAACTCTTCGGCCAGCGGTTTCTTGATGTATTCCTGAATGACACGGCCCAGCGGGCGCGCCCCCATCTTGTCGTCATACCCTTTGTCCGCCAGCCATTCGGCGGCTTTGGGTGTCAGATCAATGGTCACACCACGATCCAGCAGTTGGGCTTCCAGTTGCAGGACGAATTTCTCGACCACCTGCAAAATGACCTCTTTCGGCAGCGGCGCGAACGAGATCACGGCATCCAGACGGTTGCGGAATTCCGGCGTGAACATGCGTTCAATCGCGGCAGTGTCTTCGCCCTCTCGACGGTCACGACCGAACCCGATCGCGGCCTTGGCCTGCTCTTGCGCCCCCGCGTTCGAGGTCATGATCAGCACCACGTTGCGGAAGTTCACTGTACGACCGTTATGGTCAGTCAGCTCGCCATGGTCCATCACCTGCAACAGGATGTTGAACACGTCCGGGTGCGCCTTTTCAATCTCGTCCAGCAGCAACACACAATGCGGATGCTGGTCGACACCGTCGGTCAGCAGACCCCCCTGATCGAACCCGACATAGCCAGGAGGTGCGCCGATCAGACGGCTGACCGCGTGTTTCTCCATATATTCCGACATGTCGAAACGCAGCAGTTCAACGCCCAGCGTATCCGCCAGCTGTTTCGCCACCTCGGTCTTGCCCACACCGGTCGGACCGGCAAACAGATAGTTGCCGATGGGCTTTTCAGGCTCCCGCAGGCCGGCGCGCGCCAGTTTGATCGCGCTGGCCAGTGCCTCGATCGCCAGATTCTGCCCAAACACCACCCGTTTCAGCGAGGCTTCGAGGTCTTTCAGAACCTCGGCATCGTCCTTGGTGACGTTCTTGGGTGGGATGCGGGCGATCTTGGCAACCACGGCCTCAATCTCTTTGACGCCGATGGTCTTGCGCCGTTTGCTTTCCGCCACCAGATGCTGCGCCGCGCCAGCTTCGTCAATCACGTCGATGGCCTTGTCGGGCAGCTTGCGGTCGTTGATGTAACGTGCCGACAGCTCGACTGCGGTTCTGATCGCATCAGCGGTGTATTTGATGTCGTGATGTTTCTCAAAATAGGGTTTCAGACCGCGCAGAATCTTGACGCTGTCTTCAACCGAAGGTTCGTTCACATCGATCTTCTGGAACCGGCGCGACAGAGCGCGGTCCTTCTCGAAATGCTGGCGAAACTCTTTGTAGGTGGTCGAGCCCATGGTGCGCAGCTTGCCGCCCTGCAACGCAGGCTTCAGCAGGTTCGAGGCATCCATTGCCCCGCCCGAGGTTGCACCGGCACCGATCACGGTGTGAATTTCGTCGATGAACAGCACCGCGTCGGGGTGCTCTTCCAGCTCGGTTACAACCGCTTTCAGGCGTTCCTCGAAATCGCCGCGATAACGGGTCCCGGCCAGCAGCGCACCCATGTCCAGCGAGTAGATGGTGGTGTTTGCCAAGACATCTGGGGCTTCTCCGGCGACGATCTTGTGCGCCAGACCTTCGGCAATGGCGGTTTTGCCCACGCCCGGATCGCCCACCAGCAGCGGGTTGTTCTTGCGGCGGCGGCACAGCACCTGGATACAGCGTTCCACCTCATCCGCGCGCCCGATCAGCGGATCGACATCACCCGCGCGCGATTTCGCGTTCAGGTCAATGCAGTATTTCCCAAGCGCACTTTCTTTTTGTTCCGTGTCGCCGGATCCTGTCTGAGCTTCTTCTTCTACCTGATCCGCACCGGACACCGACCGGCTTTCACCATAAGCGGGGTCTTTGGCCACGCCATGGGCGATGAAATTGACCGCGTCGTACCGGGTCATGTCCTGTTCCTGCAGGAAATAGGCGGCATTGCTTTCGCGCTCGGCAAATATGGCGACCAGTACATTGGCACCGGTCACTTCGGTCCGGCCCGAGCTTTGCACATGGATCGCGGCGCGCTGAATGACGCGCTGGAACGCTGCCGTCGGTACGGCTTCGGACCCGTCGATATCCGTGACCAGATTTGAAAGATCTTCGTCTATGAACTCAACCAGAGTGCTGCGCAACTCGTCCAGATCGACGCTGCACGCTTTCATGACGCGCACCGCATCGGGTTCTTCCAGAAGCGCCAGCAGCAAATGCTCCAGCGTTGCAAATTCGTGTCGCCGTTCATTCGCAGCCGCAAGGGCCGCGTGGATGGCTTGTTCCAGTGTGCTCGAGAATGAAGGCACGCGGGTGCTCCTCTGTCTTGGGTCAGAAGGGGGCGGGCTTTCGGCCGGAACCCCATCCCAACCATGTCCTCATACTATTAGAGTTTGGTTGATCGTGGCCCGGCTTCAAGGGTTTTCTTTCACTTGACAGTCACATTTGTTGTGACCGTGGCCGTGAAGAGGGGCAAATAAGCATCAGAACCTGTCTTTTCTACCCCGGATTTCGGCGAAAACCGCCGCAGGATCGGCGTTTGCCATACCAAGATGGGCCTGAATCGCCGGATCAGTGGCCCTCAGGAACGGGTTGGTGGCTTTTTCAAGCGCCAAAATCGACGGAACAGTGGCTTCGCCAGCGGCGCGGTCGCGGTCGATATCGGCAATTCGCAGTCTCAACGCGGTGTTCTCGGGATCGACGGTAATGGCGAATTTTGCGTTGGATTGTGTATATTCATGCCCCGAACAGACCAGAGTGTCGTCCGGCAAAGCGGCCAGCTTGCTCAGCGACGCCCACATCTGCGCCGGGCTGCCTTCGAACAGACGCCCACACCCGAGGGCCATCAGGCTGTCAGCGGTAAAGACTACCGCGCTTTGCGGAAGATAAAACGCGATATGACCAACCGTGTGCCCCGAAACGTCCATCACCGCGACCGGTTCGCCACCGACCTCAAAGCTGTCGCCTTCGGCAACCCGCTGGTCCAGCGGGGGCAAGCGGTGCGCATCGGCGGCAGCACCGATGACCTTTGCAGGGTGTTTGGCCAGAATTTCGGCCAGCCCTTCAACGTGATCCCAGTGATGATGGGTCAGCAGCACATGTGACAACGTCCATCCCCGATCTTCCAGCGCTGCAAGAATCGGCGCGGCTTCGGGCGCATCAATCAGCGCAGTCTGGCCATTGCCGCTGTCATGGGCCAGAAAGGCGTAATTGTCGCTGAGGCACGGGATTGTAACGATTTCAAGAGGCATGGTCTTTTGCCCTTTCATTGCTAGACTGCGCCCAGCTAAGCCGATTGACCGGATGTCCGCAATGCATCTTGATGTGCAGGATCTGAGGAACTTCTACTACCGCAGCACCCTTGGGCGCGCGGCACAGGCGGCTATTCGCGGGCGGCTGACCGAGCTCTGGCCCGAAGCCAAAGGTCAGACAGTTGCCGGTTTTGGCTTTGCCGTGCCGCTGTTGCGCCCTTATCTGGCCGATGCGCGCCGGGTCATCGGGCTGATGCCCGGCCCGCAAGGTGTGATGCCCTGGCCTGCGGGGATGCCCAATGTATCGGTCCTGACGGAAGAGACCCGGTGGCCCATTGAAACCGGTCACGTGGACAAGCTTGTGGTGATGCACGGGCTGGAAACGTCCGAGCGGCCAAACCAGCTGCTGGAGGAATGCTGGCGCGTTCTGGGCCCCGGTGGCAGGGCCGTGTTCATTGTTCCGAACCGGGCGGGTCTGTGGTCACGTACGGACAAAACGCCATTTGGCTTTGGCCGCCCCTATTCCGCCACTCAGCTGGAAAATCAGCTCAGGTCGCACTACTTCCTGCCCGAGGCGCATTGCTCGGCTCTTTACATGCCGCCGTCCTTCCGGCGGTTCTGGTTGAAGTCGGGCAGTCTGATCGAAAAAACCGGCCAGCGTATTCCAACTGTCATGGCGGGCGGGGTGTTGATGGTCGAGGTCACAAAGAACATTCATCCGCCCCGGGGCAATGTCACCAAACATGCCATCAGGAAGCCGATCAAGGCGCTTGACGGTCTGCTAAAGCCTGCGTGACAACCGTGTGCATCCCAAAGTGACAAATTCGCGAGAAAAAAGTCACAGGAATCGCAAAAACCTGCATATTCGTAACATTTTTCAACTGCCGCGACCGGTCCAAACGGTCGCACTTGGTGTAAGTGTATGAAAATTAACATTTTGTGGATAAATCTGTTACCGCTATAGCGTATTGCTTGGTTGGTTCACCTCTGCTACATCCCCGGTGATTTTGATCCCCGACCGTCTGGCCGGGGTTTCCTCACGCCCCAAGGTAGCGGCCGCTACCCAAAATCGGGGCCTCAAATATCGGAAGGGTGGACGTGTCCGAACCAGCTTCGATTTCCACAGGCATCGCCGAGCGCTATGCCACCGCGATCTTCGAGATCGCAAAAGAGAATAATGACCTTGCGGGTCTGGAATCCGGCATCAATGATCTGGCAGCAGCACTGGGCGACAGTGCCGACCTGCGCGACCTAATCGCATCGCCGCTGGTTTCGCGTACTCAGCAGGAAGCTGCGATCACCGCAATTGCTGACAAGATGGGCCTGAACGCCATCCTGCGCAATACGCTGGGTCTGATGGCGCAGAAACGCCGCCTGTTTGTTGTGCCGCAACTGGTGCAGGTGCTGCGTGACATGCTGGCTGATGAGCGTGGCGAAGTGACCGCCGATGTCGCCTCGGCCAAGGCGCTGACCAAGACACAACTGGAAAAACTGTCCAAGACGCTGTCCGAGCGTGTGGGCAAGACCGTAACTATCAATGCGACCGTTGATGAAAGCCTCATCGGCGGTCTTGTCGTCAAAGTGGGCTCGAAAATGATCGACAGTTCGATCCGTTCGAAGCTGAACTCCCTACAGAATGCAATGAAAGAGGTCGGATAAATGGGAATCCAAGCTGCAGAGATTTCTGCAATCCTGAAGGACCAGATCAAGAATTTTGGTCAGGAAGCCGAAGTGGCCGAGATCGGTCGCGTGCTGAGCGTCGGTGACGGGATTGCCCGTGTATATGGCCTGGACAACGTTCAAGCCGGTGAGATGGTCGAATTCCCCGGCGGCATCATGGGTATGGCGCTGAACCTGGAAAGCGACAACGTCGGTGTCGTTATCTTCGGTTCCGACCGTGACATCAAAGAAGGTGACACCGTCAAGCGCACCAACTCGATCGTGGACGTTCCGATCGGTGATGAACTGCTGGGCCGTGTTGTTGACGGTCTGGGCAACCCGCTGGACGGCAAAGGTCCGATCAATGCCACCAAGCGCGGCGTTGCAGACGTCAAAGCGCCTGGCATCATCCCGCGTAAATCGGTGCACGAACCGATGGCAACCGGCCTGAAATCGGTTGACGCGATGATCCCGATTGGCCGCGGCCAGCGCGAGCTGATCATTGGTGACCGCCAGACCGGTAAAACCGCCGTGGCTCTGGACACCATCCTGAACCAGAAGGTCTATAACGAAGCAGCAGGCGACGACGAGTCGAAGAAACTGTACTGCGTTTACGTTGCGATCGGTCAGAAACGTTCGACCGTTGCCCAGCTGGTGAAGAAACTGGAAGAATCCGGTGCGATTGAATATTCGATCGTTGTCGCCGCAACCGCGTCCGACCCGGCACCGATGCAGTTCCTGGCACCCTATGCCGCAACCGCGATGGCGGAATATTTCCGTGACAATGGCCGCCACGCGCTGATCATCTATGATGACCTGTCGAAACAGGCCGTGTCCTATCGTCAGATGTCGCTGCTGCTGCGCCGCCCGCCGGGCCGCGAAGCCTATCCGGGTGACGTTTTCTACCTCCACTCCCGTCTGCTGGAACGTTCGGCGAAGCTGAACGAAGATTTCGGTGCCGGCTCGCTGACCGCTCTGCCGGTTATCGAAACCCAGGGTGGTGACGTTTCGGCCTTTATTCCGACCAACGTGATCTCGATCACCGACGGTCAGATCTTCTTGGAAACCGAACTGTTCTATCAGGGCATCCGTCCTGCCGTGAACACCGGTCTGTCGGTTTCGCGTGTGGGCTCGTCGGCTCAGACCGACGCGATGAAATCGGTTGCCGGTCCGGTCAAGCTGGAACTGGCTCAGTATCGCGAAATGGCGGCCTTTGCGCAGTTTGGGTCCGACCTCGACGCCGCAACCCAGCAGCTGCTGAACCGCGGTGCGCGCCTGACCGAGCTGATGAAGCAGCCGCAGTATTCGCCGCTGACCAACGCGGAAATCGTCTGCGTCATCTTCGCGGGCACCAACGGTTACCTCGACAAGATCGACGTGTCGGATGTTGGCCGCTACGAGGCCGGTCTGCTGGCGCACCTGCGCGGCAAGCACGCTGACCTGCTGAAGTGGATCACCGACGAAGATCCGAAGATCAAAGGCGATGCGTCCGACAAACTCAAAGCAGCGATCGACGAATACGCCGCGACCTTCGCTTGATAGGAGGTTCCGATGCCTAGTCTGAAGGACCTTAAAAACAGGATCGAGTCGGTCAAATCGACCCGCAAGATCACCAAGGCCATGCAGATGGTCGCGGCCGCAAAACTGCGCCGCGCCCAGGAATCTGCCGAAGCCTCACGCCCTTATGCCGAGCGGTTCAATGCCGTGATGGCGGGGCTGGCGGCGTCGGTCGGGGGCAGCGACAGCGCCCCCAAGCTGCTCCGTGGTACGGGCAGTGATGATGTCCATCTGCTGGTTGTGCTGACAGCTGAACGCGGCCTGTGTGGCGGCTTCAACTCGAACATCGCCAAGCTGGCCCGCCAGAAGGCGGAAGAGCTGCGCGGCAAGGGCAAGACGGTCAAGATCCTGACCGTCGGCAAGAAAGGCCGTGACGCGCTCAAGCGTGATTTTGGCGATTTGTTCGTTGGGCATGTGGACCTGAGTGAGGTCAAGCGTCTGGGTTATTCCAACGCGCAGGACATCGCAAAGGACATCCTGTCCCGCTTCGACGGGGGCGAGTTCGACGTTGCCACGATCTTCTATTCGAAGTTCGTCAACGTTGTGACCCAGATCCCGACGGCACAGCAGGTCATCCCCGCCTCGTTCGAGGAATCGGAAGGTGACGACAGCGGTGCCATCTTCGACTACGAGCCCAGCGAAGAGGCCATTCTGGCCGACTTGCTGCCCAAGGGGGTTGCGACCGCGATCTTCTCGGCTCTGCTCGAAAACGGAGCGTCTGAACAGGGCGCGCGGATGTCCGCAATGGACAACGCGACGCGCAACGCGGGTGAGATGATCGACAAGCTGACGATCCAGTTCAACCGCTCGCGTCAGGCCGTGATCACCAACGAGCTGATTGAAATTATTTCCGGCGCTGAGGCGCTGTAGAGACAAACCGGAGACGAAACATGGCGAATGCAAAAGGCAAAGTCACACAGATCATCGGGGCCGTCGTCGACGTGCACTTCGAAGATCAGCTGCCTGAAATTCTGAACGCGCTGGAAACCACCAACAATGGCAAGCGCCTGGTGTTGGAAGTTGCTCAGCACCTGGGTGAAAACACTGTCCGCACCATCGCGATGGACGCGACCGAAGGTCTGGTCCGTGGCGAAGTGGTCACCGACACCGGTTCACCGATCTCGGTTCCGGTTGGCAATGCCACCCTGGGCCGCATCCTGAACGTCGTCGGCGAGCCGATCGACGAAAAAGGTCCGGTAGAGGCGACCGAAGTTCGCGCTATCCACCAGCCCGCACCGACCTTTGCCGAACAGTCGACCGAGTCGGAAGTTCTGGTCACCGGCATCAAGGTGGTTGACCTGCTGGCCCCTTACGCCAAAGGCGGTAAGATTGGCCTGTTTGGCGGCGCCGGCGTTGGTAAAACTGTTCTGATCATGGAACTGATCAACAACATCGCAAAAGTGCACTCGGGCTTCTCGGTGTTTGCGGGTGTTGGTGAACGGACCCGTGAAGGCAACGACCTGTACCACGAGATGATCGAATCGAACGTGATCAAGCCGGACAACCTGTCGGAAAGCCAGGTGGCCCTGGTTTACGGTCAGATGAACGAGCCTCCGGGTGCGCGTGCGCGTGTTGCTCTGACCGGTCTGACCCTGGCCGAGCAGTTCCGCGACCAGTCTGGTACCGACGTTCTGTTCTTCGTCGACAACATCTTCCGCTTCACGCAGGCGGGTTCCGAAGTGTCGGCTCTGCTGGGTCGTATCCCGTCCGCTGTGGGCTACCAGCCGACACTGGCCACTGACATGGGCGCCCTGCAGGAACGCATCACCTCGACAAAGGCCGGATCGATCACTTCGGTGCAGGCGATCTACGTGCCTGCGGACGACTTGACCGACCCCGCGCCGGCAACTTCGTTTGCGCACCTCGACGCGACCACCGTTCTCAACCGTGCGATCTCGGAAAAGGGTATCTACCCTGCGGTTGACCCGCTCGACTCGACCTCGCGCCTGCTCGACCCGGCCATCGTCGGGGAAGAGCACTACAAGGTTGCGACCGACGTTCAGCAAATTCTCCAGCGCTACAAGTCGCTGCAGGACATCATCGCCATTCTCGGCATGGACGAACTGTCGGAAGAGGACAAGCTGACCGTGGCCCGTGCCCGTAAGATCGAACGCTTCCTGTCGCAGCCGTTCGACGTGGCCGAGGTCTTCACCGGATCGCCGGGTGTTCAGGTTCCTCTGGATGTCACCATCTCGTCGTTCAAGGCCGTTGTGGCTGGCGAATACGATCACCTGCCCGAAGCAGCCTTCCTGATGGTTGGCGGCATCGACGAAGTGATCGCCAAAGCCGAAAAAATGGCAGCAGCAGCCGCCTAAGGAGTATCCCTGATGGCAAACACGATGCATTTCGACCTCGTCAGCCCCGAGCGGAGCTTAGCTTCGCTCGAGGTCACCGCGGTCCAGATTCCCGGCGCAGACGGGGACATGACGGCGATGCCCGATCACGCCCCCACCATCACAACGCTGCGCCCCGGTCTGCTGAAGGTTGAGGCACCCGAAGGGTCCAGCGAATACCTGGTCACCGGCGGGTTTGCCCAGATCAACGGCGACAGCCTGTCGGTTCTGGCCGAAAAGGCGGTTCCGGTTTCGGAAATCACCCGTTCGCATATGGACGAGCTGATTGCCGAGGCACGCGCCTCGCACGAAGCGGCAAAGGGCGGCGACGATATGTCGATCGTCGACGAAGCCGCCAAGCTGCTGGCCGACATGGAAGCGCTTGGGACGCATATGAGCCTGTAATTGGCTTAACAGTGAAAAATTGGAACGGCCTCGCGATTGCGGGGCCGTTTTTTTGTCGTGCTTTTGCCAAAAAGCAGGGATAAGTTGCGGAAATTCAAGTATAATGATGAATACATGAAAAAATTTCTGACCCATCCCATTGGCATCGATCAAGGTGAAAGTGTTCTGTTTTCGGAATTTGCCGAAGGCGGGGACATGTGGACTGGCGAAGGCCCCCGCGAACGTCGGAAACCCATCCAATTCAAGGACACGTTTCTTAGCCCGCCCATTGTTCAGATCGGGATTTCCCTTTGGGATGTCGACACATCATCAGCCCTGCGCGCCGAGGTTCAGGCAGAAAATGTCACCACAGAAGGGTTTGAAGCGGTGTTTCGGACTTGGTCCGACACGCGGATTGCCCGCATCCGGATCAGCTGGACCGCGTTTGGAGAGGTGGCGCACCCGGACGACTGGGACATTTCCTGATCCTGGGCTTGCAGGACAGGCGCAGGCCTCAGTCGTCCTGCGCTTCGATCATGTCGACCCGTGTGGCGTGGCGGCCGCCTTCAAATTCGGCACCCAGAAACGCATCCACAATATCCAGCGCCTGTCCTTCGCCGACAACACGCGCGCCAATCGACAGCATATTGGCATTGTTATGCTGGCGGATCATCCGGGCGGAAAACGCGTCCGAACAGACGCCGCAGCGAATGCCGGGCACCTTGTTTGCGGCCATCATGATGCCCTGACCCGTGCCGCAGAGGATAATCCCCAATCCGCAATCACCCGAGGCTACGGCCAGTGCCGCGGCCTTGCCGTGTTTGGGGTAATGGGTGCTTTCATGGGTCGTCGGGCCGATATCGACCACGTCCCAGCCTTGCTGCGCGATGTGGTTGGCCACGGCCTGACGCAGCTCGATAGCCGCGTGGTCGCTGGAAAGAACAATGCGTTTGTTGCCAGTCATGGAGATCGGTCCGCTTGTGTCGCTGATCGCGCGCATGAGGCAGACTTGTGCGCAACCGGTGGTTCAAAAAGAAAGGGACGACACATTCTGTCGACCCGTCCAAACTCAATCCATCTGGTACATGGATTCGTAGATCGGCGTCAGCGTCTTGTCTTCGAACAGGGATGACACGCTGGTTCCGTTCCAGATGTTCAGGATCGCCTGCGTAAAGATAGGCGCGGTCGGAACAATGCGGATGTTCTTGGCGCCCAAAATCTCTTTGGTTGGCTGGATCGTGTCGGTCAGCACCAGCGACTTCATCACCGAATTTGTCACCCGTTCCACCGCAGGGCCGCTCATGACGCCATGCGTGATGTAGGAATGAACCTCTTTCGCACCGTTATCCAGCAGCACCTGCGCTGCCTTGCACAGCGTTCCGGCGGTGTCGCACATGTCGTCGACGATCAGACAGATCTTGTCCTTCACATCCCCGATCACGGTCATCTCGGCCACTTCGCCCGCTTTCTCGCGGCGCTTGTCCACGATCGACAAAGGGGCGTTGATCCGCTTGGCCAGTTCACGCGCGCGGGCCACGCCGCCCACGTCAGGTGAAACGACCATGATTTCATCCAGATTTCCCTTGAACTGATGCCTCACATCCAGCGCAAAGATGGGCGAGGCATAAAGGTTGTCCACGGGCATATCGAAAAAGCCCTGAATCTGGGCCGCATGCAAGTCCATGGTCAGGATCCGTTCGATCCCGGCCCCTGTCAGCATGTTGGCCACCAGCTTGGCGCTGATGGGCGTGCGGGCCTTGGTGCGACGGTCCTGACGGGCGTACCCGAAATACGGGATCACGGCGGTGATCCGCTGCGCGGACGACCGGCGCAGCGCATCGGCGATGATCAGCAGTTCCATCAGGTTGTCATTGGCCGGGTTCGAGGTCGGTTGGATAATGAACATATCCTCGCCGCGCACATTTTCGAACACTTCCACGAAAATCTCACCGTCGTTGAACCGTTCGACACGCGCATCGACCAGACCCTGATCAACGCCTCGGTACAGGCTCATGCGGCGTGCGATGGCTTGGGCAAGCGGAAGGTTGGCGTTCCCAGCGATAAGCTTGGGTTCGTGAAGTGTCGGCATCGGCTGAGGTCCCCGGGCAGCAATGGCAATGTGACAGAATCGTGATGTTGACACCGCTTAGCATGGCCTTACCGTCCCGCAAAGGTAACGCAGCGGAGAAAGTGCACATGACCCAGATTGACTACTTTTTTGCGACACTCTCGCCCTATTCCTATCTGGCAGGGATGCGGCTGGAAGAAATCGCGGCGAAACACGGCGCGACGATCAACTATAAGCCGCTGGACATTATCGCCCTGTTCGCGCGCACCGGGGGGACCCCACCGAAAGACCGGCATATCTCTCGTATGGAGTACCGCGCACAGGAGCTGCTGCGCCAATCGAAGAATCTGGGGATGGAGTTCAATCTGAAACCCGCGCACTGGCCGACCAACATGGCCCCGTCATCTTATGCGGTTATTGCCGCGATCAAGGACGGCTCGGGCGATGTGGGTAAGCTGTGTCATAGCTTCCTTCGCGCCTGCTGGGCCGAGGAAAAGGATATCGCACAGGACGATGTCATCCGCGAATGTCTGACGCAAGCGGGGTTTGATCCCGGTCTGGCAGACAGCGGCTTGCTGGTGGGGGCAGAAACCTACGCCGCCAACCTCGAGGAAGCCGCGGACCGGGGTGTCTTCGGCGCACCGTTCTACATCACGCCCGACGACCAGCGGTTCTGGGGTCAGGACAGGTTGGACGATCTGGACCGGCATCTGGCCAAGATGAACGGGTGACGGTCAGGGCCACGATGCAATCCGTTTTCGTCAGGCACTTGGGTGAGGGGGAGCGGAAACTGCTCGCCCTCCATTGCACGATTGCGCATTCCGGTGCTTGGTCAGGTTTGGCCAGTTCGCTGAATGGTTGTGCGACATTTGTTGCTCCGGATATGCTGTCGCATGGGCGCAGCCCGGATTGGGACGGGCAGGTTGATTTCTTTGACGCAGTGACAAGACCGGCCTTGGCTGAATTGACGAAACCCATGGATGTGATCGGGCATTCCTTTGGGGCGATGATCGCACTCAGGTTGGCGATTGAACATCCCGAGCGCGTGCGCAGCCTGATCCTGATCGAACCCGTGTTCTTTGCAGTTGCGAAACAGGATGCGCCGCTGTTGTTCGAACAGCACGAACGGGACTCCGAGCCAGTCAGTGCGGCCTTCGCGTCTGGTGACAAGGTATTGGCCGCGCGCCTGTTCAACAGGGCGTGGAGCACGAAGATCAGCCCCAAATGGCCTGATTTGCCCGAGCGCACGCGGGCAAATATGGTGCGTGGAATCGATGCGGTTCCGGCTGTGCACCCTGTGCTCTATGACGATCAGGCAGGGTTGCTTGACCCGGATCGGCTCCGGCGCGCATCGATGCCGATCCTGTTGCTGAGCGGGTCAGAGACGCCGCCAGTGATCCACGCGATTTGCGCAGGGCTGCAACGGCGCCTGCCTGATGCGCGCCATGAACGCATCAACGGCGCAGGGCACATGCTGCCGATTTCACATCCTGATGAAACCGGCGCTTTGTTGCGGGCGTTCTGGCAGGCCAACGCTCCGTTAGGCGTCAAAGCAGATTGAGAAACTGATCGATCTCCGCCGCTCCTATGGACCAGTCGCAAACCAGCCTGCACGCGAGGTTTTCGTTGTTATCCTCGCCTTCCAGCTCTGCCCCCCAAAGGTGATAAACCGCGCCTGCCTTGTGCAGTTGCTTGTGCTTCGCGCGTGGGAATGAGGCAAAGATCATATTGGCCTGCGGTTCGTGCAGAAATGCGGCCCCCTTGGCGCGCAACCCCTCGGCCAAGCGGGCGCAGTTGTCATTGGCCTGACGCGCCATCTTCAGCCACAGGTGGTCTTCCAGATAGGCCGCCATCTGAGCGGACAGATAGCGGTGTTTGGAAAACAGATGCGCCCCGCGCTTGCGCCGCAGCTCAAACTCCCAGGCTTTGCTTTCATCAAAGAACACAACCGCCTCGACACCCATGAGACCGTTCTTGGTGCCACCAAAACTGACAGCATCTACACCTGCTTTCCATGTCATATCCGCAGGGGAACAGTTCAGCGCAACCAACGCGTTGGTAAAGCGCGCGCCGTCCAGATGCACGGGCAGGCCGTACGTCTTGGCGACCTCGCACAGGGCCTGCAACTCTGCCAGCGAATAGACCGATCCGCGCTCGGTCACTTGTGTGATCGACACGGGTCCGCGCTGCGGCCCATGCACACCGCGTGTTTCTTCGCCCAGAATTGACCCGCGCAAAGCCTCAGGGGTCATCTTGTCTCCGCCCGGTACCAGGGTCAGCTTGGCGCCGCTGTAAAACTCCGGTGCGTTGCATTCGTCCTCGTGGATATGCGCGACTGGGGAACAGAAGACCGTTTCCCAAGGCTTTGACAATGTTGCAAGGGCGAGCGAATTCGCTGCTGTCCCGGTCGCCACCAGATAGACCACAGCACCCGGAGCCTCGAATATGCTGCGGATACGGTCGCGCACCTCGTTCATCAGCGTATCCGCGCCATAGGCCATCTGATAGCCCTGATTGACCTCGGCCAGCCTGGCCATGACCTGTGGATGAACCGGCCCGGAATTGTCAGACGCGAAATGCATCAGCTTGGCTCCTCGATTATGTAATCTTCCCATTCTTCCATGGGCGTTTCGAATTCAGATACCGTGCGCCCCTGAACCGAGACCCCGGCAGCGTGCACACTGTCCGCTGTACCAGATATCAACGGGTGCCAGTCGTAAAGCGGTTTGCCTTCCCACAGCAACCGATACGCGCAGGTTTGCGGCAACCAATAGGCATGTTCGTCGATATTGTCGGGGGTCATGACGATGCATTCGGGCACGAATTGATGCCGGATGTCGTATTGTACGCAGCGGCAGCTTTCATCATCCAGCAAGCGGCAGGCGACGCAGGTCAGGGCAACCTCGCCCGTGTCTTCATCTTCCAGCTTGTTCAGGCAGCATTTGCCGCAGCCATCACACAATGCCTCCCACTCGCGCTGGTTCATTTGGCGCAGGGGTTTGCGTTCCCAAAACCGGGCAGGCAGGCCCGCGCGTTCAATCGGATCAACACTCATAGGGCGGTCAATATACCGCGGGCCTGTTCGCAGTCGGCATCCATCTGCGTGATCAGACTCTCCAGCCCGTCGAATGTCATCTCGGGGCGCAGAAAGTCGATCAGACCCACCGACAGGGTCGCCCCGTACAGATCGCCCGAAAAGTCGAACAGGAAGGTTTCGATATTGGGCACTTGGCCGTTAAACATCGGGCGCACCCCGATCGAGGCCGCACCGTGATAGCTGCCCTTATGCGGCCCATCCAACACATCCACCAGTACGGCGTAGACACCGAATTTTGGCGGATGCAGCCCTTCGATGGACATGTTCGCGGTGGGAAAGCCCAGCTCGCGCCCGCGCTGTTCGCCCCCGATCACTTCGCCTTCGATCCGGTGCCAGTGTCCCAGCATCGCGGCTGCGTCCCGTGGGCGGCCGTCGCTCAGCGCGGTGCGAATGGCGGTTGAGGATACAACATTTTCCGACCGTTCCATCAAAGGCGCAATCGTCACACCGAACCCCATGTCCTGCCCGAACCGCACCAGATCCTGCGCCGTGCCGCTGCGGCCCTTGCCAAAGCAGAAATCCGCACCCACCACGACATGCGACAGGCCCAGCCCGTCGCAGATCACGTTGCGCGCAAAATCCATTGGCGAAAGCCCGGCCAGCGCGGCGTTGAACGGCAGTTCATAAAGCTTCTCTACGCCCAGCTTCTCCAGCCGGTGCGCTCGCGCATTGCCCCGCATCAGGCGGAACGGAGGCGTGTCAGGCGCAAAATACTCCCGCGGATGCGGCTCGAAGGTCAACACACCCAGCGGCGCGTCCGGCGCTGCATTACGGGCCAGTTCAATGACCGACTGATGCCCCAAATGAACGCCGTCGAAATTCCCGATTGCCACGCTGGCGCCGCGATCTTCTGGCTGGACGAACTGGATATCCCGGATGATGTGCATAGACGATTGCGTAGCGGCGCGAGTCAATTTGTTCAAGCGGCAGTTTGAATTCCAAGAATGCGATCCTGCGAATGAGCCTTGAACATTTCGCTTGGCCGGGAAAATGCACGAGGCCAACCCAAGTATTTCATGCCAGCCGCCTCCAACCGCTTGATTCAAAAAAAACTCTGGGTTTAGACTGAAAATCCGGTCCCCTGGATTAAGGCGCACCGGATCAAAGCCCGGCCAGGTTCGAACGAACCCAGCACAGGAGGCAGACCCATGTACCGAATGCGACTGTTCGCGATTCGTCATGCCCGCACTTTCGAGTGGATCTATAAATGTGTCGAACGCGGCATGGTCGCGATGGACCCGCTATTTGCAAAGATCGGATATAACCGCGTCGAACGCCCCATCGCACTGGTCGAGAAGGGCGTCAAAACCCTGTTGTTCGATTGCAAGATGTGCGGGCAATGCGTGTTGTCATCCACCGGAATGTCCTGCCCGATGAACTGCCCAAAGCAATTGCGCAATGGCCCATGTGGCGGCGTACGTCCCGGCGAGTTCTGTGAGGTGAAGCCGGATATGAAATGTGTCTGGGCCCTGGCCTGGAACGGAGCCAGCCGTATGCGGGACGGAGCCGACAAGATAAAAGAAGTTCTGCCACCGGTGGAGCACACGTTGAAAGGCTCGTCATCCTGGTTGCGGGTCAGTCGCGAAATTGCTGCACACGAGCGCGAGACCCGGGATGCTGCCCGATTGGCGCTGGCCGAGGCATTCCCCGAAGCGCGCGAGAATGAACCTTCTGCGGCACCACTGGCCGCCGAACCACCCAACGCGATAAACCGGGAACTGAAGAAATGAGTGATACCCATCGCAACGAGGTGGAGCCGATTGGCTATGTTCCGGTTCCCCAAGGATATGTGTCGCACAGCCGGTTGGAAAAGGTACTCCGTTCAGGCCGTTTCGCAGTCACCGCCGAATTGAACCCACCCGACAGTGCCGACCCCGAGGATGTTTTTCAGGCGGCCCAACCGCTTGGTGAAGTGGCTGACGCGATCAATGCAACCGATGCTTCGGGCGCGAACTGTCACATGTCCTCGATTGGGATTTGTGCCTTGCTGACGCGCGCGGGTTATTCTCCGGTCTATCAGATTTCCTGCCGCGACCGGAACCGGATTGCCATTCAGGGAGATGTTCTGGGGGCTGCGGCGTTGGGCGTCAGTAACGTGCTGTGCCTGACCGGCGACGGCGTCGGCGTCGGGGATCAGCCGGGGGCAAAACCGGTTTTCGATTTCGATTCCCTGACCCTGTTGCGGACGATCCGCACGATGCGCGATCAGGGAATGTTCCTTTCTGGTCGTAAGATCACGCGCCCGCCGCAACTGTTCCTTGGTGCTGCCGAAAACCCCTGTATCCCGCCTTATGACTGGCGACCTGACCGTCTGGCAAAGAAGGTTGAGGCCGGGGCCGAGTATATTCAGACCAATTACATCTACGACATTCCGCTGTTCGAGAAATTCATGGCGCGGGTGAGGGATGCGGGGCTGGACAAGAAAGTGTTCATCATCGCGGGCGTCGGCCCCATCGCGTCAGCGCGTGCGGCACGCTGGATGCGCAGCAATGTTCCCGGCATTCACATCCCCGATCAGGTCATCGAGCGGATGGAGAAAGCCGAAAAGCCAGCTGACGAGGGCAAGAAGATCTGTATCGAACTGATCCAGCAGATCCGCGATATCGCGGGGGTGTCCGGCGTTCATGTGATGGCCTACAGGCGCGAACACGTGGTGTCAGAGATCATTCTGGAATCCGGTGCGTTGAAAGGGCGAAAACGCGCCCGACCGTCCTGAAAGGCACAGGCAAAAAACAGCGTCCAAACAAAAAAGGCGCCGGTCGGGCGCCTTTTGCATGGAAGTGTTCGCCGATCAGTCGAACTTGCGCGACGGGGCCAGTACCATGGCTTCACCGATCAGAACCTTCTTACCCTCGACCGAGCAATGGCAATCCAGTTTGACGCGACGCTTGGAAAAGTCGATGTCGATAACTTTGACCTCGGCGTAAACCATGTCACCGGGGCGCACGGGGGCCAGGAACTTCAGTGACTGCCCCATATAGACCGTGCCATGGCCCGGCAGTTGTTCGCCAATCACGGCCGAAATCAGCCCAGCTGTCAGCATCCCGTGCGCGATGCGCCCTTCGAAGATTGTATCGCGGGCATAATCATCATCCAGATGCACCGGGTTCCGGTCTGTCGAGATCTGCGCAAACATCTCGATATCTTCGTCCGTCACCACTTTGCGCAGGTGGCGGGACATGCCCATTTCGATGTCTTCGATACAGATCGTTCCGCGTGGAAGATTGTCCAACATGTTGCCCTCACTCGAAATCGACCGAGAAAGAAAAAACCACTATCCGGCCTAGGTTGGCAACTTTATTACTTCGCAGTTGCAGAAAATCAAGTCTTTTCTTGCTATCTCAATCGACCGATTGTGTAGGTCGGGTTGATCTTTTCCCTTTCGATATAAGCTGTTAGGGATTCGTGATCCGGATGGTGCGACGTTTTTGTCTCGGCCGCCGCCAGCCCGCCCGAAATGAACAGGGAATCAATGCCTTCACCCATGCCCCCCAGAATGTCCGTATGGGGGCCGTCGCCGATCACCAGAATGTCGCTATCCGGGATATCATGGCCCAGTTCCTGCAACCTGCGGCGCGCCAGATCGTAGATCGGCGGGTGCGGTTTGCCGAAATACAGGCTCTCGCCGCCCATCTCGGTATAGAGCTTTGCCAAAGCGCCGGCACACCATTCGCGCACCTCGCCGCGATCGACAACAATATCGGGGTTTGCGCATAGCAGCTTCATGCCCATCTGCTTGGCATAGAGGAAATCGGGGCGGTTCACGACCGGGTCAGCCATCGGATCAAAGGGACCACAGCAGACGATCCCTTCGGCCTCTCTTAGCGGGACACGTTCGATATGGATCGGGTGGTGCAGCAGTTTCAGTGGCTCGAAAAAGCCCGCATCGCGCTGCCATTCCCCCATGAAGTAAACCTTGTGCCCGACAGCGCCACGGAACATCGCCGACCGCGCGGAATCGCCGCTGGTGGCAATGGTGTCATAGGTATCTGTGGGAACATTGAACTGCACCAGTTGCTCGGCCACACCCGCGCGGGGTTTGGGCGAGTTCGTGACCAGCACGACAAGCCCCCCGTCCGCGCGATAGGCTTGAAGGGCTGCGACAGCTTCGGGATAGGCCGTGATCCCGTTGTGAACGCACCCCCACAGATCGACAAACAACGCTTTGTAGCGGGCAGAAATTTCGGACAGCGCGTGAACGATCTGGGTCATATGTGGCCTCAAGCTGAAACTGCACGAGCCTTATGACCGATTGGCAAGGGATTGGCCACCAATCGATCGGTGGCCGCCCTGTATTTCGTCGGTTGGGTAAAGGTCTGTTTAAGCGCAATGCCGAAGGCGCAGACTGAAGACCAATAATGCGAGGCCCGTTTTATTCAGAATGACGGACCCCGCGTGTTTTTTCAGACCTTCAGGTTCGGAATGATCTGCTTTTTACGGCTCATGATGCCCGGCAGAACCACGGCGTCGCCATCGACGGATGCACCAAAGCTTTTCTCGGCAACGGTTTTGACCAGATCATTGGGCACCAGCAGGGTGGCTTCCTCGTTCAGGATATCGACGACGAACAGCAGCACCTGATCGACACCGTCTTCTTTGGCGACATCCACCATCGAACCCGCCAGGCTTGCCTTGCGGTCCAGAATGACACCCGGCGCAGTGGTTTCCAGAACCGAGACGCGGAATTTGGTGCCATCGACTTCGTATTCCTTGCTGTCCATGCGGATCAGTTCGGCATCCGAGAAGGACGAGACATCCGATTTCGCCGCAAACATATCTGCCGCGTAAGCCGAGATATCCAGCTCCAACTCGGCTGCCAGCCGCTCTGCGACCTCGCGGTCATGGGGCGTGGTGGTGGGCGAGCGGAATTCCAGCGTGTCCGAAAGGATGCAGGTCAGTGCCGCGCCCTTGATGGCGTCGGGCATCTTGGCTGCATCGTCGCCCATCAGGTCAACCATGATGGTGGCCGTGCAGGCCAGCGGGCGCACGGTGATGTCGATCGGGCCTTTGGTTTCCAGACCACCGACCAGCTTGTGGTGGTCGATAATGGCGCGGATGTCAGCGTCATTGACGTTGGCGGGCAGTTCGGCAGGGTTGTTGGTGTCGACGATAACCACCGGAGTGTCCGCTGCCAGATCGTCCAGGATGCGTGGTTTGGGCAGATCCCAGTTGTCCAGCATGAACGCCGCTTCGGTGTTGGGTTCGCCCAACAGCACGGGCTCGGCCTGCACACCTTTGATTTCGTTGAGGTACCACGACCACAGGATCGGCGAGCCTGTGGAATCGGTGTCGGGGGATTTGTGACCAAATACGAGCGTTGTCATGTCAGCGTCCTGCGGAATGGAAATTTGCGCGCCTTATAGGGCGGACAAACGCCCTTGTCACGCCACAGCAGCCCGTCTGCGACGCTTGGTCTGAAAACCGCTGAACCAGCTTAGAAAGCGGCGCGTGTCAGCGTGTATCCGGCCTGCTCCAGCTGGTTCAGCAAACCGTGGTCATCACTCAGATGACCTGCGCCGACCGCGATCACCGCCGTCTGATCCGTGATGGCCAGAATATGCTCCATCCACAAAGCATTCCGTTGGACAAGCATCTGCTGCTCGAACCCGTTCCATTCCTCATCGAAGACGTCCCGGCTCAACCCGGATTCCTCGAACCCCTGAAGGCGTGCGAATTGTATGATCTCGGCGTGCTTTTCTTCCAGATATCCATTGGCCATGGTGGCCAGTTGATCGTTGCTTCCCATCATCGCCCCGGACAGCCGCACCAGCGACTCGACCTGCTGTTCCAGAGGGTGGCTGTCGAACATGGCGATCAGGTCGTCGATACGTTCCAGCGAGTATTGCGGAATGCCGTTTTCTGCGGCCAGATCGTTCAGGCGGGCGTCCATGCCGTAGGTCCCGTTCGGATCTTCCATCATGCAGGGCGGGATGCTCAGCATCATGCTCAAGAACCACGGTCGCATTTTGGCAGCCATCCAGCCGGGAATGCCGCGCTGGTGCAACGCGGTCGAGAATGCGGCCCAGTCTTCATCTCCCATCAGGTCGATCAGGGTCGGCCCGGAAGTGATCATTACGGCGCTGAGATTATTGGCCAGGTTTTTTTCGAATGCATCCATGTCAGTCTGGGTGACTTCGAAATAGAATGCGTCAGCCTGGCTCAGGTCCGGAGACAGGCGTTCAACCACCTTTTCCATACGCTCGTCATAAGTGTGCAGGGTGCCAACGATGTGCAGAACCGTGTCACCCTTGCGCGCAATCCAGTGGTTGCCTTCCGGAAAGGGGATGTCCGCCACGGCGCGTTGCAACTCGGCCCGCGCGTCATCTGACAGCAGTGGGCGCAGGTCCTGCCCATCGCACGCAGCCGCAGCCGTGATCGGGGCCAGTAGAAAAGCGAGAAATGTCAGCAGGCGCATGAACCCATCCGGTGTTGTGTCATCAAGGTGTTCCAGACATAGCCATGCCTGCGACCCATGTTCAAGCAACCCGTCTGGTATTCCTCAACAATCTGCGTAGCATAGGCCCCATGAACCGCGAGCAGGACCTCTATCCCCCGATCAAGGCGCTTTTGGAGCGTCAGGGATACACCGTCAAAGGAGAAGTGGGCGCAGCCGATATCGTCGCCATGCGCGAAGACGAGCCGCCTGTGATTGTCGAACTCAAGCTCAGGTTCACGCTGTCCCTTTTCCATCAGGCGATTACCCGCCTGAAACTCACGGATCAGGTCTATATCGGGGTCAGCAAACCCACCGGGCGCACGGCCCGGCGGGCGCTCAGGGACAATCTGGCGCTGTGCCGCAGGCTTGGTCTGGGTCTGATCACCGTACGTGCCGATGGCACGGTCGAGGTGCAATGCGATCCGGGCCCATATGTGCCGCGCAAGGACAAGGTCAGGGCGGCGCGGCTGCTGCGTGAATTCAACCGGCTGGAGGGCGACCCCAATTCCGGGGGCGCGACACGTCATGGGATTGTGACGGCCTACCGTCAGGATGCGCTCAAATGCGCGGCCTTTCTGGCAGAACACGGCCCGGCCAAAGGGGCCGAGGTTGCCAGATCGGCGGGTGTTCCGGTCGCCACCCGGTTGATGCGGGAAAATCACTATGGGTGGTTCGAGAAGGTTGAAAAAGGTGTCTACGCTCTTACCTCTGAGGGAACAGACGGCTTGAAACACTGGGCGTACAGCTGGGAACAGGCTGACTGAGGCGTTGTTAAAAAAATCCCAAACACCTTGTTGACTCGGCGTTTTAGACTCCCTAGCTATGCGTCGTTATCACTCATACACACCGAGTGCTAACGCCTCGTCGAAAGGCGAGGGGAGGATAAACAAAACTTTGAGCCCAAGGAGCTGCAAAGATGGCATTGAAACCGCTTCATGACCGTGTGCTGGTTCGCCGTACCGAAAGCGATGAAAAAACCGCAGGCGGACTGATCATTCCTGACAGCGCAAAAGAAAAGCCCAGCGAAGGCCAAGTCGTCGCAACCGGCGAAGGCGCGCGCAAGGACAGCGGCGAACTGATCGCAATGGCGGTCAAGGCTGGCGACAAGATCCTGTTCGGCAAATGGTCGGGCACCGAGGTTCAGGTCGACGGCGAAGAGCTGCTGATGATGAAAGAAAGCGACATCATGGGGATCATCGAGTAAGCCCGCGCTTTCTCTGATCTTCCACTCAACACATTTTCTCAAGGAGAAACGACATGGCTGCAAAGGACGTCAAGTTCGACACCGATGCCCGCAACAAGATGCTCCGGGGTGTGAACATCCTGGCTGATGCTGTCAAAGTGACCCTGGGCCCCAAAGGCCGCAACGTGGTACTGGACAAATCCTTCGGCGCACCGCGCATCACCAAAGACGGTGTTTCGGTTGCCAAGGAAATCGAACTGGAAGACAAGTTCGAAAACATGGGTGCGCAGATGGTGAAAGAAGTCGCCAGCCGCACCAATGACGAAGCCGGTGACGGCACCACCACCGCGACCGTTCTGGCGCAGGCCATCGTAAAAGAAGGCCTGAAGCAGGTTGCAGCGGGCCTGAACCCGATGGACCTGAAGCGCGGTATCGACCTGGCAACCGCCAAAGTCGTCGAAGGCATCCGTGCTGCTTCGCGTGAAGTCAAAGACTCGGCAGAAGTTGCTCAGGTTGGCACCATCTCGGCCAACGGCGAAGCTGAAATTGGCCAGCAAATCGCAGACGCGATGCAGAAGGTTGGCAACGAAGGCGTCATCACCGTCGAAGAAAACAAAGGTCTGGAAACCGAGACCGATGTTGTCGAAGGGATGCAGTTCGACCGCGGCTACCTGTCGCCTTACTTCGTCACCAACGCAGACAAGATGGTGGCCGAGCTTGACGACTGCCTGATCCTGCTGCACGAAAAGAAACTGTCCTCGCTGCAGCCGATGGTTCCGCTGCTCGAGCAGGTGATCCAGTCGCAAAAGCCGCTGCTGATCATTGCAGAAGACGTTGAAGGCGAAGCGCTGGCAACTCTGGTTGTCAACAAACTGCGCGGCGGCCTGAAAATTGCTGCTGTCAAGGCACCGGGCTTCGGCGATCGCCGCAAAGCCATGCTGCAGGACATCGCAATCCTGACCGGTGGTCAGGTGATCAGCGAAGATCTGGGCATGAAGCTTGAGAATGTCACCATGGACATGCTGGGCACCGCCAAGAAGATCGAGATCAGCAAAGACGAAACCACCATCGTCGACGGTGCTGGCGAGAAAGCCGAGATCGAAGCACGTGTTGCCCAGATCCGCACCCAGATCGAAGAAACCTCGTCGGATTACGACCGTGAGAAGCTGCAGGAACGCGTTGCCAAACTGGCAGGCGGTGTTGCCGTTATCCGCGTCGGCGGCATGACCGAAGTTGAAGTGAAAGAGCGTAAGGACCGTGTGGACGATGCTCTGAACGCAACACGCGCAGCCGTTCAGGAAGGCGTCGTTGTAGGCGGTGGTGTTGCTCTGGTTCAGGCCGGTAAAGCACTGGAATCGCTGAAAGGCGCGAACGCTGATCAGGACGCAGGCATCAACATCGTGCGCAAGGCCATCGAAGCGCCGCTGCGCCAGATCGCCGAAAACGCAGGCGTTGACGGCGCGGTTGTTGCAGGCAAAGTGCGCGAGTCTTCGGATCCGGCCTTTGGTTTCAACGCTCAAACCGAAGAATATGGCGACATGTTCTCGTTCGGCGTGATCGACCCGGCCAAAGTTGTTCGTACCGCTCTGGAAGACGCGGCATCTGTTGCCGGCCTGCTGGTCACCACCGAAGCGATGGTTGCAGACAAACCGCAAAAAGATGCACCTGCTGGCGGCATGCCCGACATGGGCGGCATGGGCGGCATGATGTAAGCACGTCGAATTCGCCTCGGCGAATTCTGACGAGCCCTGACAGGCGTTTGGCTGCAAGGTCAAGCTGTCGAGAGGGGAAGCCAAAGTGCTAACGGACGGGGTCGCCTTTTGGCGGCCCCGTTTCGTTCCTGATAGCCGCAATGCGGCCACGCCTCTGGCGGGAGTATTTTGGAAAAGATGAAGGCAGCTCCGCGTGTGCCCGAATTGTGAGTGTCCAACGCGCCGCCAAGTCGGTATGTGGTTGAAATGCGACTGTTCCTTCTGACCGCCCTGACCATGTGCGCCTTTGCGGCGAACTCCATTCTGAACCGGCTGGCTATCGACAGCGGATCCAGTGATCCCGCGGGGTTTGCCATTATCCGGGTTCTGGCGGGGGCGCTGGTTCTGGCCGCACTGGTTGTGCTGCGCAGAGGACATTTGCCGCTGCGCACCTGCAGGCGGTTCATCGGGGCCGGGTCGCTTTCCCTGTATATGATCGGGTTTTCCATTGCCTATCTGACGTTGGATGCGGGGCTGGGCGCGCTTATCCTTTTTGCCGTTGTGCAGATCACCATGTTCGCCGCCAACGCCCTTACCGGGACCAAACCTACCCGGCGGCAACTGGCCGGGGCAGCGATTGCACTGGGTGGTCTGGCCTGTGTCCTGTGGCCCACAGGAACAGTGCAGGTCGATCCAACCGGAACCGTTTTGATGATTGCCGCCGGGATCGGCTGGGCGGCCTATTCACTGGCCGGACGGTCCGAGCCTGACGCATTGCAGGGCACGGCAGCGAATTTCATCGTCGCGCTGCCGGTGACCGCGCTGGCCCTGATGGCCACAGGGGCAGAGTGGCACATGACCGGAATGGGCTATCTCCTCGCGGCCCTTTCGGGTGGCGTAACATCTGGTCTGGGATACGCCTTGTGGTATCGCGTCCTGCCCCGGCTGGCACCTTCGACGGCGGCAGTCGTTCAGCTCAGCGTGCCGGTGATCGCGATTGTGGGCGGCGTGGTGCTGTTGGGGGAAAGCGCGGGTGTGCGGCTGCTTGTTGGTGCGGCGCTGGTTTTGGGCGGTATCGCGCTGGCTGTCCTGCGACGTCAACGCGGGAAGGGCTTTTAACGCAGGCGCACAGGCTTTATCTGGCGGGTATGAGAATTCTGATCGCTCTGCTTCTTTGTCTTATTCCGGCCGTGGCCAACGCGAAATGCGTTGTTCTGCTGCACGGTCTTGCCCGGACCGAGGCGTCGTTTAGCGTGATGGAGCAACTGTTCAAAGCGAATGGCTATTCCGTGGTGCGCCCGGGTTACCCATCGACCGAAATCGGTATCCCCGAACTGGCCGAACAAACCATCCCGCAAGCGTTTGCAGCCTGCGGTACTGATACCGTCAATGTTGTCGCACATTCGATGGGCGGCATCCTGTTGCGGTATTGGTTGCAGGACCACAGCCCTGAAAACATGGTCCGTGTCGTCATGCTGGGGCCGCCCAATCAGGGTAGCCAACTGGTCGATGAACTCAGCGCGTGGGAGGTGTTCGGATACCTAAACGGTCCGGCCGGTCTTCAACTGGGTACGGGCCCGGATGGTATTCCCAGCCGCCTGCCGCCCGTGGATTTCGAACTGGGTGTCATCGCAGGTGACCAGTCATTGAACCTCGTGTTTTCGTCTCTGATCGACGGCCCTGACGATGGCAAGGTGTCGGTCGAGTCCACCAAGGTCGAAGGCATGGCCGATCATCTTGTCTTGCCGGTGACCCACACCTTCATGATGAACAACCCGCAGGTCATGGCGCAGGCCCTGCACTTTATCGAATTTGGCCGGTTTGATCCGCAGATCACTTGGCTGGACGGTGTGATGGACGTAATAGACGAGATCTGTATCGGGCAAAACTGCTCGGAACCGGGGGCGGAGCCATCAGAATGACCGCATTGGAACTGACATTGACCGGAGCAGAGGTTCTGTTGCCGGGTGAAGGGCTGTTACGCACAGACCTCGCCATTGCAGATGGGGTGGTTCAGAATGACGCGCCCGGGCGGCGGATTGACCTGACCGGTTATCTAGTTCTGCCAGGTATTGTCGATTTGCACGGCGATGGATTCGAACGCCATATAGCCCCACGTCGCGGCGCGATGAAACAGATGAACGAGGGCATTCTGTCGGTCGAGGCTGAACTGGCCGCCAACGGCATCACCACAGCCGTGCTGGCGCAGTTTTACAGCTGGGAAGGCGGCGTGCGCGGCCCGGACTTTGCCGCGCAGGTGTTTGCGGCCATCGCAGCGGTCAAGGGCAGCACGGTCACCGATCTGATCCCGCAACTGCGGTTCGAGACCAATATGCTCGCGGATTACGACGGGCTGGCCCGTCGCATCGCCGATTGGCAGGTGCCATACGTGGTCTTCAATGATCACCTGCCGCATGATCGTTTGGCACAGGGCAAGAAACCACCGCGCCTGACCGGGCAGGCCTTGAAGGCCGGGCGAAATCCGGAGGCACATTTTGCGATGCTGCTCGACATGCACGCCCACAAGGCTGAGGTTCCGGCGGCGCTTGAAGCGCTCTGTTCGGACCTTGCGGACATGGGCGTGCGTCTGGGTAGCCACGATGACGCAACTGCCGAGGCGCGCGCTTGGTGGCGCGGCCAAGGGGTGCGCATTGCCGAGTTTCCCGAAACGCTTGAGGCCGCCGAGGCCGCGCGCGCTGCCGGGGATCACGTCATTCTCGGCTCGCCTAATGTGGTCCGCGGCGGCTCGCATAAGGGCAACGCCAGCGCGGTAGAGCTGATCGCCATGGGGCTCTGTGATGCGCTGGCCTCGGATTACCATTATCCCAGTCCACGCCGCGCGGCGCTGATGCTGGCCAAAACCGGGCTGCTGGATTTCGCAGGGGCCTGGGCGCTGATCTCATCCGGCCCCGCGCGGGTGCTGGACTTGCAGGACCGGGGCACGCTTGCCGCGGGCAAACGCGCCGATCTGGTAATCCTTAATGCAACCACTCACCGGGTCGCCGCGACACTGGCGGGCGGGCGCGTCAGCTATATGTCAGGGGATATCGCGTCGCGCTTTGTGGGGTGAAACCAGACCGGCTTCACCTTTTTCCAAATACTCTCGCCGAAGGCATCGCGCCGTAGCGCGATATTCTACCGCTTGATCCGGTTGAAATGTCCCATCTTGCGACCGGCCTTGATCTCGGCCTTGCCGTAAAGATGCAGTGCGACGTCCCGTTCGCGCGCCAGCTCGGGCACGCGGTCCATATCGTCGCCAATCAGGTTCTCCATGACCACATCCGAGTGGCGCTGCCCGTCGCCCAACGGCCAGCCCGCCACCGCGCGGATGTGCTGTTCGAACTGGTCTACGGCGCAGCCATTCTGCGTCCAGTGGCCCGAGTTATGCACGCGCGGCGCGATCTCGTTCACGATCAGCCCGCCAGGTGTAACGAACAGTTCGACCCCCATGACACCGACATATTCCAACGCGTTCAGAATATTGGCCGCAAGCAGGATGGCATCGGTGCGCTGGGCAGGGGACAGGCGGGCGGGGATGGTGGTGGTGTGCAGAATGCCATCGCGGTGCACATTCTCACCTGGGTCGAAACAGGCCACCTGACCGTCCAGCCCGCGCGCAGCAATGATCGAAACTTCGTGCGAAAAATCAACGAACCCCTCCAAAACGGCAGGCGCGCCAGCCATGTCGGCCAGCGCGGCCTCGGCATCCCCGGGGCTGCGCAATCTGGCCTGCCCTTTGCCGTCATAGCCAAAGCGGCGGGTCTTCAGGATCGCGGGCGTGCCGATTTCTTCGATAGCCGCATTCAGGCTATCCAGATTGGTGATATCCGCAAACGGGGCCGTTTTCAGACCAAGCCCCTGCAGGAACGTCTTCTCGGTCAGGCGGTCCTGACTGACCCTCAATGCCTCACGCCCGGGGCGAATGGGGCGATGGGCTTCCAGAATATCCAGCGCCTCGGTCGGGATGTTCTCAAACTCATAGGTGATGACGTCCACCGCATCGGCAAAAGCCGTCAAGGCGTCGACATCGTCATAGGCCGCTGTCGTTACCCGATCCGCAACCTGTCCGGCAGGCGGGTTTGCGCCCGGCTCGTAGATGTGGCTGACAAACCCCAGCCGAGAGGCCGCCACCGACAGCATCCGGCCCAGCTGGCCGCCACCCAGAATCCCGATCACTGCACCTTGGGCGAGCATCTCCGCCATCGTTAATTCTCCAAACGTTTTCCAATTGCGCCAAGCGCCGCTCTCAGCGCCTCATGCGCGCCTTGTTCGATCAGGGTGCCCGTCATCTGCAGGCTCAAAGTACCTTCCGTCGCCAAAGCGTCGCGCTCCTGTGCCAACCGCCCGGCCGTGCCTTTCTCCATCGCGGCGAGAAATCCCGCCATCAACTGCGTGGTATAGAACTCGGCCCCGTCCGCATCGCCGGTCACGTCACCCAGCCATTCGGCCCCGGTGGCCATCAGATCCAGAATGCCGGGAACCATGGCGCAAATGGCAAAATGCGCGTTCAGCGCCATCTCATCCGCAACCTTGACCACTGGGTTATCCGGCTCAAACAGCTCGGCCAGCAAGCGGTCATTGCCGAACGCCGCCATCGGGCAGCCACCGGATTGCAAGAACCCCAGCGGGATGGTCTGCACGAAATCCGAGGCTGGGGCGCAAAGCTTGGCCAGATCCTCGGCGGAAACGGCCGCCATAACCGACACGACCTTCTGATCGGCGCGAAAGGTCAGGGGGGCCAGAACCTCGGCCGCGATATGCGGGCGCAGACACAGAAACACGATGTCCGAGGCGTCAATCACCGCCTGCGGTGGCGAAACGGCAACGCCCAGTTCGGCCTTCAGGGCGGCCGAGACCTCGGCGTTGCGTTCTGTCACGCTGATCTCATGCCCTTTGGCGACCATCAGCCGCGCAATCGGCGCGGCAATATGCCCGGTGCCGATAAACCCGATCCGGCTCATCCCTGCGGTTCCTCGGGGATCGAGGCGGACAAGGCCTCACGCCAGGCATCCAGCCGCGCGGCCAGGGCCTCATCCTGCAAGGCCAGAATGCCCGCTGCCATCAGGCCCGCATTGGCCCCGCCAGCGGACCCGATTGCCATGGTCGCCACGGGAAAGCCCTTGGGCATCTGCACAATGGAATACAGCGAATCCACGCCCGACAGGGCCCGCGTCTGAACAGGCACGCCAATCACCGGTACGCGTGTTTTCGAGGCCATCATACCCGGCAGATGTGCCGCTCCGCCAGCGCCCGCGATGATCACCTGCAACCCGCGCGACACGGCGGTCTTGCCATAGTCCCACAACCGGTCCGGGGTGCGATGGGCCGAAACGATACGCGCCTCATAAGCGATGCCCAGTTCATCCAGAATATCTGCGGCTTCCTTCATCGTGGGCCAGTCCGACTGGCTGCCCATGATGATCCCCACTGTCACATCGCTCATCCGCTTACGTCCCCGCGCTCAGAAAGAGCGCGCACTATAGCCAAATCCGCTTTTGTGGCAATGCGGTACAGGGTGTTCAGGCAATGATATCGGGGGTCAGGCGGTCTTCGATCAGGCGAATGAAGTCTTTCAGGCGCAGTTTTTCCTTTTTCAGACGCCGAAGGGTCAACTGATCAGCCGTTCCTTTTTCATGCAGCGCCTCGATCGCTTCATCAAGGTCGCGGTGCTGGCGGCGGAAAACCTCCAATTCAACCCGCAGAACTTCATCGGTTTTCATCGAAAGGTCGGTGGGCGCGTTCATTGGCGACTCGGGCTTGTTGTGGTGCTTGCCCAACAAGATAGTGTGTCAGACGTTATCGCGCCAGACCTTGTGGACATCCTGGTTTCTTCCCATATTCTGTAACAAGCGGTTGCCGGAACGGGACCGCGCACCACGTCGCTTTGACAATAAAGGACGAAAATACGTGTCGAAACTTACTCTTGGCTCATACCCGCATCTTTTGGGGTTCGAGCAGCTGGAACGCCTTCTGGAACGGTCTGCAAAGGCCGGTAATGAAGGATACCCGCCCTATAATATCGAACAGACCTCGGACTTTTCCTATCGCATCACCCTTGCCGTGGCCGGGTTCGCCGAAGAGGATCTGTCGATCACCATCGAGGATCGCCAACTGGTGATCCGGGGCCGTCAGCGCGACGACAGCGAGGGGCGCATCTTCCTGCACCGTGGCATCGCGGCGCGTCAGTTTCAGCGCATGTTCGTGCTGGCCGACGGGGTCGAGGTGGGCGAGGCGATTATGGAAAACGGTCTGCTGCATGTGGATCTGACCCGCGCCGTGCCGGAAACCGTGGTTCAGACAATCAATATACGGAAGGGGTAAGAGCTATGAATACACCGATTGAAATCAACACCGAAGGCAATCGTATCGTCTATGTGAAAACAGTCGACGTTGCCGATCTGCCGCGTGATCTGCGCGATCAGGCAGGTGATCTGGATCACCTTTATGCCGTGCACGATTCCGATGGGCAGCAACTGGCGCTTGTGGCCGACCGCAAGCTGGCTTTCGTTCTGGCCCGTCAGCACGACCTGTCACCTGTGGCCGTTCACTGAACGGCCCCTTAGCCCGGGCGGGGCTGAAACGTTGCCCGCAACACATGCGCATCGGCGAAACTGCCGCTTTTAACCTGTAACGGAGCCGACTGCATGAGCTGGTTTGAATTCGACTGGGTAGACGCCTTCACCAATCGTGCATTTGGCGGCAACGGTTGTGCCGTGGTCCATGGCGGCGCGGGTCTCTCGGCCGAGGTCTGCATGGCATATGTGCGCGAAACCTCTCTGGTCGAATGCACATTCACCGGCCCGTCCGACGTGGCCGACATCCGCGTCCGGTATTTTCTGGCCAGCCGCGAAATTCCCTTCGCCGGTCACCCGACGATTGCCACCGTAGCGGCGATGCGGTCGCGCGGTATGATCTCCGGCGATAATCTGACGCTGGAAACCGGCGCGGGTCTGGTTTCGATCGGATTGCAGGGCGACCAGATCGAAATGACGCAGGTCGCACCGCAATTTGGTGCGCATGTGCCTGCCGATCTGGTGGCAAAGGCGATCAGCCTGCCGCAAGAAGCCATCATCTCGCCACCCCGGATGGTTTCAACCGGCTTGCCCTTCTGTATCACCGTTCTGCGCGATCATGACGCGTTGCGCGCGGCCCGCCTGTCCGAGGACGCGCTGCGGAAAGTGGCTGCGACGGCAGGGTATTCTGGCTCGGATATGGCCGAGCCTTTCCTCGTGACGCTCCAAGGGGCCACCGATGCGGGCGATACCTTCTCGCGCCTGCTTATGGCCCCGCCCAGCCCGCCCGAAGATCCGTTTACCGGGTCCGCCACCGGGGCCATGGCGGCCTATCTGTGGAGATACGGGCTAATGACCAAAGACAGTTTCGTTGCGGAACAGGGTCACGATATGGGCCGCCCCGGTCAGGCCGTTGTCACGCGCGTTGGACCCGCCGACGCGATGACGGGGATCAAGGTTGCCGGTCAGGGGCATATCCTGATGCGCGGGCAGGTTGACCTGCCAGAGACCGCGCAATAGACGAACCGGCTCACACCCGTCGACGTCCCCAAACACCTCAGCCTCGTCAAAACAAAAACGGCCCCCGTAAACCGGAGGCCGCTTCGTTTCATTCATCAGATTCAGCCGGCTGCGATCAGGCCCATGCTTTCCAGCTTCAGCAATACCTGATGGGCGCAGTTGTCGACCTCGACATTCTCGGTCTCGACACGCAGCTCGGGGTTCTGAGGCACGTCATACGGGTCCGAGATGCCGGTGAATTCCTTGATCTTGCCCTCGCGGGCCAGCTTGTACAGACCCTTGCGGTCGCGCCGCTCACACTCTTCGATGGTGGTCGCAACATGCACTTCGCAGAAGGCACCGAACTGCTCGATCTCTTGGCGCACCGCGCGGCGTGTGGTGGCATAAGGTGCGATCGGGGCGCAGATGGCGATGCCACCGTTCTTGGTGATCTCGGATGCCACATAGCCGATCCGGCGGATGTTCAGGTCGCGATGCTCTTTCGAGAAACCCAGTTCGGATGACAGGTTTTTCCGCACGATATCGCCATCCAGCAACGTGACCGGACGACCCCCCATCTCCATCAGCTTGACCATAAGCGCGTTAGCGATGGTGGATTTGCCCGAGCCCGAGAAGCCGGTGAAGAACACGGTAAAGCCCTGCTGGCTGCGTGGCGGCTTGGTCTTGCGCAGCTCGGCCACAACTTCGGGAAAGCTGAACCATTCGGGGATTTCCAGGCCCTCGGTCAGACGGCGGCGCAGTTCGGTGCCCGAGATGTTCAGGATCGTGACATTGTCCTTATCCAGAATCTCGTCATTCGGCTCGTATTGCGCGCGTTCCTGCACATAGACCATGTGTTTGAAATCGACCATCTCAACGCCGATCTCGTCCTGGAACTGGCGGAACAGATCCTGCGCGTCATAGGGGCCATAGAAATCTTCACCGGCCGAGTTCTTGCCCGGGCCCGCGTGATCGCGGCCCACGATGAAATGGGTGCAGCCATGGTTGGCACGGATTAACCCGTGCCAGACCGCCTCGCGCGGGCCTGCCATGCGCATCGCCAGATTCAGCAGGCTCATCGAGGTGGTGGATGCGGGATACTTGTCCAGTACCGCCTCATAGCAGCGCACGCGGGTAAAGTGGTCCACGTCGCCGGGCTTGGTCATGCCGACGACCGGGTGGATCAGCAGGTTGGCCTGCGCTTCCTTGGCGGCGCGGAAAGTCAGCTCCTGATGCGCACGGTGCAGCGGGTTGCGGGTTTGGAAGGCCACGATCCGCCGCCAGCCCAGTTTTCGGAAATAGGCGCGCAGCTCATTTGGTGTATCGCGGCGACCGCGGAAGTCATAGTGAACGGGCTGCTGGATGCCAACAATAGGGCCACCCAGATAGACCTTGCCCGCCACATTGTGCAGATAGTTCACAGCCGGGTGGGCATCGTCATCGGCGCCAAAAACCTTCTCAGCTTCGCGCGCCTTGTTCGGGGTCCAGCGGTCGGTCACCGTCATGGTGCCCAGGATCACGCCTTCCTGATCACGCAGCGCGATATCCTGACCCAGTTCGATCTTGTCCGCAAAATCTTCGCTGACGTCCAGCGTGATGGGCATCGGCCACAGGGTGCCATCAGCCAGACGCATGTTTTCAACGACATTGTCGTAATCGGCTTCGCTCAGGAAACCTTTGAGCGGATTGAAACCGCCATTCATCAGCAGTTCCAGATCACAGATCTGGCGCGGGCTCAGATCCCAACTGGTCAGGTCGGCGGCTTCAACCTTCAGTTTCTGGGCCGAGTCGTACGACACATAAAGTTCGGGAATGGGGGCCAGATTGCTTAACATCGTCATCTGAATACTCTTATCGCAGTGTTGTGTTGCCAGTGATTCAAGGGCGTTTTCGGGGCATTTGCACCGACTGTCGCGCGAAGTCCACTGGCGTCAATGAAACAAAGGACGATATGCGCTGATTTCTCGCGGATTGGAAGGAATTTCCAACTCTGAAATCAAAATGATGATCTGGTTCCCCTGAGCGTAGATAATCCGATCATGCAAAGTATGACTGTTCCTGTTTTTGCGTGTGTGGCGCAAGCCCGGACGCGCGAGTGACTGGCAGGGCGGGAATCGGATCGGCAACGCCGCGCAGCTGGAACATCCGGATACCCTCCGGCGGCAGGTCCATGCCCGCAGCCGTCAACACTTCTTGCGAGACCAGCAGTTCGACCCCCAACGCCTTGGTCTCGCTTTCCAGTCGGCTGGCCACATTGACGGCGTCGCCGATGATCGTTCTCGCGGCATGTCCCTGCGCGCCAATCTCACCCAGCACCAGATCACCAAGGTGTAAGCCCATTCCGATGCGAATGCCGGGGCTGCCTTCGGCCTCAAGCTGCTCGTTGAACCGGTCAAGGGCATGGCTGATATCTATCGCAGCCTTCAACCCCGCGCTGGCGGATGCTGCTGCATCGGGTTTTTCGAAAACCGCCAGCAACCCGTCACCCATATACTTGTCCACGACACCCCCGTCCTTGGTGATGGCAGGAACAACGGCGTCGAAGAACCGGTTCAGCAGGAACACGATGTCATAGGGCAACTGACCGGTCGTGCGAGCGGTAAATCCACGCATGTCCAGAAACAGCACGGCCAGTTTCCGTTCCTGCCCCTGACTGGCATGCCCGCGGATGCGCCCGCCATCCGGTTGAAAAACGCGGAAAACGGTGGTCGGTTCCGTCGGGCGGATCTGACAGGCCAGCCTTGTCTGCGGTGAGGCGCCGACAGCGGCCAGACTGCGGGCCTCGACATCGCCGGGTGGGGGCAGGGCGCTGGCGCCCTCTTCAACGATGACGCGGCACGTGGTGCAGCGCCCCTTCCCGCCGCACAAGGCCGCGTGGGGCACACCATGTGCCTGCGAAATCTCAAGCAGGGTCATACCCTTTTCGGCATCTACCTCGGGCCCGCTGCTGTAACTCACCCGCACCGAATGCCTGCGCCGCCACAGCTTGCGCCCGATATACACAAGACCCGTGGCCGCCAAGGCCAGCCAGAACGCCAGAAGGGCATTGTCCTTGACGGTGAACATGGTCTGGAACGCCTCGGGCGAGGGCCAGTTGTAATGCTCGATATATTGTTCCCGCAAAAACTCATCTGCGAAATCCATCCAAATGCGACGACCCTCGGTCAGCAGACCGGCCAAAGCGAACATGGGGATGAAGACGGCAACACCGATCAGATAGGGTACGGCGCTGGACCACCATTTCGTCAGCCGTAGCCACATATGCAGTCCGATACAGCCATGCACCCAGACGATCAGCAACAACGCGCTTTGCATCCATATCACGGTGCTGGGCCACATCAGGATGATGATATACCCCATCTCGTCATTGACGTCATAGATCTCGTGCGCGACCCGGGTCTGAATGACATGCGAGATCAGCTGCAAAGGTATCAGCAGACCCAGAACAATCTGCAACGCCGTGCTGAACGGCATGCGCAGGGTCCGGCGTTGTGCGATCGAAGCCAGGGCCAGACCGGCATGTGTGAACAACGCCGCATAAAGCAGCAGGCTCATTAAACTGTGCCGCGTCACCGCTGTTCGACCGTCCTGCATCCCGTGCAGATAATCGGTGTGAAACAGGCCCAGTCCGATGTTGATGAAATGGAAGAAAGCGAAAGCAAACAGAACCAACCCGCTGCCGATCCGAAGCCGGGTTGCCCAACCGCCACGCCACAAAGCGCTCTTCAAGAATACCACCTGTATCGCTGTTCGCTGTGGTTGGACTTTGCGGGGACGTTCGCGGTCAGGTCAAGGCTTCGGGTGCAAATCTAAGCCTGCCAGTGGGTGGCAGGGTGTTGGGAGTGAATTGATATCTTGTCCGCACAAAACAGCACCAGATGGCTGAGGTCGGGGCGCGTGCGCGAGCTGTAGATCAAGCCGTCCGCCCCCAGTGCCCGCGCTTTATCCGAAAAAGCCCATGTCGGCGAAGGGACCCCCATAGCACGATTATCCTGCCAGATCACCGAGACAGCCGTCTGCCCGCGGTAGTCCACCAACCGCGCGTTTTCCACCAGAAACCTTTGTATCACGCGGTCGGGATCATCCCCCGAGACGTAGCGCCGGATGGCGACCGAAGCGCCCTCGGCGCTGAGCGAGGCATAAAGCGCGAACTGTCCGGAATGATGAAAGCGCCCCTCAGGCGCGCGGGCAGGCAGCAATGGGGTCGCTGCCTGCGACGCAAACAGAATTCTCCAGACAGGGCCAGAGAATTCAAGCATGTATCAGTCCTGTTCGGCCAGGAACCGTTCGGCATCCAGTGCCGCCATACAGCCCATCCCGGCGCTTGTTACCGCCTGACGATAGACATGGTCGGTCAGATCGCCTGCCGCGAACACGCCGGGGATCGAGGTTTCG
The DNA here is from genome assembly GCF_056531545.1 of Ruegeria sp. N10. Taxonomy (NCBI): domain Bacteria; kingdom Pseudomonadati; phylum Pseudomonadota; class Alphaproteobacteria; order Rhodobacterales; family Roseobacteraceae; genus Ruegeria; species Ruegeria sp. N10. Next base: position 395,412 of record NZ_JBQFLY010000002.1, on the reverse strand, counting down.
GTGCTGCCCGGTTTGGTGACGACATAACCACCCATATGGGTTTCCAGCGTGTCCTTGACCAACTCGTTCGCAGGGGCGTGGCCGATGGCGACAAAGACACCTTTGCACGGGATCTCGGTGATCTCGCCGGTTTTAACATGTTTGACCCGAACACCTTCGACGCCCAAAGGCGCATCGGTGCCGATCACTTCTTCCAGCTGGTGGAACCACAGCGGTTCGATCTTTTCATTCTTCAACAGGCGATCCTGAAGGATCTTTTCCGCCCGCAACTCATCGCGGCGGTGGATCAGGGTCACCTTGCTGGCGAAATTGGTCAGGAACAGGGCTTCTTCCACGGCTGTGTTACCGCCACCGATCACCACGATTTCCTGCCCGCGATAGAAGAACCCGTCACAGGTGGCGCAGGCCGAGACGCCAAAGCCCTTGAACTTCTCTTCCGAGGGCAGACCCAGCCATTTTGCACGCGCGCCTGTGGCCAGAATGACCGCATCAGCGGTATAGGTGGTGCCGCTGTCGCCCTTGGCGGTGAAGGGGCGCTTGCTGAGGTCCAGATCGCTGATGATATCGCCAATCACCTCACATCCCATGGCCTTCGCATGGTCCTGCATCCGCACCATCAGGTCCGGGCCCTGCACCTCGGTGTCGCCGGGCCAGTTTTCGACCTCGGTCGTCGTTGTCAGCTGGCCACCGGGTTCGATGCCCTGTACCAGAATGGGTTCCAGCATGGCGCGGCTTGCATATACGCCTGCGGTGTATCCTGCGGGCCCTGACCCGATGATCAGAACCTTGGTGTGTCTTGTGTCGGCCATGGTGCCCCCGCTCGAATTGCCTGAATTGGGCCCGCGGCCCGTCGCCCCGATATAGCGACCGACTGGCCCGGCTTAAAGCCCCTTACTGTTCAGGTCCCCTCGGGCCGGGGTGCCTTGTGATTACGGGAAGAAGGCGAAAAGGAAACAAAGAAAATTGCGCATCTGCGAAACATTATTGCGCGCGTGTGGGGTGCTGATATAAGAACCGAAAAAATCAGGAGCATTTGATGGTCACGACTCGGCTGGATGATATTGATCGCAAGATTCTGGCGGAACTGCAGGCGGACGGTCGTATGACCAATGTCGAGCTGGCAAAACGGGTCGGAATCTCGGCCCCGCCCTGTTTGCGCCGGGTGCGCACACTCGAAGAATCCGGCTTCATCACCGGCTATCACGCCGAGGTCAACTCACGCGAGTTGGGGTTCGAGGTTCAGGTATTTGCCATGGTCGGTCTGGACAGCCAGGCCGAAGTCGAACTGCGCGCGTTCGAAGGCCGCTGCCGCGAATGGCCATTGGTCCGCGAATGCCACATGCTGAACGGCGAAGTGGATTTCATCCTGAAATGCGTCGCACCTGACCTGAGCAGCTTTCAGCAGTTTCTGACGGGCGAGTTGCTGACCACGCCAAACGTGGCCAGCGTCAAGACATCGCTCGTTATTCGCGGCGCAAAAGACGAGCCAGGCGTACCGTTCGACGTTCTGGAAGAACGTATGAACCGGATGGCGTAACGCCAACACGTTTTGGTTGCGCGGTGATTGGTGGCAACAGTGCTGCCACCGCAAGGGATAGAACCCAACTTATTACCAGCTGCATGATGCCCCCCATAATGCAGTAATCACAATCATGCTCAGGCCGTCATCGCGTCGATCTCACCATCTCCGGCGCGCGGCATCAGCAGCGGGCCAAAATCGTTCAGCGACTCGATATGCGCGAACAGGTTCAGATAGATCGACCGAAGCGAGTGGCTGATCATGCGAACCGCGTTCACACCTGGATGATATGTTTCGAACTGTAATCCATCTACGCGAATAACGGAATGGCGTTTTAAACAAATGTGAAACAGTTCAACGGGGGTAGGCGGCATTGTTTCAATAACACCCATCCCGTCCTGAAATTCTGACACGGGTGTAAGAATCGACTGCCCTCCATGCAGGTGCCGCAAATGCGCAGGTGTTCCCACGATTCGCGCCGCCGGGCCGGCAATGACACCCGACATTGGCTTCTGCATCCCGAACGTATCCGCCATGATCCGCGTCAAGGGTCGCGTCCGGCCACGTGAATCCGCGCGTCCGGGGATCAACGTGACAGATCCCTTCCACAACACGGTTTCCGATGCGCCATCCTGCGTCAGGACCGTATCCCCCGGCATCAGATCCTCGATTGCCATCGGTCCATGTTCCGTTTCTACCAAAGATCCACGTGTGAAGGCGCAAAACGCGTCTTCAAACATCGGCAGGGCAGGTGCGATGTGGCGGGTCTGAACCACATCTCCGTTCTTCAACAGGCTGCTGACCTCATAGCGGCGCAGCTGGGCTTTTGGCTTGGAAACCGGCCGCGGCGCGTCCCGCAGCATAACAGACGTTTCGATAGCATTTCTGGCCGCGCGGGCCAGTGAATTAGGAATAGTCATTAATATTCCGTCCCCTCAAAATGTTCGGTCAGGCGCGGCGTACCCCCGTACAGACGCGCCCGGCGAACTGGTTCTTTGCCTTGAAACAAATGGGTGACCCTCGGGCGGCAACCGGTACGGTCCCGCGACGCGACTAAATCTCGCTTTCCAATGGTCAACACATTGACCCCCCAGACAAACTCGTACTTCACGGGCGAAATTGCCCGCACACACACAACTCCTAAAAAGTCACGAACCCCTCGCTCGTGACGCGCGATACATCAGGCCGGAGCGAACCTGATACGCGTTGACCCAAATAAGACCGGCAGCTTGGTCTCTGGGTTTTCTGTCTCAGCGTCGTGCCGCGATGCGACTGGCGACCCTGACAGAATTGCTTGTTACCCGCTTCCACGGCATTTCCAGGTTCTGGTCCCGAGTGGCCTCGACCATGGCTTTCAGAAAGCGTGATTTGGTCTTCATTTTTTGGTCCTGCTCTGAACGGGGTGTATTCCCCACATCCTCTGTGAACCTTTTGTGACGCGGGTTTGCGGCAGGGATAAGGCTTATCCGGGATGATTTGCGGACAGAAAAATGAAGTCAGACGGACCTCCCACTCAACACGCCAGCGCCCGATTTTCGAACGTCAGATACCGATCTGATTACTGGCAAAAACTCGTTACGATTCTGATGCCCAATCAACACAACAAATGTGGCGGAAAAGTGGCAGGGCACCTAAATCTGGACGAAGATCACAATCTTATGACGGAAATCAATCGCCCGTAATCGACCTCGTTCGCGTGCGTTGACCGGCGATAGGAATAGAACCTGTCAGGGTCGGAATATGTGCAGTGCCGGGTCCACTCGGCCTGTCCGATTCCTGCCTGCCGCAGCCGGTGCAACCCGAAGGCGGGCAGATCAAATTGCAGGCGGTCACTTTCACCATTGGCAAAAAAGCGGCTGTTGTCCGGCGAATCCGCCAGGAACGCGTCCAGAAACTCTGGCCCCACCTCGTAAGCGCGCTGGGAAATACTGGGTCCGATCACGGCGCAGATATTGCTGCGGTCGGCTCCCAGCGCCTCCATCGCGTCCAGCGTCGCTTCCAGAACACCGTCCAGCGCGCCGCGCCACCCGGCATGGGCCGCACCGATCACATGCGCGTCGGGATCGGCGAACAGAACCGGCTGGCAATCGGCCGTCAGGATCGTCAGGGCCAGACCGGGTGTTGCTGTGACAATGGCGTCCGCTTTGGGTTTTTCACCGTCAACCGGGGCTTGGACTGTCAGAACCGTTGGGGAATGAACCTGATGCACCGCGACCATTGCCTCGGGGTCCACCTCCATCGCGTCGGCCACCCGCCGCCGGTTCAGCGCGACAATCTCGGTTTGATCCGAGGACCCCTGACCGCAGTTCAACCCGCTGAAAATTCCTGAAGACGCGCCGCCGCGACGGGTAAAGAACCCATGGCGAAATGGCGACAGCAGATCCGAGGTCAGAATTTCCAGCGTCATGGTTCCAATCCTGGTGGTGGGGCTGCATAGGCCGGGAAAAGGCCCATCACCTTGAACAGATTTCCCATTTCATCAGGATGCGTCAACCGCCGATGCGCGGCAATCAGCGCATCCAGCTCGGAACCGCTCAGTGCCTTGGACAGGGCTTGCGCGCGGGCGGTGATCCCCAGCCGTTCGAGGAAGACGCCCTGCGGTGTCAAGCGCGTATGCCTGCACCCACAGGCGCGGGTCGCAACGGCCAAAGGCTCAAAATCCACATGCGCGGTCAAATCGGCCTGACCGGGCGATGCCAGAGGATCGGAATGTTCGTGGTTTTGCAGAGCCTGCAAGGTATCGCCCAGCGAATGCCAGTCGCCATAATCCACAATCAATGCCGCGCCGCCATGGCTGGCGACCCGCCCTGCGATCACGGTCAAAACGGGAATCGCAGCAGCACACAGTTCGACCAGATCACCGTCCTTTGTGTCCGACAGCCTGTCATTCAACGCCACCTGCGGCCCGATCGCGCCCAGTCCGAACGTCAACCCGCCGTCACGCTCACCCACCAGACGCTCGCGCCAGCCCGTACCGTCACGCTGAAACTGGCGGATGGGCAGGGCATCAAAGAATTCGTTGGCCATCAGCAACAGCGGCTGGTCGGGCAGTTCGGCGATCGTTGCAATCCAGACCGCCTCGTAATCCTTCAGCGTTGCCGCCTGCACCTGTTTCAATACAGGCGATGCTTCAACCAGTACAACCTGCGCTGCCTCGTGAAATCCGGGTACTGACCGTGTGGCGCGCAGAATATCGGCCATCAGGGTACCACGCCCCGGCCCCAGCTCACACAGGGTAAACGGTGCGGGCCGTCCCTGATCCATCCAGCTCTGCGCCAGAGACAGCCCGACCAGCTCTCCGAACATCTGACTGATTTCCGGCGCTGTGGTGAAATCCCCCGCAGCCCCCAGCGGATCACGGGTCGTGTAATAGCCCAGCGTCGGATGCAGCAGGCATTCACCCATGAAATCTGCCACGCTCATCGGTCCATCCTGCCGGATGCGGGCGACCAGATGATCGGTCAGGCTCATGCCGCCCGCCGCCGCGCACGCAGGGCAAACCACAATCCAAGCGCGATCATCGGCAGCGACAGGAACTGCCCCATGGTCAGCCCGTACCCGCCCACATGCCAGGCCAGCCCCAGCGGATTGCCGGGCGATACGAATTGTGCGTCCGGCTGGCGAAAGAACTCGACGATAAAGCGCGACGCGCCGTAGCCCGCAAGGAACGTCCCCATGACAAGGCCCGGTGTGCGAAAACCGCCGCGCCGATAGACCAGCCACAGCAATACCGCCCCCAGCAACACCCCCTCCAGCGCGGCCTCATACAGCTGCGACGGGTGCCGGGCGCACATGCCTGCGACCACGCCGGGGCAATCCTGCGCAGCATATCCAGGAAAGATGACCGCCCAGGGCAGCTCACTCGGGCGGCCCCACAGCTCGGCATTGACGAAATTGGCCAGCCGCCCCAGCAGCAATCCGGGCGGAACGGTGTAGGCGACCAGATCCCCCAGCGACAGGGCGGGGATACGGTGCTGTCGTGCAAACAGGTACGACGCAAGGATCACGCCCAGCAATCCGCCATGAAAGGCCATGCCGCCTTGCCAGACCTTCACGATCTCCAGCGGGTGGGACAGGTAATAAGCCGGTTGATAGAACAGCACAAAGCCCAGCCGCCCGCCCAGAATCACACCCAGAATGATCCAGGTAACCAGATCCTCCAGCTGTTCGGGCTTCATCGGCGGGCCATCCGCAGGCCAGAGTGCCGGGCGGCGCAACGCCACAACAGCCAGCCGCCACGCGATCAGGATGCCCGCGATATAGGCCAGCGCATACCACCTTAACGCGAACTCCATCCCGAACAGCGGGATCGAGAACAGTTCGGGCGACAGATCGGGGAAATTCAGAACAGCCTGCATGTGCGTCTCATTGCCCGGGGTTTGCAGGTCAAGTCAACCTTGAGCCCGCGCCATTCTTTGCCCATATACAGGTAAACCGCGAGATCGGAGAACAGATATGCAGACCCGCAACAAAATCCTGGATGACGTGTCCCAGCTGATGACCAACGCCATGGGCGTGGCGCAGGGCGCGCGGGAAGAGGCTGAAAACGCGATGAAGTCGATGATCGACCGCTGGCTGGCCGACCGCGATTTCGTCACCCGTGAAGAATTTGACGCCGTGCGCGCCATGGCTCAGAAGGCGCGCGAAGAAAACGTGGCACTCGAAGCCCGCATCGCCGCGCTCGAGGCGAAACTGGACAAATAACGCCCCGGCGTTCCCTGTTTCCACAATTTTCGGACAAAGCATTCCGCCGCGCAATCCAGCCCGGATTGTGCGGTGCTGTGTATTCTGACGTGTCGCAGAATTTATTCAAGATAAAGCTGACTCTGGCGCCAATATTTTGATCGCCGTTGCCTTCTGTCCACAACTTATTGCTGTTATCCCCAATAATTAGGGTTGCCAGAACTTACGCCACATCGCACCATATTTAGTACAGGCCCATGGGGGAAGCCCGGTTTGTAGAGCAGGCAACTAGCGCTGGGGCGCTGCCAGCCCCGAAATGCTAGAGATTAGTGAGGTGGCATTATGGCCCTTTCCGAGCAGTATCTCGAAGAAGACATTCATCCGATCGACATTGTTGAGCATCTGGCCGAACATCACGACTGGGATTTTGATCGCATTGGGGACGATCAGATTGCCATGGCCGTTGAAGGGCAGTGGCGCACCTACTCGATCACGCTGGCCTGGTCCAACTATGACGAAACGCTGCGCATGGTGTGCAGCTTCGAAATGGAACCACCGGCCGAGCGTGAAATGCAGCTCTATGAGCTGCTCAACAAGATGAACGACCAGTGCTGGGCAGGCGCGTTTACCTATTGGGCAAACCAGAAGCTGATGGTCTATCGCTATGGTCTGGTCCTTGCAGGCGGGCAAACGGCCAGCGCTGACCAGATCGACACGATGATCAATGCCGCCGTCATGAGCGCCGAGCGGTACTACCCCGCGATCCAATTGGTGACCTGGGGCAACAGAGGGCCAGAAGAAGCCATGCAAGTGGCCATTGCAGAGGCCTACGGCCGCGCGTAAACCTTTGCCCCGAACCGATATGTAAAGCGGGAGGGGCAAATGGACATGACGCGAGTGGCTGAACAGGGGCTTGTGCTTCTGGGGTGCGGAAAGATGGGGTCCGCAATGCTGGCGGGATGGCTGGAACACGGCCTTCCGCCAGCTTCCGTTTGGGTCATCGATCCCTGCCCGTCAGATTGGCTGAAGGCGCAGGGCGTCAATATCAACGCACCGTTGCCCGAATCCCCCGCCGTGGTGCTGGTTGCGGTCAAACCGCAGATGATGGGCGAAGCCCTGCCTGCCATTCAGGCGCTGGGCGGTGGGTCCAGCCTGTTCATTTCCGTTGCGGCTGGCACCTCGATTGCCACCTTCGAATCCGTTCTGGGCCAAGACACCCCGATCATTCGCGCCATGCCCAACACACCCGCTGCTATCCGTCAGGGCGTCACGGCACTGATCGGCAACGCACACGCCTCCGAAACCGATATGGAACAGGCCGAAAACCTGCTGGCGGCAGTGGGCCAGACCGTTCGCCTAGAGGATGAGGCACAGATGGACGCCGTCACCGGGCTCAGCGGGTCCGGCCCGGCCTATGTGTTCCATCTGATCGAAACCCTGGCCGCAGCGGGCGAGGCGCATGGCCTGCCTGCCGAGCTTGCGATGAAACTGGCCAAGTCCACAGTGGCCGGTGCTGGGGCACTGGCCATGGCGTCCGACGAAGACCCCGCGCAGCTGCGCATCAACGTGACCTCTCCGAACGGTACCACACAAGCCGCGCTTGAGGTGCTGATGCATCAGGAAACCGGCTTTCCCGACCTGCTGCATCGTGCCGTCAAGGCTGCAACCGACCGATCCAAGGAGCTCTCGCGTGAGTGAAATTTCGTTCGACGACTTCCTCAAGGTCGATATTCGCGTGGGCGAGGTGATCCGCGCCGAACCCTATCCCGAGGCCCGCAAACCCGCGATCAAGATGTGGATCGACTTTGGCGACGAGATTGGCGAGCGCAAGACTTCGGCCCAGATCACCGCGCATTACGATCCGGCCACTCTGGTCGGCAAACAGGTCATGGCTGTCGTCAACTTCCCTCCGCGCCAGATCGGCAAGTTCATGTCCGAGGTTCTGGTGCTGGGTCTGCCCGATGACAGCGGCGAGATCGTTTTGATCGGCCCCGACGGCAAGGTTCCAACCGGCGGGCGGATGCACTGATGAAACTGCTGATCACGCGCCCGATGACTCCGGCGGTCGAATCGCGCGCCCGCGCCGATTTCGATGTGACCATCCGGGAAAACACCCTGCCCATGTCACGGCAGGAGATGCTGGCCGCTCTGGCCGACTATGACGTGGTCGTGCCGACACTGGGCGATCAGTTCTCGGCTCAGGTCTTTGCGGATGCAGGTCAGCCGCGCTGCAAGCTGCTGGCCAATTTCGGTGTTGGCTTCAACCATATCGACGTGGATGCCGCACGTGCGGCCGGGGTTGACGTGACCAACACCCCCGGTGCGGTGACCGATGCCACGGCTGATATCGCCATGACCCTGCTGCTGACCACAGCCCGGCGCGCCGGTGAGGGTGAGCGGCTGGTGCGGTCGGGTCAGTGGCAGGGCTGGCACCCGACGCAGATGCTGGGCCATCATGTGACCGGCAAGCGCGTGGGCATCGTCGGTATGGGCCGCATCGGGCAGGCCATCGCGCGCCGCTGTCATTTCGGGTTTGCAATGCAGGTGGCCTATCAGTCCCGCAATGCAAAAGATCTGGATTTCCCGGCGGAATTCACACCTGACCTTGAAACACTCGCCGCCTCGGTCGATTTTCTTGTGCTTGCCGTTCCCGGTGGTGCGGAAACCCGCCACCTGATCAATGCGCAGGTTCTTGAGGCGATGAACCCCTCGGCCATTCTGGTCAACATCGCCCGTGGCGAGGTGGTGGACGAGGCCGCGCTGATCACGGCGCTGCAAACCGGTCAGATAGCGGGGGCGGGGCTGGACGTCTACGAATTTGAACCCAAAGTGCCGCAATCCCTGTGCGATATGGAAAACGTCACCCTGCTGCCCCATCTGGGTACAGCCACCGAAGAGGTGCGCAGCAGCATGGGTCACATGGCGCTGGATAACGTGGCGGCCTTTGTCGCGGGCAGGGCGCTGCCCAACCCGGTCTAGTCGCCCACCGCCTCACGCCAGTGTTTACGGCAGAGCGAGACATAGGTCTCGTTCCCGCCAATCTGCACCTGCGCCCCTTCGGTGATGGCCTTGCCGGTTTCATCCCGCCGAATCACCATCGTGGCCTTGCGGCCGCATTCACAGATCGTGCGCACCTCGCGCATTTCGTCGGCAAGGGCCAGCAGGGCGGCGGAACCGGGGAACAGTTTGCCCTGAAAATCCACCCGCAGCCCATAAGCCAGCACCGGCACATCCAGATCGTCCACCGCACGGGCCAGTTGCCAGACCTGCGCCTCGGACAGGAATTGTGCCTCGTCGATGAAAACGCAGGCCACGGAACCTTTGTCCAGCCGGGATCGGATCATGGCGAAGACATCATCTTCGGGTGTGAACGTGTCAGCCTGCTCCGATATGCCGATGCGCGATGCAATCCGCCCCGCACCCGCCCGCCCGTCAAGGGCGGCGGTCATCAGATAGGTCTGCATCCCGCGCTCGCGATAGTTGTGCGACGCCTGTAGCAACACGGTCGACTTGCCCGCGTTCATGGTGGAATAGTTGAAATACAGCTTTGCCATGGCGTGGGTCTAAAACGCCCGACGAAAAGGAACAAGAGAGCAATCGGTCGTAAGAAGCGACGTCGCCGTTGCGTGTGCAGAGGCCGAGCTGGGCTCGTAGGGGATGGAACCCCCGCGTCTGCAACAGCGACGCCGTCGGCCAACATGTGGCCAAAACAAAGCAAGGCCCAACAATACCGCCCTGCAATCACTCTTTACCGGCTTGAACTGCCGCCACTCACTCACAAAATCCCCCGCTTATCTGAGGGATAGTCAATGTATGACATTTCAATTATGACTCAGGTATGGGAAATTTCCCGACGCTTTCCCCGGTTTGGACACCGGGCGGGCGTTTGCAGGTAATAAAGGTAAATCAATGGCAGATATCGGGGCCTATCTGAAGAAACACACAGAAGCGCTGGTCAAAGATGTCGGAATAGAAGCTGCTTGTGAAATCACCGGAAAATCCAAGGCGACCCTGGGCCGGTATTATTCGGACAATGCCGAACACGCGGACAGGTTCATGCCCGTGGATGCGGTGGCTCGGCTTGAAAACGCAGCAACTTATCCGCATGTGACATCCGCGCTGGCGGATCTGAAAAACATCACCTTGTCCTACAGCGAACGCAACACCGAGGATCCTCGCACAGGCGGGGTGAATTCGGATGTCATCGCGCTCAGCCAGCGGTTTGCAATGCTGATGACTGAATATCAATCCGCAATCGAAGATGGCATCATCACGGTGAACGAAGCCAAAAGGCTGCTGAAAGAAACCAGTTTGCTTCAGCAGGTCCTGATTGAAATGAAACTGCACCTGGAAGAAGAAAGCGTCAGCTAGGCTTGACTGCGGTCCGTAACCGGCCAAATTCCGCCTGCCCGGATTGCAGCAGATGTCGTGCGCTTTGTGGAATGATCACCAACCGGACCCTGTGCCTCAATTCAGTCACGTCTTTCCGATAAGCTGCGGCGCAGGCAAGATCGTCAAGGGCAGTAAACCATGCAGAAAATGCAGGGAAATTACAGCGTTCTCGCAGACCGTATGGTTTGGCGGTCGTTCCTGTTTGTCTATACGCTTTTTCTGGCCACGGTGCTGTTTGGTGCTTATCAGGAAGGCCCCGATGACGCGATGCGCTGGGTCATGGTGCAGGACCTGCTGGCGGGGCAGGGCTGGTTTGACGCCTATCAGCATCGGCTGGGGCCGGGTGACGGCACGCTGATGCACTGGTCCCGGCTTGTCGATGCGCCGATTGCCGGGCTCTACACGCTGTCCGCGATGGTCGTGCCACCCGACAGCGCCTTGCAAGTGACCGCGTTTGTCTGGCCGGTGCTGCTGGCGGGGCTGACCCTGTGGGCCTTTGCTGTCACCGGTGGAGCTTTGGGCGGGCGCAATGGCGCAGTTTCGGCACTGGTGGTCGGTGTGCTGACGCTCGAACATTATCGGAAGTTCGACTATTTCTCGTTTGACCACCACAATGTTCAGATTCTGCTGTTTGCAGCGGCCCTCATGTTCTTTGTCCTGCGCAAGGCCAAACCCTCTGCTGCGGGGTGGCTGGGTGCCTGCCTCGCCCTTTCGGTGTCCATCGGAACCGAATCAATCGTGCAGGTCGCGATTATCGCGGTGTTCCTTACGATTGACTGGATTGTGACCGGCACAGCCGCCCGCCGCAACACCATGGTGTTTGGAGCCGGGCTGGCGCTGACCCTGTTGCTGGCCAGCGTTGCAACAACGGGACGTCAGGGCTTTCTGTTTCCAAGTTGCGATGCCCTGACGATCAGTGTGGCCCTGCCGGCCGGGATCGCGGCCCTGTGCCTGTGTGCAGCAGCCTGGGTCGGGTCGGGCTGGTCCTATTGGGGGCGTATCGGCGCGTGTCTTGTGATAGGCGCTGTAACACTTGGCTGCGCTTACGCATTTGCACCCCACTGCCTTGAAAACCCGATTGCGGATCTGCCTCAGGACATGCGCGACTTCTGGCTCAGCCAGGTCGCTGAAGCACAGAATATCACCGTCGTTCTGGAACGGCATCTGGGCGAGGCTGCGGCCCTGATCGCCATGTCTGTCATCACGGCGGTGGCGGCCTTGATCTTTGCCCGCCAGTCACAAGACAAAATGGATTACCTCCTGTTTCTGGCGCTGATTGTGACCGGGTTTTCCATGTTTCTGTACCAGTCCCGGATGATGACGTTTCTGGGCGTGTCCCTTGTGGCTGTTCAGGCTCAGGTGCTGCGGGCCCTTTACGTCAGTTACAGAACCCATGGCCGCACGCTCTCCGGCTTGGCTATGATAGGCTTTATCGTCTGCGTCTCGCCAAAGATCGGCATCAGCGTGGAAAAACAGCTGGAACGGTTTGCGCGCCCATCCCTTGCGGCACCCGTCGTCGAGGTTGTGCAGGATTCGCAAAACATCGGCGCCCCCTGCAAAGCGCCCGAGGCCTACGCGGCCCTGCAAGACCTGCCAGCCGGAATGGTTCTGGTCGATTTTGATTATGCGGCAGAGGTGCTGCGCTATACCGATCATTCGGTTCTGGCGGGCAATTATCACCGCAACCGGGCCGGAATTCAGGCGCAGATTGCGGTTTTGCGTATGGATGCGTCCCAGGCCGGTCCGCGTCTTGCCGCGCTGGGTGTAAGCTATGTGCTGCTTTGCACCGCCGCGCCCCGTGCCGAATTCTGGGATTGGGCATCTCAGGGGCGCGGGCTGCAATCCCAGCTAGCCAAGGGTGAAACCCCCGCCTATCTCAGCCGGATTGATGGTGGGGAAGGGGCCGCGTTTCAGGTTTTTCAGCTCGCGGCCGATCTCTAGGCCGTCAGCGCTTTGCGGAATGCCGATCAGGCGTGACGCTTCACGATCACCGATCCAACCGAATACCCGGCCCCAAAAGAACAGATCAGGCCCAGATCGCCCTCTTGCAGATCGTCAGAGTATTTCGAAAACGCAATGATCGACCCAGCGGATGAGGTGTTCGCATAATCCTGAAGGATATTGGGTTGCTCGCCCGCTTCGGGTTCGCGGCCCAGAACCTTCTTGCCGATGAAGTCGTTCATCGTCTTGTTGGCCTGATGCAGCCACAGGCGTTTGAGGTCGGTATTGCTGACCCCTTCGGCCTCCATATGGTCGCTGATATGCTTGCTGACCATCGGCAACACTTCCTTGAACACCTTCCGGCCGTTCTGCATGAACTGCATGTCGCGGCGGTCAATCACACCATCGGGGCGCGACCGGCGCAGGAAACCGTTGTTGTTTCGGATATTGTTGGAAAAGGCGGTGGCACAGCGGGTCGACAGGATTTCGAAATGCGGGCCTTTTGCGTCTTCGATCCGCTCGATCAGCGTTGCCGTTGCCACATCGCCAAAGATAAAGTGACAATCCCGGTCGCGCCATTCCAGATGGCCCGAGCAGATTTCAGGGTTCACCACCAACGCCGCGCGCACCGAACCGGACCGCACCATATCCGCCGCCGCCTGAATGCCGAACGTGGCCGAAGAACAGGCGACATTCATGTCAAAGCCGAACCCGTCGATACCCAGTTCCTGCTGAATCTCGATTGCAATCGCCGGATAGGCGCGCTCGTGGTTCGAGGCCGCACAGATCACCAGATCGACATCCGCCGCCGTGCGCCCCGCCTGCGCCAGCGCCTTCTTGCAGGCATCCACTGCCATCTCGGTCATGATCCCGGGCTCGTCATCGTTGCGCTGGCGCAGCGTCGGGTGCATCACGTCCGGGTTCAGCACCCCGGCCTTGTCCATCACGTAGCGGTTCTGAATGCCCGACGCCTTGACGATGAACTCTTCCGAGGAATGCTGCATCGCCTCCATCTGCCCGGCTGCGATGGCCTCGGCATTCTTCGCGTTCTGCTTGTCGGCATAGGCGTTGAACGCTTCAACAAGCTCCGCGTTGGTGATGACGTTTTCCGGGGTGAAGACACCGGTACCGGTGATGGCGGGGGTATACATGGCGGGTCCTGAATGTTTCGGATTCGCCCAAAATGCAGTCATGGCGTGATTTGATCAAGATATGTTGACCTAAGGGAATTCGTTCCGGGGCGCAGTTTCATATCTTGAATAGTTCAGAAATTGAAGTATATCGCCCCGTAACCCGCGCGGAGACCCCCCAATGCCAGACGATATCAGCGCCAGACTGGGCCGCCTCAGCCCCGAGATTCAGGCGATCATGGGCGTCTATGCCCTGTACTGGAAACTGGAAGAGACCTTCGACTGTATCGAAACAGACCTGAACCACCCGGAATGCCACATGCTGATCAAACTGGATCAGCCCAAGCGCATGGGCGTTCTGGCCGCTGATATGTTAAGCGTCCCGTCAACGATCACCGCCACAGCCGATGCCCTTGAAAAAACGGGCTACCTGACACGGCGGCGTGACCCCGAAGACCGCCGGGCCTGGTTGCTGGTGCTGACAGAGCAGGGCGAAGAGGCCCGCAACATGCTGGTCGCCGCCGCCGGGGACCTGTTTCACAGGGCCTCGGGCCTAAACGAACAAGAAACTGCCGAATTCGCGCGACTGGCGCGCAAAATCCGCGACAACGTATTGAAAACGGGAATTCCCGAGGGATTGAAGAAATGAAACTCCTGACCTCTCTGGGCCTTGCACTGGCCATTCTGGCAACCCCGATTGCCGCTCAAGATACCCCGAAACCGGTGAAACTCATGCAGGTGCGCGAAACCGCGCCGGGTTTCACGCGGCAGTTCTTTGGCCGCGTCGCCGCGCGCCAGACCGTTGATCTTGCCTTTCAGGTTGCCGGCCAGATTGTCGAGATGCCCATCAACGAAGGCTTCATGATTCCCAAGGATGGTCTGATTGCCCGCCTGGATCAGGAACCGTTCGAGCTGCGCCTTGATCGGGCGCGGCTGCAAAAGGAACAGGCCGACCGCACCGTCGCCCGCCTGTCGCGCCTGCGCGGTACAACCGCCAGCCAGGTGGCCGTGGACGACGCCGAGACCGAGGCGCAGCTGGCCGCAATCGCCCTGCGCGACGCGGAATATGAACTGGAACACGCCACGTTGACCGCGCCGTTTGACGCGCTGGTCTCCAGCCGCTCGGTCGAGGCGTTTACGACTGTCTCGGCGGGCACCCCCATCGTCCGCATTCACGACATGTCGGAACTTCGCATCGTGGTCGATGTGCCCGAGATCCTGTTTCAACGCTCTGGCCAGAATGACGACTTCTTCATCACCGCGAAATTCCCGGTCAGTGACGAAGTCTTCCCGCTGGAAATCCGTGAATTCGACGCGGAAACCTCCAGCGTCGGTCAAACTTTCCGGATCCAGTTTGGCCTGACCCCGCCAAAGGGGCTGCAAATCTTTCCCGGTTCTTCCGTTACCGTCAACGTTCAGGTGCAGGACAACCGCACAGGCATCGTCGTCCCGGCGACCGCCGTAGTCGCTGACGCAAACGGCGCGCTGAACGTCGTGGTGTTTTCCCCGGTCGGGGCGGATGAGGGCACCGTGCGCCGCGTCCCAGTGACCATCGAGCCCACGCAAACCGGCGAAGTCCGGGTGCTGACGGGCCTGTCAGATGGGGATGAGGTCGTTGTGGCCGGGGGCGCTGTGCTGACGGATGGTCAGACGGTGCGCCGGTTCGCCGGTTTCGCGAACTGAGGGGCTGACAGATGAACATCGCCCGCGCCTCAATCGACCGGCCGCTTTACACATGGCTGGTCATTCTCATTGCTCTCATTGGGGGCATCTGGGGGTTCACATCGCTTGGCCGTCTGGAAGACCCGGCCTTTACAATCAAGAACGCGGTTGTCATCACGCAATACCCGGGCGCCACCGCCGAACAGGTGGCGCTGGAAGTATCGGAACCGCTGGAATCCGCCATACAGCAGATGGGCGAGGTGGACGTCATCACCTCGGTCAATCAACCCGGACGGTCCCTGATCGAGGTTGAGATCAAGTCGACATACGACGGCACCGAACTGCCTGCCATCTGGACCCGCCTCAGGGCCAAGGTGCGCGACGCCGCGCGCGGCCTGCCATCGGGCGTCGGCCAACCGTTTGTGAATGACGGGTTCGGCGACGTGTTCGGCCTGTTCTATGCGGTGACCGCCCAAGGGTTCTCGGACGCTGAAAAGCACGAACTGGCAACCTTCCTGCGGCGGGAACTGCTGACCGTTGACGGCGTTGCGGATGTCGAGGTTCAGGGCCTGCCGGACGAGGCGATCTTTGTCGAACCCGATCTGGCGATTTCGGTGAACCAGAATGTCCCGCTGCAAGCAATCAACCAGGCGATTGCCAATGCGGATTCGGTCAATTCCTCAGGGTCCTTGCGCTCTGATAACGACCGCACCACCATCCTGACGGCTGAAGGGTCGGACAGCGTGTCGGCCATTGCGGGCCTGTCTGTCGGTTCGCAAGGGCAGGTGATCAACCTCTTTGACATGTCCGATGTCTATCGCGCCCGTCAGAACGACCCCGACATTATCATCCGCTACAACGGGACCGAGGCTTTCACCTTGGGCATCGCGGGTCTGGCCACTGAAAACATTGTCGAGGTTGGCAAACGCGCTGACGCCAAATTCGCGGAGTTGAACACAAGCATTCCCTTCGGTGTCGAAATCCTGCCGATCTATCAGCAACAAGTGGTGGTCGAGCAGGCCTCGAACGACTTTCTCGTGAACCTTGCCATGTCAGTGGCCATCGTAGTCGCCGTGCTGGGCATCTTCATGGGCTGGCGCGCGGCCATTGTTGTCGGCTCGACCTTGCTGCTGACCGTGGTCGGCACGCTTCTGTTCATGTCGCTCTTTTCGATCGAGATGGAACGAATCTCATTGGGTGCCCTGATCATCGCCATGGGGATGCTGGTGGACAACGCCATCGTCGTGGCCGAAGGGATGCAGATATCTATGCTGCGCGGCCAGTCCTCGCGCGATGCGGCCGAGGATGTGGCGTCAAAAACCCAGATCCCGCTGCTGGGTGCGACCGTGATTGGCATCATGGCCTTTGCGGGCATTGGCCTCAGCCCTGACGCAACCGGAGAATTCCTGTTCTCTCTGTTCGCCGTGATCGGCATTTCACTGTTGCTCAGTTGGGTTTTGGCGATCACTGTCACACCGCTTTTGGGGCATTACTTCTTCAAACAGGGCAAAGCAGGCGAGATCGACGCTTATGGCGGCCTCCTGTTCCGCACCTATGGTGCGATCCTGCGCTTTGCGCTGCGCTTCCGCTGGCTGGTTGTTGCTGGTCTCGTCGGCGTAACCGTGGTGTGTTATGCCGGGTTTGGGCTGATGAAACAGCAGTTCTTCCCCAACTCCAACACGCCTTTGTTCTTTGTGCACTACAAACTGCCGCAGGGCACACCGATTGCACGAACCGCCGAAGACATGGCGGTGTTCGAAGAGTGGCTGGCAGCACGCGACGACGTCGTCTCGGTCACGACCTTCGTCGGCCAGGGGGCTACTCGTTTCATGCTGACTTATTCAGCCGAAAAGCCGAACCCCAGCTATGGGCACATGGTCATCCGCACAGCAAGCCTGGACGACATCCCGGCGCTGCAAGCGGATCTTGAGGCGTTTGGGTCCGTCCAGTTCCCCGAAGGTGAGTTCGGCACTAAGCGCCTGGTCTTTGGCCCCGGTGGCGGCGATCCGATTCAGGCCCGCTTCTCGGGCAGCGACCCGGTCGTGCTGCGCCAGTTTGCCGATGAGGCGGTGCAGCGCATGGCAGCAGCATCGCCGAACGCGCTGCTGGTTCATCACGACTGGCGCGAACAGGAACTGGCGCTGCAACCGATCTATGCAACAGAACGGGCGCAGACAGCAGGTGTCACGCGCGAAAATATCGCCGCCACTCTGCAATTCTCGACCGACGGCATCACGGGTGGTGTGTTCCGTGAGCGCGACCGCCTGATCCCGATTATCCTGCGCCGACCCGCGGACGGAGATTACTCGATTGTCGATCAGGTCGTGTACTCGGACCAGTCGGAAAAGTTTGTTCCAATTGAACAAATGGTGGATGGATTCGAGTACAAATCGCTCAATACGTTGGTTCACCGTCGTGATCGGGTTCTGACCATCACCGTCGGCGCCGACATCCCGCCCGACCTGACAGCGGCACAGGTCCACGCCGAAGTGCGCGACGCCATCGAGGCCATCGATCTGCCACCCGGCTACAAGATGGAATGGGGTGGAGAGTTCGAAAACTCGCGCAAAGCACAGGCAAGCCTGGGCAGACAATTGCCGCTGAGCCTGCTGATCATGGTGTTGATCTCGGTCCTGTTGTTCAACGCGATCCGCCAGCCGATCATCATCTGGCTGCTGGTGCCGATGTCCGTGAACGGCGTGGTGATCGGCCTGCTGGGAACAGGGCTGCCCTTCACCTTTACGGCACTTCTGGGCCTGCTCAGCCTGTCGGGTATGCTGATCAAGAACGGCATTGTTCTGGTTGAGGAAATCGATCTGGTCCGCGCCACCGGCAAGCCCCTGCGCGAGTCAATCATCGAAGCATCCGTGTCCCGTTTGCGGCCCGTCATGCTGGCGGCTGTCACGACCATTCTGGGCATGGCGCCGCTGCTGACGGATGCGTTCTTCGTCTCGATGGCAGTGACGATCATGGGCGGTCTGGCATTTGCCACTGTGCTGACAATGGTTGCAGCACCGGTGTTCTATCTGCTGTTCTTCGCCCGTGACGAACGAAAGAGAACGACGGAAATACCTACGTAAAGCATTGGAAATAAAGAAAAGCCCCAGAGTTTCCTCTGGGGCTTTTTCGTTTGGGTCAGGGGTCTTTACCCCTGTAGCGATTTCACCTCGACGTCGCCTTCAGCCTGCGCCTTGATCGCCAGTGCAGCGGCGTTGGCACCTGCTGCGGTGGTGAAATATGGGATCTTATCATACAGCGCGATCGAGCGGATGGCCTTGCTGTCCTCAACCGCCTGCGCGCCTTCGGTGGTGTTCATCACCAGCTGCACCTGACCGTCTTTCAGCATGTCCACAACATCCGGGCGGCCTTCGTACACCTTGTTCACCACGTCACAGGCAACACCCTGTTCGTCCAGCCAGCTTTGGGTGCCGCGCGTGGCCACGAGCGTAAAGCCCTGGTCAACCAGAACTTGCGCCGCTTCCAGCATGGCTTTGCCCTTGTCGGCATCCTTGATCGAAATGAACGCACGGCCAGAGGACGGCAACACCATGCCCGCGCCCATCTGCGCCTTGAGGAACGCACGTGGGAAGTCACGGTCCCAGCCCATCACCTCGCCGGTCGAGCGCATTTCCGGGCCAAGGATGGTGTCGACGCCGGGGAAACGGGCGAAGGGCATGACTGCTTCTTTTACCGAGAACCACGGCATGTCCGGATCGGCCAGCGTCATCTGGTCCGCGATCTTGGTGTCCTTGCCTTCTTGATAGGGAGGGCGCATCGGGAAGTTGGCCAGCTTCTCGCCCGCCATGATGCGTGCAGCAATCGATGCAATCGCACTGTCGGTGGCCTTGGCAACAAACGGTACGGTGCGCGACGCGCGCGGGTTCACTTCGATCAGATAGATCTCATCATCTTTGATCGCGAATTGCACATTCATCAGGCCAACGACGTTCAGTGCCTTGGCCAGCTTGAACGCCTGATCCTTGATCTGCCCGATGATCTCTTTCGACAGTGAATAGGGCGGCAGCGAACAGGCGGAATCGCCCGAGTGGACGCCCGCCTCTTCGATATGCTGCATGATGCCCGCGACGTGAACGTCGGTGCCGTCACACAGGGCGTCTACGTCCAGTTCGACCGCGCCCGCCAGATAGCTGTCCAGCAGTACGGGGCTGTCGCCCGAGACCACAACGGCCTCGTTGATATAGCGTCGCAGCTGATCCATATCGCGCACGATTTCCATAGCACGACCGCCCAGAACGTAAGAGGGGCGAATGACCAGCGGGAAACCGATCTCTTCCGCAATCTCCAGCGCCTTTTCGTCGGTCGAGGCAATGCCGTTTCTGGGCTGTTTCAGGCCCAGTTCATTGACCAGCGCCTGGAACCGTTCGCGGTCTTCGGCCAAGTCAATTGCGTCCGGTGTGGTACCCAGAATCGGAATACCCTCGGCCTCAAGCGCGTTGGCCAGCTTCAACGGAGTTTGCCCACCGAACTGAACGATCACACCGTGCAGCGTGCCGTTTTCCTGTTCCTTCGTCAGGATTTCCATGACGTGTTCAAAGGTCAGCGGTTCGAAATACAGACGGTCCGATGTGTCATAGTCGGTCGAAACCGTCTCGGGGTTGCAATTGACCATGATGGTCTCGTACCCGGCCTCGGTCAGCGCATAGCAGGCGTGGCAGCAGCAATAATCGAACTCGATCCCCTGACCGATCCGGTTCGGACCACCACCAAGAATAACGACCTTCTTGCGGTCGCTTGGGCGTGCCTCGCATTCGACATCGCCCATCATCGGCGCTTCGTAAGTCGAGTACATATAGGGCGTTTGCGCTTCGAACTCGGCGGCGCAGGTATCGATGCGTTTGAAAACCGCGGTAACGCCCAAATTGTGGCGGGCGCGGCGTACGTTATCTTCGCTGCGGCCAGACAGATTGCCCAGACGCGCATCGGTAAAGCCCAGCATCTTGAGCTTTCGGATGCCTTCTTCGGTCACTGGCAAACCGTCCTTGCGCACGGTGCGCTCTGCTTCGGTGATCTCGCGGATGCGGGCCAGGAACCAGGGGTCAAACTTGGTAACGCCGAAGATTTCGTCGTCGGTCAGGCCATGACGCATGGCTTGTGCGATAGTGCGCAGGCGGTCGGGGGTCTGCTTGCTGATCGCTTTGATGACATGTGCCTTGTCGTCGCTGCTTTCGACCTCATCCCACAGGCCGATGCTCAGCCCCGGAATTTCGATCTCATCAAACCCGGTCAGGCCGGACTCCATCGAGGCCAGCGCCTTTTGCATGGATTCGTGGATGGTGCGGCCGATGGACATCGCCTCACCCACCGACTTCATTGCAGTGGTCAGATAAGGCTCAGAGCCGGGGAACTTCTCAAACGCGAATTTCGGGATCTTGGTGACGACATAGTCGATGGTAGGTTCGAACGACGCAGGCGTGACCTTGGTGATGTCATTGTCCAGCTCGTCCAGCGTGTAACCCACGGCCAGTTTCGCAGCGATCTTGGCAATCGGGAAACCCGTCGCCTTGGAGGCCAGCGCCGAAGAGCGCGACACGCGCGGGTTCATTTCGATCACAACCATGCGGCCATCATCGGGGTTGATCGCCCATTGCACGTTCGAGCCACCGGTTTCCACCCCGATCTCGCGCAGCACGGCGATCGAGCCGTTGCGCATGATCTGGTATTCCTTGTCGGTCAACGTCAGAGCAGGGGCCACGGTGATCGAGTCACCCGTGTGCACGCCCATTGGGTCGACGTTTTCGATGGAGCAGACGATAATGGCGTTGTCGGCGGTGTCGCGCACCACTTCCATCTCGTATTCTTTCCAGCCCAGCAGGCTTTCATCGACGAGGATCTGGTTGACAGGCGAGGCATCCATGCCCGAGCGGCAGAAATGGATATAATCCTCGCGGTTATAGGCCACGCCGCCGCCTGTGCCGCCCAAGGTAAAGGCCGGGCGGATGATGGCAGGCAGGCCGATTTCCTCCAGCTCGTCCAGAGCGATCTGGACACCTGCGTCCAGATCGGCAGAGCCGTCGGCCTTCTTGGGGGCGGTCACGATGGTGGCTTTAGGGTTTTCCAGCCCCAGCCGATCCATCGCCTCGCGGAACAATTTGCGGTCCTCGGCCATCTCGATGGCGTCGCGTTTGGCACCGATCATCTCGACACCGAACTTGTCCAACACCCCCATCTCTTCCAACGCGAGCGAGGTGTTCAGACCGGTTTGCCCGCCCATTGTGGGCAGCAGGGCATCAGGGCGTTCCTTTTCGATGATCTTGGCGACGACCTCGGGCGTGATCGGCTCGATATAGGTGGCATCGGCAAGTCCGGGGTCAGTCATGATTGTCGCCGGGTTCGAGTTGACCAGAATAACCCGGTAACCTTCTTCGCGCAGGGCTTTGCAGGCCTGCGCTCCGGAATAGTCGAACTCGCAAGCCTGACCGATAACAATGGGACCCGCCCCGATGATCATGATCGACTTGATGTCGGTTCTCTTCGGCATGGCCTGGCCCCTTCGATTTTGCACGAGTCGCGGGCACCGCCCAAGCGCCCAAATTGTCGTGGGTTATAGGGACCACGCAGAAAGGTTCAAGGGGTATCGGAAACAGAAGCGAAATTGCCGCTTTCCCCCCTTTCCCCTGCCAGAGTATTCTCTATATCGCCCTTCACGGCAAAAGAGGATGCAGGTGCGTATTCGTTTTGATCAGGGATCAGCCGGTCGTGGAACCCGGTTTCAGCGCCCGTCTCGGATTATCCGCGCAGATACTGCGGAGGACGTGCCCCAGGCTCTGGCGGCGCTGGATGAGGCGCGCGCGGACGGGGCCTGGCTGGCTGGCTATGCCAGTTATGAACTGGGATATGTGCTTGAACCAAGGCTGATCGATCTTTTGCCGGATGCGCGTCGGTTGCCCCTGCTGTGCTTTGGGGTTTACGGCGCACCGGATCGGGTTGCTTTACCGACGCCTGCGGGCGAGGTGCGCGTGTTTCAGCCGCGCTGGGATGAGGCGCGTTATGGCGAAGCCTTTCAAGTGGTGCATGATGCCATCGGTGCTGGTGATATCTATCAGGCGAACTTGACCTTTCCGATTGATCTGACCGTCTCGGGCAGCAGTGAAGCCCTTTATGCGGCACTGGCAGCGGGGCAGCCCGTTGGGCATGGCGCGCTGGTGCAGCAGGTCGGGTTGCCCGATTTGCTCAGCCGCTCGCCGGAGTTGTTCTTCCGCACGGACACGGATGGAAAGATCGAAACACGACCGATGAAGGGTACCCAGCCGCGCAGCGAAGACCCGGATGAGGATATGCGGCGCCGGTCGTTTCTGATCACGGACGAAAAGAACCGGGCGGAAAACCTGATGATCGTCGATCTGCTGCGCAACGATATCAGCCGTGTCGCGCTGCCCGGTTCCGTTCATGTACCTGAACTGTTTAAGGTCGAAACCTATGCGACCGTGCATCAGATGGTTTCACTTGTCCGTGCCCAGTTGCTCAAATGCGCAGGGCTCAGCGATATATTGATGGCGTTGTTTCCCTGCGGCTCGATCACGGGCGCCCCCAAAATTCGCGCCATGGAAATTCTGGCCGGGCTGGAACCCTGGCCGCGCGACATCTATTGTGGCACCATCGGCTGGGCCGCGCCTGATGGCCGGTCCGAGTTCAACGTGGCCATTCGTACGCTGATGCTGGAAGGCGATCAGGCCACCCTGAACGTGGGCGGGGGTCTTGTCTGGGACAGCACCGCCCCGGCAGAATATGAGGAGGCGCTATGGAAAGCCCGCTTCGCCCGCCAGCTGAGCCTGATTTCCACCTGATCGAAACGCTGGCGTTTCGGCCAGATCAGGGCTTTGTCCGAAAAGACCGTCACCTTGCGCGCATGGCCCGAACCGCTGCGGCCTTTGGCCTTACCTTTAACCCGGATGCAGCGACCGCCGCGCTGGATGGCGCGTTGGGCGACACACCCTTGCGGTGCCGTTTGACGTTGGATGCATCGGGTGCGTTCGAATTGACGACCGGGGTTCTGGCCAGCAACCCTCCGGTCTGGCGCATAGCCCTGTCTGATCAGCGGCTGGCTTCCAATGATCTTTGGCTGCGTCACAAGACAAGCCGCCGCGCCCTATATGACGATGCCCGCGCCGCGCTGACGGATGGCATAGACGAAGTGTTATTCCTGAATGAGCTTGATGAGCTGTGTGAGGGCACCATCAGCAACCTTTTCGTCGAAAAGCGGGATGGCCGTATTCTGACGCCTGCGCTGTCCAGCGGTCTGTTGCCCGGCATATTGCGCGAAGAGTTGCTGGATAAAGAAACGGTGTCCGAAGCCGTGCTGACCCTAAGCGACCTGAAAAATGCACAAACTGCCTACATGGGCAATTCACTACGCGGGCTGATCCGGGTGGAGCTGATAGACACGTGATCAAAGACGGTGCGATGGTCGGGTCTCCGGTTGCATTGCCGCGGTTAAGGGTTGAGTTCGGCCTGTTTAATATTGTCTCGCCGCTGGTCATCGCGCTTTTGTTTCCTACGAACAGCATGTTTCCGGCACTGTTTGCCCTGACCGGGATGGGGATATTGCTGCTGCATTGGACACCGGGCTTTCAATGGGCCGAGCTGCGCTATGATTGGGCCAACTGGTCGTTTCGCGAAGTTGTGCTGTTTCGCCCACTGTTCTTCCATCGTTATCACGCGATCTTGCCAGAGGGGCGCGCGGCTTATGTGCTAAATGCTGCCATCTTCTCGTTCGCGCATCTGATGTATTGGAGCTGGATTGTCGCCCTCATGACATTTGCGGGCGGGCTGCTGTTTACATGGGCCTACAGGCAGCGCGGCTCGTTCTTCTATGCGGTGCTGTTGCACGTGATTGTGGGTAATATCATCTTTGCGGTCGGGCTGGGTGTCTATTTCTACTCAGGCAACGTGCAAAGGCCGTTTTGACAGGGCGACCCGCCTTGACTTTCCGGGCCTGACAGGGTGTATCGGCGCGACGAATTCTGCGCCCGAAGGGATATGATCCATGCACGCCTATCGCAGCCACACCTGCGCCGCACTGACCGCCGCCAATGTCGGTGAAACCGTTCGCCTGTCCGGTTGGGTGCATCGGGTCCGAGATCACGGGGGCGTCCTGTTCATCGACCTGCGCGATCATTTTGGTGTGACACAGGTTTTGTGCGATGGCGACAGCGCCGCTTTTGCTGCGCTGGAAAAGGTGCGTTCCGAATGGTGCATCCGCATCGACGGAACCGTCAAGGCGCGTGCCGCCGAACTGGTGAACCCGAAACTGCCCACCGGCGAGATCGAGGTTTACGTGCGCGAGCTGGAAGTTCTGGGGGCTGCGGAGGAACTGCCGCTGATGGTGTTCGGCGATCAGGAATATCCCGAGGAAACGCGCCTGCGTTATCGTTACCTCGACCTGCGGCGCGAGGCGATGCAGCAGAACATGACCCTGCGCTCGGACGTTGTGGCCTCCATGCGCAAGCGTATGTGGGATCAGGGGTTCCGTGAGTATCAGACGCCGATCATCACCGCATCCTCGCCCGAAGGCGCGCGTGACTTTCTGGTGCCGTCGCGCCTGCATCCGGGCAAGTTCTACGCCTTGCCGCAGGCCCCGCAGCAGTTCAAGCAGCTGATCATGGTGTCGGGTTTCGACAAGTATTTCCAGATTGCGCCTTGCTTTCGCGACGAAGACCCGCGCGCCGACCGCTCACCCACCGATTTCTACCAGCTCGACCTCGAGATGTCCTTTGTCGAGCAGCAGGATGTTTTCGACACGATCCAGCCCGTTCTGGCCGGCGTCTTCGAAGAGTTCGGCGGTGGCCGCAAGGTTGATCAGGACTGGCCGCAAATTTCCTACAAGGATTCGGCGCTGTGGTACGGCACGGACAAGCCCGACCTGCGGAATCCCATCAAAATGCAGGTCGTCTCTGACCACTTCCGCGGGTCTGGTTTTGCGATTTTCGCAAAACTGCTCGAACAGGAAGGTACCGAAATTCGCGCTATCCCCGCGCCAACCGGTGGCAGCCGCAAGTTCTGTGACCGTATGAATGCCTTTGCCCAGAAAGAGGGTCTGCCGGGGATGGGCTACATCTTCTGGCGTGATCAGGGCGAAGGGATGGAGGCCGCAGGTCCGCTGGCCAAGAACATCGGCCCGGAACGAACCGAGGCGATCCGCCAGCAATTGGGTCTGGGGGTCGGCGATGCTGCATTTTTCCTGGGTGGTAAGCCGAAAGCCTTTGAAAAGGTTGCTGGCAAGGCGCGCGACGTGATCGGGGATGAGCTTGGCCTGACCGAGAAAGACCGCTTTGCCTTTGCCTGGATCGTTGATTTCCCGATCTACGAGCAAGACGAAGAAACCGGCGCTATCGACTTTGAGCACAACCCGTTTTCGATGCCGCAAGGCGGCATGGAAGCGCTGCAGGGCAATCCGCTGGATGTGCGCGGCTATCAATACGATCTGGCGTGCAACGGATACGAACTGGTGTCGGGTGCGATCCGGAACCACAAGCCGGAAATCATGCTGAAAGCTTTTGAACTGGCGGGCTATGGCGAGGATGAAGTGAAATCCCGATTTGGTGCCCTGTTCAACGCCTTCCACTACGGTGCGCCGCCGCACGGTGGCTGCGCTGCAGGGATCGACCGGATCGTGATGCTGTTGGCGGATGAGGCCAATATCCGCGAGGTCATGATGTTCCCGATGAACCAGCGGGCCGAAGACCTGATGATGCATGCGCCGTCGGACCCGACGTCAGATCAGCTGATGGAACTGGGTTTGCGCCTCATTCCGCAGGACTGAACGAGAGCCGCCCGCATTTAGCGGGCGGTTTCATTTTGATGCCAGCGAGTATTCGTGGGTCAGTCCAGCGGGTTGTTCAAATCACCTCGGTTGACACGAATTGAACGTGCAGCATGCCGTGTTTGGCGATAGGCCCAGATGCACAGAAGCGTTGCAGTGATGAAGTAGGCTGCAATCACGTCAAATCGCCTTTCTTTGTTCCAGGCGGTTCTGCACCATGCCGGCGACCTGCGCTGCCTGCGCGGTGATCGGTGCGCCGTTCGCCCGTGACAGCGCCAGCTTTCGGGCGGCTTCTGCCAAGGGCCTGTCATCGGCTTCCCGTGCGACCCCTTGCAGGAACTGGGCAGCGTAATCCCACGTGCGATGATCGTTGGGCCCGGTAAGGACATCGGCGATATGCGCCATATCGTCCTGATAGGCCATCGGGTCGGGGCGGATGACTTCATCTCGAACTGAGTGGAGCCCGCTTGGGCGTCGATCCTCGGGCAGGCGCTCCAGAATGGACTTCTGAAAATAAGACAATGATTTTATTGGCTTGGAAAGAAATCCGTCCACCCCGGCTGCGTGCGCCAGACTTTCGGTGGCGTCGTCGCCCGACAGGCCCATGATCACGCTGATCCGTGGTGAAGCTTCGGCCAGTTCGGCGATCAGGTCGGCTCCGGACCCGTCGGGCAGGCCCATATCAACCAGAATGACCGAAGGGCGATAGATTTGCAGGTGTCGCCGTGCCGATTTCAGGCAGTCAGCGCGTCGGATACGTGCGCCGCTGTGCAGGCACATCAGGCGGATCGCGTCGCAGGCATATCGGCTGTCTTCAACAACCAGAATTGTCTGTCCCAGCAAGGGCCGCGTTGCGGTGGGCGTGGCGGCGGTGGTGGCAATGAGGCCCGAATCGTCCATGGCAGCTCTCCTATCCAGCAGATGCTTCACGCTAGGAACTTGTGGCTAACACGACGTTAACGCGCGATTTGGCGCACTTGTCCTTTTGCAGAGCAACCCCCATAACCCACGCAAAGCAGGACATCAGGAGTGTGACATGATTGGACGTCTGAACCACGTTGCCATCGCCGTACCCGACCTTGAGGCGGCATCCGAGCAGTACCGCAATGCGCTGGGCGCCAAGGTCGGCGCGCCGCAGGACGAGCCGGATCATGGCGTCACGGTTGTGTTCATCGAACTGCCCAACACCAAGATCGAACTTTTGTACCCGCTGGGCGACGAAAGCCCGATCAACGGGTTTCTGGAAAAGAATCCGGCAGGCGGCATTCACCACGTATGCTATGAGGTCGAAGACATCGTCGCCGCTCGTGATCATTTAAAAGCGACCGGCGCCCGTGTTCTGGGGTCGGGTGAGCCCAAGATCGGCGCACATGGCAAACCAGTGTTGTTCCTGCATCCCAAGGACTTCAACGGCTGCCTTGTCGAGCTGGAACAGGTATGATCCGCAAAACCCGGGGGGCCTGAAGTGACCATTACTGCTGCATTGGTGCTGTTCGCCGTCATCTGGTTCATGACGTTGCTTGTGGTGCTGCCCATTCGCATCAAAACTCAGGGTGACCTGAACGATATCGTTCCGGGCACCCATGCGGGTGCGCCGGAAGTCCATCACCTGAAAGCCAAGATGTGGATCACCACCGCCATTGCTGTGGTTTTGTGGGCGATCATTGCCGGGATCATCATTTCCGGTGTGATTTCAGTGCGGGACCTCGACTGGTTGAACCAACTGGAGCCGCGGTAATCTGTGTCAGACCTTTTGGCCTGACACAGCATGATAAATATGGGTGAATGTCGCCGCGCCAAGGATCGGGATCACCAGATTCAACAGCGGTATAGACAGCGGAATGGCCATCAGGGTTCCGGCGACCCAGATCGTGGTCGAATGTCGGGCCCGCAATTGGCGCGCGCTATCCCGCCCGATCCGGCGTATGGCGGCCAGCGTGAAGTATTCCCGCCCCAACAGGAACCCGTTCATGGCCCAGAAGATGAAGGGCGCAAACGGGGTGAAGATCGCATAGAGGATCAGCGCCAGCAGGTTTGCGACAATCAGCACGCCAAGAAAGCTGAGGCCGTCAAACAGGGCCTCCGACACCGGGATGCGTCGTGCAGGTGGCAAGGCTGGAAAATGCTTGTCCTCGACCGCCTGCGCCACTTCGTCCAGAAAGATCGATGTGATGGCTGACGCCACCGGTACCATCAGGAAAACAGGCAGGACCAGGACGAGAACGATACCTGAATAGTTCAGAACGTCGTTCAACCACGGGACAGCTCCGACAAATGGCAGCGAGATTTCACTGCCCGACAACCAGTTGATCAACTTGATCGCACCGGCACATGCAAGACCCAGCAACAGGATGGTCAAACCTACACCGCGCAGCAGAACGGCACGGAACTTGGGATCTCCGATCTGGCTTAGTGCGCTGAAAAAGGCGTTCAGGATGATCATTCTGTGATCCATTCCGTTATGGCTGCCACATCGGGCCGCGGGCGTTCGGGTGGGGCTGTTCCTTCGGTGGCGATATGTATCAGCCCGGCGACACGCTCGTTCTTGGCAAGGCCAAAGGCGTCGACACAGAAGTCGTGGTCGTGGGTTTGCCAACCTGTCAGCCAGTTTGCACCCCAGCCCGCGGCCAGCGCGGCATTCAGCAGGGCCAGACAGACCGCGCCCGCAGAATAGGTTTGTTCGATTGCGGGTATTTTCTCAGACGGTTTTTGTACTTCGATTACGGCTACGGCCAGATGCCCCATGTCGAATTGGCTGCGCGCTTTTGCAATATCTTCCGGGCTTTTCTTCAGCCTTTGCCCGCAGGTCTCGGTCAGGGTTGCCAGTCTTGCCATGGCCCCCTGTTCCAGAACGATAAATCGCCAGGGTTCCAGTTTTCCGTGATCGGGGCTGCGTGCAGCTGCGATCAGCAAGGGGCGCAACTCGTCCCGTGTCGGGGCCGGGGTCACCAGTGTCTTGGCGGGTCGGGACCGGCGCGACTGCAAAAACTCCAGAGCAGCGGGGTTTTTCATGGACATATGTTAACTTCCTTTACATCACGTCTCTGTATCTTGGTCGGCATGCCGAGGGTTTCAAGGGCGCGGCGACGGATCGCGTGGATCAATTTCATCCCACCGCCCATCATGCAAGACTATTGAGGGAAGGGGCGACAATGGCGAAACCCAAACTGCGAGATCTGCCGGATCTCAGCGCGCAGGCGCACGCCGGGGCAGTGTTTCACTTGAAAGTAACACCTAAGGCCGCGCGCGACCGGGTGATCGTGGAAGGCGGGCAGATCATGGTATTTGTCACGGCTCCGCCTGACAGTGGCAAAGCCAACCATGCGGTTCAGGCGATCCTTGCGAGGTGCCTTCGCGTTGCCCCTTCGACACTGACACTCAAGCAGGGGCAAACCGCGCGCAACAAGGTGTTTGTCTATGTGTCCTAAGGTTCCGTTTCACGGATCTGGTAAACACCCTCGGGCAGGTCCAGCGCTGCGGCCAGATCGCGGACCTGTTCGGGCGACAAGGTGATCTTTTGCACCTGGTCGGTTCGCGGATCAAACTGTTCCAGCGTGACGCATTCGGCGAAATTGTTGATCACAACATCTTCCTGCAAGGGTTTTTCACCTTCGTCCACAAGCGTTATGACCGTCGAGTCGAATTCATGCTCAATCGAAAACATAAGGACAGAGTGCAAGCCGTCGACGCGCAATGCAAGACGTTCGTTTCAAAGCATTGTGTAGTCACTCTGAGCGGCAGGTACTATGTTGAAATCGCAGTCAGACCGAGCCGAAGGATGTAACATGCGCAGACGCTTTGTTTTGGTGTTTCCCCTGCTGCTTGCGGCCTGTGCGGAAGGTGCATTGCGCTTGCAGCCTGCCGCGGACTGGCTGGGTGAAGGGCCGGGTTCTGAGGATGTTGCCCAGACCTTTCGCGAAGTCAGCCAGAACATCGTGGCTGAGGCCCGCAGCCAGTGTTTGAAGCAACCAAGGCCTCAGAAATGCGATTTCCAGATTCTCGTTGACCTGAATCCGCGCGCATCCGCCAATGCCTTTCAGACATTGGACGACCAGCGGCAACCTACCATCATTTTTACCGTTGCGATGATCCGTTCTACGCAAAACGCAGACGAACTGGCTTTTGTCATGGGACATGAGGCGGCCCATCACGTTCTGGGGCACATCGCACGGCAAAGCGAAAATGCCAGCGCAAGCGCCACTGAGTTTGGAAAGGCGGAAAAGCTGCGCGGGGGTGACGCCGCCGACATAGAAGAGGCTCAGAAAGTGGGCGCGCAGGTTGGTGTTCAGGCTTATGTGAAGGCTTTTGAACTTGAAGCTGACCAGATGGGAACGATCATTACACATAATGCGGGCTACAACCCGCTGGTTGGGGCGAAGTTCTTTGACCGGATTCCGGATCCTGGCGACAGGTTTCTGGGCACCCACCCACCAAACGCGCAGCGCGTGCACATCGTGCTTGAAACCGCCACGCAACTGGGGCTGACGCAATGACCGATCTTGTGCGCCTTGGCGTAATTTTGACGGATCGCGGGTCGAAATATGCGGTATCTGGCGCGCCTGTGGCGTCGCGCGCGGAAGTTGACGCGGTTCTGGATCAACTGAAGTCCGATAAATCCTATGCCAAGGCCACACATAACACCTGGGCCGCCTCTTTGCCGACCGGTGCACTGAAGGCCGATGATGGGGAAAGCGGGGCCGGTATGGTAATCCTGCGGATGATCGAGCGTGCAGGGCTGGACAATCACGTGATCATCGTCACCCGCTGGTACGGAGGCAAAAAGCTGGGCGGGGACCGCTTTCGCCGCGTTCAGGATGCAACCCGGGCCTATCTGGATCACATCGGCGCCCAATTTTGACCTGTGTCAAAGTATGACGCCCCGGATGCGCTACGATTTCGTAAAGCGCGAAAGGGAAAGGATACAGCATGCCCACCCGAGAGTCCTTGAGGCTTCATGCCGGATTGGTGGACGACATGGCCAGAATGCTGGACATCGATCTTGAGGAAGCAGCCATTGGTGGCAAGGTGTCTTTCGACCAGATTTCCGAGGCAGTTCTGCGATGTACCGATTGTCCAAACCCGGATCATTGTCAGGATCTGCTCAACAAAATGGCGACCGCTGGGCGGACACCGGAATACTGCCGTAACCAGGAGTTACTGCACAAATTGATGCCTTAACTGTCAGGTTCGCCATGCCACGACTCGGTGAAATCATGGCCCACCTTCGTCTGGTACTGCGGATGGGTCAGGTCACAGGAGCCGACTTGGCCGCAGCCTATCGGGATGGTCAACTGAAACATGAGGATTGGGCCGAGATCGTGCAACAGTGTCGCGGCTGTACCTGGGCCAGAACCTGTCCGGAGTCGCTGGAACGGCGCGAACAGATTGATCATGCCCCGTGCACATGCCCGAACCGCGGTCGATTCAAGGCCATCAAAGCTTTGCAAGCGGAGGACGCGTGATGCCTCGGGATATTCTGGGTGAGGTCGAAAAGCACTTTTGGTTGACGCGCTCTGTTTCCCGCAGCATGGGAATTTCACTGAGCGAAGCCATGGCCGAAGGGCGGTTGTCGCCCGAAGGATACGCTGAGCTGGTCACGCGCTGTCGCGCCTCGGGCTGTGATGCGCAATGCGCCAACTGGCTGGCTCAGCGGCAGAATCCAGCGGAAACGGCCCCGGATTTCTGTGCAAATTCAGAGACACTGAACAGATTGAAGGGCTGATCAAAGGTCTTTATGGGTTCCATCGCACATCGGCGCGTTCGCACTGTGTTTGCACCCGCAAAAGAAAACCTTTTTGCTGGTCTCGGTCGTATATTTCACCGGTTCGAACCCGCTGTCTTTATGTGAGCCATCGCAAAAGGGTTGCCGGTTCGACTTTCCACACGCGCACCAGAAATAGGTTTTTCCTTCGGCAACTTCGACTGGAAAAGGGGTTTTCTGGGCAATAACGGGTGTGTCTGACATGTGGCTTCTCCGTATTTGGCTGAAACGTCACACAGTTTAGGACGATGCAGACAAAAAGGTAGCTGTAATGCCGCAAGGATCATCGTTTGGGCTTCGAACTGGCATGGAATCGCTCTTCCTCACAAGGAAGTGACCGTTTTAGTTGCCAGATTGCCGTTCAGCCCGTACTCTGGAAGCGGCCCGAAAAGCTGGGCAATATCAGAAAAGTAATAGAGGATTGACGGACATGAAACTGAAACTTGCAGCCGTTGGCGCATTTGCCCTGGTCCTGACCGCTTGTGCGCAGCAGGAAGAACCGACCCCTGTTTACGTACAACCCGACTATGACAAGTATGGCTCGGCCAGCTGCTCGGCAGGCTATGAACTGGCAACAACCGAAGCAGGTCAAACCGTCTGCAACCCGGTTTCTCAGTAAGCTTTTCGCAGGCGGTTTGACTACGGACCGCCTGCACCTTTTTTCAGGAATTTTCGCCGCCATTCATGGCGGTTTTTCTACCTGAGCTGTACTTCGTAACTATTGACCCGAAAACACTATGGGGCAGGCTACTGGCGTTAAACGGGTTTCCCCCACAGATCGTATTCCCCTGCCTCGTCCACTTCGACGGTGACGATATCGCCGGGTTTGAGGCCTTCGAAGCCCTCGTCAATGAACAGGTTGCCGTCGATCTCGGGAGCGTCCGATTTGGTGCGGCAGGTGGCGGCTTCGTCATCCACTTCGTCGACGATTACTTGAAGCGTTTGTCCGACTTTAGCCTGCAACTTGGCTTCTGAAATGGCCTGAGCCTTTTCCATGAAGCGATCCCACCGCTCTTGCTTGACTTCGGCCGGGACGTGATCGGGAAGGTCGTTTGAGCGCGCACCGTCCACGTTTTCGTATTGAAAACAGCCGACACGATCCAGTTGCGCCTCGTCCATCCAGTCCAGCAGGGTTTGGAATTCGGCCTCGGACTCACCCGGATAGCCAACGATAAAGGTCGAACGCAGGGTGATATCGGGGCAGATTGCGCGCCAGGCTTGGATTTCGTCCAGAGTTTTGGCCGCTGCGGCGGGGCGGGCCATCCGTTTCAGAACATTCGGGTGAGCGTGCTGGAACGGGATATCCAGATACGGCAATATGTTGGACCCGGCATCCGCCATCAGGGGGATCAACTCACGCACATGTGGATAGGGATAGACATAGTGCAGCCGCACCCAGGCATCCATCTGACCTAGTTCACGGGCCAGATCGGTGATGTGGCTGCGCACCTCGCGGTCTTTCCACGGGTTCACATCGTATTTCCGGTCCAGCCCATAGGCCGAAGTATCCTGCGAGATCACCAACAGTTCGCGCACGCCGTTTTCGACCAGCTTTTCCGCCTCGCGCAGAACCGCATGGGCCGGACGGCTGGCCAGTTTTCCTCGCATATCGGGGATGATGCAGAACTTGCATTTGTGGTTACAGCCCTCTGAGATCTTCAGATAACTGTAGTGGCGGGGGGTCAATCGAACGCTGCTGGCGGGCAGCAGATCAACGAACGGGTCAGGGTCAGGGGGAACGGCGGCGTGAACCGCATCCAGAACCTGCTCGTACTGATGCGGTCCGGTGACCGCCATGATGCGGGGGTGGTGCTCGCGGATGTAATCCGGTTCGGCCCCCAGACAGCCGGTGACGATGACCTTGCCGTTTTCAACCAGCGCCTCTCCGATTGCGTCCAGCGATTCCGCCTTGGCGCTGTCGAGGAACCCGCAGGTGTTCACAATGACGGCATCGGCCCCGGCATAATCGGGCGAAATGCCGTATCCTTCAGCACGAAGCCGGGTCAGAATGCGTTCGCTGTCGACCAAAGCTTTTGGACAGCCCAGCGACACCATGCCGATCGTCGGCTGGTTTGAACGGGGTGTCTCGGTGATCCGGGCGGCCGGAGCCAGGTCGGGGCGGAGGTTTGGCGGGTTCGTCGTCATGGCGCGGCATATAGTGGGGAAAGCTTCCTCTTGCAAATGTGACGTGCGATTTGAATGATCGCGGCAAAGACAAGCCAAAAGGCGGAGAGCAGATCATGAAATGGCTGATACGCATCCTGTTTATTGTTGTGGCAGTGATTGCGCTGGTAATTGGCGCGCTTTTGCTGATGCCCGGAGACAAGCTTGGCGCGATTCTGGCTGAGCAGGTCAAAGCCCAGACCGGGCGCGAACTGAGATTGAGCGGCGACGTGCGCCTGTCGTTCTGGCCGGTGCTGGGGATGGAAACCGGGCCCGTGCGTTTTGGGAACGCCAGCTGGGCCGGGCCAGAGCCGATGCTGAGCGCTGATAGCCTTGCCGTGGGCGTGGATGCTGCTGCGCTTTTGAATGGGGATCTGCGGATCAAACGCGTTTTCGCGGAAAACCCGGTGCTGCGGCTGGAGCGTTCGCAAGGGCGCGGAAACTGGGAGCTGAGCGTGCCTGTGACCACCGCGACTGCCACACCGTCTGCAGGGACGGTTCCGGCCAGCGCATCGTCGGCCGTAACTTTGGAAGAGTTGCAGCTTAATAATGCGCGACTGATCTATGTGGAAGACGGTGCCACGCAGATGGACTTTCCTGATGTAACCTTGTCGGCCAGTTGGCCTCAGGTCACTGCACCGATGGTAATGGAGGCATCAATGCCTGTACCCGGAGGTGCTGTTCAGGTTGATTTGAAGATTCCGGACTTGCCAGGCTTTGCCGCAGGGTTCGTAACCGCGCTTGAATTGGTCCTGACTGCACCGGGTGGTAAGATTGGCTTTGACGGCCACGTCAATCTGGCCGGAGAGATGGACGGAACCACAAAGATCATCACCCAAGATACAGAAAAGATGCTGGCGGCCTTCGGTCAGGCGGGCGTGGCTGTGCCGTCGGGATTGGGTAACGTTGCCGATATCTCTTCGCAAATGACCTATACGCGGGACGGTCGGATTTCCCTGCGAAATATGACAGCGCAGTTGGATGGCAACCGGTTTGTCGGAGAGGCGGATATCACCATTTCCGATCCCCCTCAGATCGTCGCACGCCTGGATGCGGGCGATCTGGACCTGTCGAAGATATCTGAAACCGGCGCTGGGCTGGGTGGCGCGTCTCAATCTGCCTCACCAGTTCAAGAGGGCTGGTCAAAAGACCCAATCGACGCATCCGCGTTGGCTTTGGCGAATGGCAATATTCGCCTGACGGCCAACTCAATCGCAGTTCCCGGCATGACGTTTGGGAAAAGTGACCTGACGCTGACACTGGATCACGCGCGGGCGGTTCTTGCGATGCATCCGGCGACGTTGTTTTCGGGTCAGTTGAACGGGCAGGTGGTTGCCAACAATCGCAATGGCCTGTCCGTGGGCGGCAAGGTGACGGCAAGTGAGATTGATCTGAAACAGGCATTGTCAACGTTGGCCGGTGTCGAACGCCTGTCGGGAAGCGCGGCAGGAACCATTGAGTTTCTGGGTGTCGGTCAGTCTGAGGATCAGATCATGCGCTCTCTCAGCGGGAAGGGAAATCTGGATGTCGGGACGGGGGTAATATCCGGTTTCGATCTGGATCGACTTATGGGGCAGGGGACCGGATCGGGCGGAACAACGGTGTTCAACAGCCTGTCGGCCAGCTTCATCATCGATCAGGGTGTATTGACGAATAACGATCTGCTTATGTCGCTCAAGAATTACCGCGCCGATGGTCAGGGGGTCGTGGGGCTGGGTGCGCGCAATATCGATTATCTGTTCACGCCTGTAGCTTTGCGTGCCAATTCGGGGCAGGGCATCTCGGTGCCTGTGCGCATCGTTGGCCCGTGGAGCAACCCGTCAATCAAGCCGGACCTGTCCAAGGTCATCGAAGCGGCGGCAGATGTGAAGGTTAAAGAGCTGGAAAACGACGCGAAACAGAAAGTTTTCGAGAAGGTTGGAAACGAGCTGGACACCACCATCACGGACAGCGATCAGATCGAAGATGCGCTCAAGAACAAGCTTGAAGAAGAGGCGAAGAAAGGGCTGCTCAAACTGTTTGGCGGCAACTGAGCAAGTGTTGCGCTTGGGGCAATCAGATATGTCCCAAGCATTTTTCTTCAGATGGTCTGGTCGTAATCGCCAACACTGGGTTCGGTTCGGATCACCGCATCGATATCGGCAAAGATCGCACGCATCTCAGCTTCGCTTTCGCTGCTTTCACACACGACCACCAGATTGGGTGTGTTGGATGAAGCCCGCACCAGCCCCCAGCTGCCATTGTCCAGAATCACACGTGCGCCGTTCACCGTAACGACCTCCTTGATCGCGCGGCCAGCAAATGTCTCATTAGCTTCGCTTTTGGCAACCAGCTTGTCGACCAGTCGCTGCAGGATATCGTATTTTTCGGTATCTGCTGCATAGGGTGACATGGTGGGCGTCGACCAGGTCTTGGGCAGAGCTTTGCGCAGGTCGGACATGCTTTGATCCGGGTTGCGGTCCATCAGTTTACAGATCTCGACCGCGACGCGCATTCCGCAGTCATAACCGCGCCCGACCGGCTCGGCCAGAAAGTAATGGCCCGACTTTTCAAACCCAGCCAGCGCACCGATTTCTTTGACGCGCCGTTTCATGTGGCTGTGGCCGGTTTTCCAGTAATCTGCCTTGACGCCAAGGGCCTGTAGCTCGGGATCGCTGGCAAACAGGCCAGTAGATTTCACATCTGCGACAAAGGTCGATCCGGGGTGCAGCTTGGCCAGATCGCGGGCCATGATCACGCCCACCTTGTCGGCAAAGATTTCTTCACCTTCATCATCGACGACGCCGCAACGATCACCGTCACCGTCAAACCCAAGTGCCAGATCGGCACCGCTGGATTTTACCGTTGCCGCCATGTCATGCAGCATTTCCATCGCTTCGGGGTTCGGGTTGTAATTCGGGAAAGTGTAATCCAGCCGGTTATGGCTGGGGACGACCTCAACCCCCATCCGTTCGAAGATTTCGGGCGCAAAGGCCGAAGCGGTGCCGTTTCCGGTTGCGCAGACAACCTTTAGCGGGCGGGACACTTTGAAATCGCCGACGAGGTCGTCGATATACGCTTCTTTCACGCCCTCGACGAATTCCCAAGATCCACCCGCATGCGTCTGACCTTCGCCATTCAGAACGATGTCGCGCAATTCAGACATCTCGTCGGGGCCGTGTGTCAAAGGGCGGTCAAAGCCCATTTTGACCCCAGTCCAGCCGTTTGGATTGTGGCTGGCCGTAACCATCGCCACGGCCGGTACATCCAGGTGAAACTGTGCGAAATAGGCCATCGGGCTAAGCGCAGGGCCAATGTCTTTCACGCGGATACCGGCCTGTATCAAACCCAGGATCAGGGCGTTTTTGATCGCCAGTGAATAGTCACGGTAATCGTTTCCTACAGCGATCACGGGCTCGATCCCGCGCCTGCGCATTTGCGTGCCAAGTCCTAGGCCAAGCGCCGTCATGCCCGGCAGGTTAATCTCTTCCGGATACTTCCATCGGGCGTCGTATTCGCGAAACCCGGTGGGTTTGATCATTGCGTTGCGGAGAAAGCTCCAGGTGTTTGGTGTTACCTCGGGAATCGGTTTGGTCATAACAAGTCTCAATCGTTAAATCTGAATAGGATCAGCTTTGGCCAGCGCATCGAAGCGCATCAAAGTGTCAATGAGTTGGGGCATCTGATCCAACGGAATCATGTTGGGCCCATCCGAAGGGGCATTGTCCGGATCTTGGTGTGTTTCAATGAACACCGCGCCAATACCCAGCGACACGGCGGCGCGCGCCATGACCGGAGCAAATTCGCGTTGCCCGCCCGAGGAGCCACCTTTTCCACCCGGTTGCTGCACGGAATGGGTCGCATCCATCACCACCGGATAACCGGTTTGGGCCATTTGCGGCAGGGACCGCATATCAGCCACCAGCGTGTTATAGCCGAACGAAGTGCCACGTTCGGTCAGCAAGATATTAT
The DNA here is from genome assembly GCF_056531545.1 of Ruegeria sp. N10. Taxonomy (NCBI): domain Bacteria; kingdom Pseudomonadati; phylum Pseudomonadota; class Alphaproteobacteria; order Rhodobacterales; family Roseobacteraceae; genus Ruegeria; species Ruegeria sp. N10. The sequence continues at coordinate 357,430 of NZ_JBQFLY010000002.1, read as the reverse complement.
GATTCCCCGTGCTTTCGATCTTGGACACGATATTGGGCATCTCCCACGGCGCGAGAAACTGACCCTTTTTTACATTGACCACTGCGCCGGTATTGCCCGCAGCGAGCAGCATATCCGTCTGGCGGCACAAAAACGCCGGGATTTGCAGGACGTCTACCGCCTCGGCGGCGATGGCGCACTGCGCTTCGGTATGAACATCGGTCAGGACCGGAATGCCCATCGATTTGCGGATGCTATCCAGAACCTGCAACCCCGCATCAATGCCCATGCCGCGCTTGCCGGACAGCGAGGTCCGGTTTGCCTTGTCATAAGATGCTTTGAAGACATATTGCGCACCGGCTGCGTCGCAGGCCTCTTTCATCTTGCCAGCAATCATCTGCGCGTGGTCTGCCGTTTCAAGCTGGCAGGGGCCTGCAATGATGGTCAGCGGAAGGTCGTTGCCGACTGTCAGGTCGGAGATTTTTACATGTTTCATGAGTCTTATGAGGATACCTGTTCACGAAGGACCGACGCGGTAAGCGAGATCATGAGGTAGATACCAGCAAACAACAGGAATGCCAAAATCGTATTTTCGAACTTGCGCGGATAGCTGGGTTCCTGACTGGGGATCGGGTTCACCGAGACGGTCAGATAACGCACCTGCCGATTGGCTTCGGATCGGGTCGATTCCATTTGCTGCATTGCCGTTTGCAGCATCATGTCCCGCGCCGCCAGATCCGCTTGAGCGATCTGGATGCGCACGCTCAACCGCGCCAGCGAATTTTCGCCATCGGAAGCATCCTGCATCTCGGCATTCAGTTGTTCCAGCACCTTTTCAAGCCGGGCAATGTCAGCCTTGACACCGTCAACCTTGGCTTTGTTCGGGCGCAGGTTGTCCTGCAGGGCGGCAAGTTCAAGCTCTTTGTCCTGCACCAATATCTCGATCTCGTTGATGCGGGCGCGCAGGCTGGCAATGACATTCTCGGGGTCCAGCACCGCCCCTTGAAGCTGAAGCTCGATCAATTCCTCCTGCGCCTGCCGCCGCGCCTCCTGCGCCGCTTCAAAGCTTTCCAATGCATCGCGCATCTGGTCTTCGCGCTTCTTGCCGGACAGGGCATTCACCCGATCTTCGGCGTAAGAGATCAAACGCTCCGAGAACTCGGTCGAGGTCTGTGCGTCCGGTGCTACAACCTCCATCCGAATGACCCCTTCGGTTGGGTCATACCCGATGGTGATCATGCGTTTGAACAGCTTGTATGCGTCTTCCAGCGTGGCGTCGGGTGATAGCCTTTGAATCGGATCAATCTTTTCCTGCCTGAAGACATCGGAAAACCCTGCGTCCCGATCCAGCAGCAACAAAGCCTCTTTCGACTCCAGGAAAGACTGAACCGAGATGGAATCCTGCGTGGTGGCGAATTGCGTCCCGGCAAGCAGCCCGCCGATAGAGCCTGGCCCGCCATCGGCTTGCAGGATCAGAAACTCGGAATCGCTGGCATACATCGGGGTGGCGATGCGATAGAAATAGAACCCCACAACAAAAGTCGGCAGGAACACAAAAGCGGCCAAACGTGCGAAAAGGCCAAACAGCTTACGCCTGCGTCGACGCGCGATGTCCTTCTGAATCTGACCGATTTCAAGGTTGCGCCGCTCAGCCGGGCTGAGCTCGGGTCCCGGAAGGTTCGGTGTGCTTGCGCCAATGGATTGCGGCAACTGAATGCTGATCTTGTCTTTGACCTTCGAACTGTCGCCCTGTGCCGAGGGCTTTGCCGCGGCAAGATCAAGAAGGTTCGTGCGCTGAAACGGATCAATGCCTTTCTTGCGCAGCAAGCGCACCGCATCATAGTCCGATGTTGCTGCCAGTCCGTGTTTCTGCGCCAGTTTTCGCGCGATGCGCAACTGGCGGCCTGTCAGGCCTTCGCGCTTGATGTCGTCAATTTGCGTGCCTGGCTGAGCCTCGGCCGCTGGTGCCTGGCCTTGCGTCGCGCCCCGTATGCGAGAGATTGCATCCGCACGCGCCTCGGCCGAATCTTCCACCTGACGATTGTTGCGCCAGTTGTACTTTCTAACCTTGGGTTTCGTAGTCATATAGCTGCTTTGCCTCTTCCAAGGAGTCAAACATGTACAATTGCCCGTCCAGCAGAACGGCGGCTTGCTGAGCGAATTTCTCCAATACAGTCGGGCTGTGCGACACGATCACCAAAGTCGTAGTGCGCAACCTTTCCTTCAGGATCGCCCCTGCCTTTTCGTTGAATTCAACATCGGTAGATGCTGGCATCCCTTCATCGACAAGATACATGTCGAAATCCAGCGCCAGCATCAAAGAAAACGTGAATCGTGATCGCATCCCCGAAGAATAGGTGGACAACGGCTGTTCGAAATATTCACCCAAGCCGCAGAGCCATTTGCAATACGCCTCAACATAGTCCGGGTCCATGCCGTAAATCTTGGCGATGTATCGCGCGTTCTCAAGCGCTGACAACTTGCCGGTTACACCCCCGGTAAAACCCATGGGAAAAGAGACCCGGCATTCGCGGCGGATCACACCTTCGTCGGGCTTTTCCAGACCGGCCATCATGTTGATCAGTGTGGTTTTGCCAGTACCATTCGGGGCCAGAACGCCCAGCGACGTACCCAGTTCGACACGGAACGAGACCCTGTCCAGGATCACCTTGCGGCGCGTCCCGGTCCAGAAGGACTTGCTGACATTGTCGAACTCTAGCATTCGGGGCCTGCTGCTCGTTTCCGTTGTGTCGCCGCGCTTTCAGGCGGTCAGAAAGGATGGTTTTTACCAATCCATGTTGGCTACATTATGTCGAATTACGAAACAAATGTTCAATGCGTTGCTGCCAAACCCGCAAACAACTGATCGGTTGTCGGCAATTCCGCTGCACTTCTGGTAATCTGCCGCACCTTTATTATGTGGTTTCACACCTGATCTTTGCAAAACAGCTTTGGGAGGTTACGCAACCAGATGGAAAATCTAGATGGCGAAATCCGCGCGTGCCGCCTGTGCGCTGCGTCCTTTACGCAAACCAAAACTGCTCATGAACCCCGCCCGGTGGTTTGGTTTCGGCGCGGAACACCCATCCTGATCGCAGGGCAGGCACCGGGTGCGCGCGTGCACGAGTCGGGGCAGCCCTTTACTGACCCGTCAGGCGACAGGCTGCGCCACTGGCTTGGGGTCAATGAACCTGTTTTTTATGATCGTGACCTCGTGTCGATTGTGCCCATGGCATTCTGTTTCCCCGGCTATGATGCCCGCGGTGCGGACCTTCCTCCGCCCGTGATATGCGGCAATACCTGGCATGACAGGGTGATGCAGGAACTGGGGCAGGTGCCGTTGACGGTGTTGGTCGGCGGTCATGCGCATAAATATCATCTGGGCGCGCGCGGGTCGGTGACAGATACCGTTCGGAACTGGCAGGACCATGCGCCGCGGGTCTTTGCCTTGCCTCATCCGTCCTGGCGGAATACGGCATGGGTAAAGAAAAACCCGTGGTTCGAGGCAGAACTGCTGCCGGTTCTGCGCGCGCGGGTTCAAGAGGTGCTGAATGACTGAAACCACAGCGTTGGACACGGCGCATGCCACGATGCTGGCAGATCCGCAGAACGATGCCACCCGTCTGCGGTTTTTTGAACGGCTTGCAGATAGCGAGCTGTTTTTGATGCTGACCGAGGAAGCGGTGGGCGAAAACATCTCGCCCGAAGTGTTCGATGTGGCCGATGGGCGCTTTGTGTTGGCTTTCGACCGCGAGGAACGATTGGCGCGGTTTGCCGGGCGGCCCGTGCCTTATGTTGCGCTGTCGGGGCGCGTGTTGTCGGGGATGCTGGCGGGTCAGGGTATCGGGCTGGGCCTGAACCTGGAAACTGCTCCATCATCCATGCTGGTGCCTGCCGAGGCCTTGGGCTGGCTGGCCGAAACGTTGCAGCTTGGCCCGGAAGAGGTCGAGGAAAAGCTGGCCGAGTTCATGCCTCCCGCCGGTTTGCCGGACAGCCTGTTGACCGCCCTTGATGCAAAGCTGGCAACTGCTGGCGGGCTTGCCAGTGCAGCCTATCTGGTCGCCACGAAATCCGAGGCGGGCGCTCAGGGTCATTTGCTGGGGTTTGTCGGTGCAATCGAAGGGGCCGAGCCCGCCCTGGCCAAAGCAGCTTCGGAGGCGCTGACGTTTTCCGGGATCGAGGCGGGGGCGATGGATGTCGGGTTCTTTGCCACAGATGACGTCGCTGCCGCGCTGTTGGCGAAGACCGGGCTTCGCTTTGACCTGCCCGAACCGCAGGTTGCAGATCTGGTGCGCGAGGTTCCGGGCAGCAATCCCGCGAAACCGCCAATTCTGAAATAACGACCAAAACGCAAACACGCGGCGCATGTTGCGCCGCGTGCCACCAGGATGGGACGCTGCTATTCCGCAGCAGCGTCCAGTTTGTCCTGCGTACGTGTTTCGAAATCGCTGGCGTCGTGACGCTCGTGAAGCTGTGTGTGCGGCTCGCCAAAGGCGCGGTTGACCATACGGCCACGCTGAACCGCAGGCCGCGCGTCTATCGCCTTGGCCCAGCGCACCACGTTCTTGTAGGATTCTGCGTCAAGGAACTCTGCCGCGCTATACAGTCGGCCCAGAACCAGTTGACCGTACCACGGCCAGATCGCCATGTCGGCAATGGTATATTCCTCGCCCGCGATATAGGTCTTGTTCGCCAGTTCCCTGTCCAGAACGTCCAACTGGCGTTTTGCCTCCATCGCAAAGCGGTTGATCGGGTATTCCCACTTTTCAGGCGCGTAAGCGTAGAAATGGCCAAACCCGCCACCCAGATAAGGGGCGCTGCCCATTTGCCAGAATATCCAGTTCATGACTTCGGTCCGTTCCGGCCCGGACGCGGGCAGAAACTCTCCGAACTTCTCAGCCAGATGAAACAGGATTGAGGCACTTTCAAACACCCGAACCGGCTTGTCGCCAGAGCGATCCCAAAGGGCCGGAATTTTCGAGTTTGGGTTGGCCTCGACAAACCCTGAACCGAACTGGTCGCCATCGCCGATGTTGATCAGCCAGGCGTTGTATTCAGCGCCTTCGTGACCCAATGCCAGCAACTCTTCCAGCATTACCGTGACTTTGACACCGTTGGGCGTGGCAAGGGAATACAACTGCAATGGGTGACGTCCAACCGGCAAGTCCTTGTCATAGGTTGCGCCGGCAATAGGTCGGTTAATGTTGGCGAACTGTCCGCCACTTTCACTATCCCATGTCCAGACTGCTGGTGGGGTATACGAAGATTGGTCGCTCATTTCTTGCCTTTCATGCCTTTGTCCGGGCCGCGTTCGGTGCAGTCTTACAGGTAGTGTTGCAATCCGCCGAGTCCAACCCAGCTTTTCCGGCATAATTTGTAATAATCCGCGACCAAACTCTCACGTTTGCTCGAGAGGGGTCACAGCGGCGCGAGGAGGGCTACGAACAGAATGGGAATCGCATATTGTTTTGCCAGACCTGCCATCACGGCGTCACCGATACCGCTGGAACGAAAAGGATAAACTACATGAAACGCTTTGCTTTGACCTTTGCTGCGGCCATGGCCCTGGCCGTTCCGGCATTTGCCGGGCCGCAATATATTGACGGCACAGGGTTTGCCGTCTCGGGGTATGATGTTGTCGCCTATCGCAACCTGGATCAGGTACCGGTAGGTCAGCCACAGCACGAAGGCGTGCGTGGCAATGCCAGCATTACTGCCGAATACAATGGTGCAACCTGGGCATTCTCGTCCGAGGAAAACCGCGACAAATTTCTGGAAAACCCGGCCTATTATGCGCCGCAATATGATGGGCACTGCGCCTATGGCGTGTCGCGCGGTGGCAAGGTTCCGGCAAACCCGAACTTGTGGCGGATCGTTGACGACAAGCTGTATCTCAACATCACGGATGTGGTCGTCGGGTTCTTCGAAGAAGACATTCCGGGCAACATCAACCTTGCTGAAGGCAACTGGCCGGGTATCGAGCCGTCTGACGCCTCGACCAGCGTGATCCCGAAATTTACCTCGGAAGGTCCGGTGAAAAACTGACCCGGCCAAAATTGCACAAAGCCCGGCTTACCCAGCCGGGCTTTTTCGTTCAGCCAGCAAGCCAGAACTGATCCCGTATCGTCTGGTCGGCGTCAAACCGGATCCTGACGCTCTTGGCACCCGGAAATTTGCGTTCGCGGATCGTATCGGGAATGACAACCTCCCCGGCGCCCGTGTCGCTGGACTGAAAGCTCAGGATTTCCGCTGTGGTGTGCCGCGCACTGGTCAGAACGGTCGTTGGCAAAGCCACACGATTTGCGCCCTGATTGACCGGAGTCGTGACAAAGTAAGTCAGGTGCCGCCCATAGCATCCGACCGCGTCGGGAACATGGTCAGCAACATCGCTGCCGCATTTGGGTTGAATACCAGTCTGACTGTTCATATGCGACAGCGCCTGCCCGGGATTCAGCATCGCCTCGCATGCGGCAATATCCTCCTGCGGAAGCTCGATGATTCGTTTCTTCAACCGTGCCCGACGTGGTTGTGGCGGGCCAGCAGCGGCACCGCCCTTTGTCGCCAGCCCTTCTTTGCGCAGAAAATCATAGGCTGCCTTGGCGCGTGAAAACCCGGAACTGTCGCCTTCCTTGTGATCAGGATGCGTGTGAAAGGCGATGTGACGCCACGCCTCTCGTATTTCACTGGAATTGGCAGACGGGTTCAGGCCCAGATCTGCCAGGGCATCCGTGCGTGCCCTGACCTTATCGACAGGTTCCATACTCAAAACACTCATTAAAAACTACACACCCCTAGTGTTGCCGAGGGCATGGTTTTGTCAAATTTCACTGTTGATTGAGAGGGAAGCTGACAACAATCGCGATGCGAAGAATCCATTGTTCCGCAAAGGCGTGAATTCACGGATGTAACTGTGATACAGGTCACGCACAAGAAAAGGAAAACGCCCGGACAAGTTAGTAACCCGGGCGAATCATTGGATTTTTCAGTTGTCAGGCGACGTTTTGAAGATCGACCTGCGGCGTGATCCCAAGGGCAAAGCACACATCGCGCGTCAATTCCGGGCGGTTCAGGGTATAGAAATGCAGCTTGTCCACGCCACCTTCGATCAGGTCCGAGCACAACTCGGTGCAGATCGCAGTTGCCAGCAGATCCTCACGCCCGTCGCGCACGGCCTTTTCAAAGGCTTGTTCGACCCAATCGGGAATATGTGTGCCACAGCTTTTGGCGAACTTGCGCGCACCTGCCCAGTTTTCTATCGGCAGAATGCCCGGAACGATCGGTTTATTGATACCTGCCTTGGCGCAGGCATCACGGAAACGAAAGAAGGTTTCGGCCTCGAAAAAGAATTGCGTCAGCGCTTCGTCAGCGCCCGCGTCAAGTTTGGCCTTCAGCCAATCCACGTCTGCTGACATGTCGGCGGCTTCAGGGTGCTTGTCAGGATAAGCCCCGACACGGATGCTGAACATTTCGGTTTCAGCCAGCGCCTCAATCAACTCAATCGAACTGTTAAAGCCTTCGGGGTGCGGTACGAACCGATCATGCCCTTTTGGCGGGTCGCCCCGCAGGGCCACGATGTCCTGCACGCCCGCACGTGCGAATGTGTCGGCGATCTCCAGCGTTTCCTGCCGCGAAGCGTCAACACAGGTCAGATGCGCAGCGACGTTCAAACCAGAGGATTTATGCAGGGTTGCGACCGCGTCGCGCGTCAGTTCCCGGGTCGTACCGCCTGCACCGTAGGTGACGGAAACAAAACGGGGCTCCAGCGGTGCCAATGTCTGGACCGTATCCCAAAGGCGGAAAGAAGCCTCCAGAGTTTTGGGCGGAAAGAACTCGAATGAAATTTCGGGTTTGGACATGGCTGCCTCACTGGATCAACTGACTATCTTGTGCCATGACAGGCATTGTGAGACAAACTCATATTATTCAACAACAACATGAACGATACTTGAGATGCACATTGAATTCCGGCACCTGCGAACCATCAAGGCGATCCATGAATGTGGTGGGTTGGCACGCGCTGCCGACCAATTGAACATCACCCAATCCGCATTGAGTCATCAGGTCAAAGGGTTGGAGGATCAGGCCGGGGTCGAGCTGTTTCTGCGACGTTCAAAGCCGATGAAGCTGTCAGCCGCCGGTTTGCGTCTGCTGCGGTTGGCCGAGCAGATCCTGCCGCAGGTCGAGGCGGCACAGAATGAGTTTTCATCGCTGCGGGACGGGCGTACCGGACGGATGCATATCGCCATCGAATGTCACGCGTGTTTCGAATGGCTGTTTCCGGTTCTCGAATCCTTCAGGAAATCCTGGGGCGATGTGGATGTAGATATTCGACCCGGTCTGGCCTTCGACGCCCTTCCAGCCTTGCAGAAGGAAGAGGTTGATCTGGTGGTCTCATCCGATCCCGAAGATCTGCCGGGTGTCGAGTTTGTGGAACTGTTTGACTACAACCCCGTCTTTGTCGCTGCATCAGCCCATCCACTGGCGGAAAAAGCCTATATCGAGGCTGAGGATTTCCGAGGCCAGACCCTGATCACCTACCCGGTGGAACGCACACGTCTGGATGTGTTCAGCCAATTGTTGATCCCTGCACGGGTCGAACCTGCCTCGATCAGGCAGGTGGAACTGACAGCTGTGATCCTGCTTCTGGTGGCATCAAACCGAGGCATCTCGGTTCTGCCGGATTGGGTCGTGCGCGAGGTCAAATACAACTCGGACTATGTGACCCGGCCCCTGACCAAAGAGGGGATCACGCGTCGCCTTTACGCAGCGGTCCGATCAGATGATCTGGATAAACCCTACGTGCAGGAACTGGTGAAACTGGCCCGCGAAGAGGCGCACAAGCTGCAATCCCGGTAGAGGCGTTTTCTGCGGGTCTGTTATGCGTATCATTCCTCTTGGCAAGGAAGCCTTGCGGCAGTATACGCGCGGTTTGACCGGACAGGAGCCCTTTTACAATGGTTGGCAGTGCAAATCTCAACATCATGATCAAGGCCGCGCGCAAGGCGGGGCGTTCTTTGGTCAAGGACTTTCGTGAAGTCGAGAATCTGCAGGTGTCGATGAAAGGCGCGGGCGACTTTGTCTCCAAGGCCGACATCGCGGCCGAGGCCATCCTGAAGGACGAATTGCTGGGCGCACGCCCGACCTATGGCTGGCTGGCCGAAGAGGGCGGTTCCATCGACGGAGAAGACCCGACCCGCCGCTGGATCGTCGATCCGCTGGACGGCACCACCAATTTTCTACATGGCCTGCCGCATTGGGCAATTTCGATTGCACTGGAACATAAGGGCAAGATCGTTGCTGGCGTGATCTATGATGCTGCCAAGGATGAGATGTTCTTTGCTGAAAAAGGCGAAGGTGCGTGGATGAACGACACCCGAATTCGTGTGTCGGGGCGTCACCGCATGATTGAATCGATCTTTGCAACCGGCCTGCCCTTTGGGGGTCGTTCTGACCTGCCTGCAACCCTGCAGGATCTGGCGCGTCTGATGCCCGCTTGCGCCGGTGTGCGCCGTTGGGGTGCTGCGGCGCTTGACATGGCATATGTGGCCGCGGGTCGGTACGAAGGTTTCTGGGAACGCCGCCTGAACGCGTGGGATGTTGCCGCCGGTATCATCATCGTGAAAGAGGCGGGCGGCTTCGTACAGGCCCTGAACCTCGAGGGCAACGCGCTAGAAGATGGTGAAGTGATCTGTTCGAATGAACCGATCTTTGATCAATTCGCCAAAGTCATCCGGGGCTGATCGCCTCTTAGCCCAGCTTTATCGACGCGGAACGCGCGGAATACGTGACTGCGACAGCTTGTACGTTGCCTCTGGGTGGGGCGGGTGCCCGTGCGTGCGGTTCCAAAACTGCACGCCACCGCGCCGCAGCCACAATGGCACGCATAGGAGCAGGCCCACGGCAAACCCGCCGGTATGGGCCCAATAGGCGATACCGCCTTCGTCCGGGTTGCTGGTGACGCTGCCAAAGAACTGAATCGCCAGCCATACGCCCAGCATGATGAAAGCGGGGATGGTAAAGACCCTGAAATAGACAACCAGGATCAGCAGAATATCCACACGCGCCTTGGGAAACAGCAGCAGGTATCCACCCATGACACCTGCAATCGCGCCCGAGGCGCCGACGGTAGGCACCTGAGAGTCCGGCCCTGTAACCACATGGATCAGACCTGCGCCGATACCTGCGACCAGATAGAACAGCAAAAAGGGCAGATGGCCCATTTCATCTTCCAGATTGTCGCCGAATATCCATAAGAACAGCATGTTCCCGGCCAGATGCATCCATCCCCCATGCAGGAACATGGATGTCACAAGGGTTTCCAGACCAACCCCATCACTGACCCGCGCCGGGATGATGGCATAGTCGAAGAACAGCCGGTTGATAAGTGGCGCATCATTCATGATCCCCACATAGCTGAGGAAGATCAGGATGTTGGCCGCCAATAAGGCGTAGACAACATAAGGCGTGCGCCCTGAGGGGTTATGGTCGCGGATCGGAAACATGAGGTGACGCTGGGCTTTTGCGCGCCCAGCGTCAAGGCAAGCTTATGCCGCACCTCCCAACAACGCAGCGTTTCCACCGGCTGCGGTCGTATCGACACACACATGGCGTTCACCCAGCACACGCGCGCGGTCGGGTCTGCCCGGAATCAGGGGCACAATGGGACCGTTCCGGCGGGCCAGGTGCTGTTCGATCTGCTGCGCGGTTTCAGCGTCGCCCCACCAAAGGACACCCGAGATACCGGTCAGGTTCTCCAACCGGTGAAGGTCAAGCATTCCGGTTGCCTGAATGGCCGTGCCACCCAGCGCCAGTACGGCGTCAGCCTGCGCGCGCGCTGCCGTTTCCCCCGGCCCCATGCACAGAAGAGGCGGGCGGGGATATTCGCTCAGCCGGTTCGATTCTCCGGTTGGGCCGGGCAGAGAACGGGTCCGGATTGGGGCAGGCTGGCCCTGAGGAGCAGGTAGGTCTCCCAAATGCTCCCAGGTTTCTGTCGTGGTTTGCCGATCCGGTGCACAGAACCGGGCCATGTAATTCGGGCCGCCCGCCTTCGGACCGGTGCCTGACAGCCCTTCACCGCCAAAAGGTTGGGAGCCAACGATGGCACCGATCTGATTGCGGTTTACATAGATGTTTCCGGCATGGATAGCTTCGGTCACATGCTGCACCCGGTCGTCGATCCGGGTTTGCAGGCCAAAGGTCAGCCCGTATCCGGTTGCGTTGATATCCGCGATGACCTTGTCGATCTCCTGCGCTTTGAATCTTACCACGTGCAACACGGGGCCAAAAATCTCACGCTTCAGCGCGGCAATGCCCGAGATTTCGATCAACGTTGGGGCAACAAAGATGCCTTCGGGCGGCAGCGGCAGCTCTTTCAGAACGCGTCCTTCGGCCCGTGCCGTAGCGACGTGATCGGCGATGACCTGCCGGGCCTGCGCGTCGATCACCGGGCCGCAATCGGTAGAGATCAGCCAGGGGTCCCCGATGCGCAGGGCATCCATTGCCCCTTTGAGCATGGTCAGCACGTCATCTGCGATATCCTGTTGCAGGTACAGGCATCGCAGTGCCGAACACCGCTGGCCTGCGGATTGAAAGGCACTTTCAATGATCGATTGCACAGCCTGTTCCGGAAGTGCAGTGCTGTCAACGATCATGGCGTTCAGGCCGCCGGTTTCCGCGATCAGCGGGGTGCCGGGGCGCATGGACCCAGCCATTGCCGACCGTATCCTGAGAGCGGTTGCCGTTGAACCGGTGAAGGCCACGCCCGAGACGCGCGCATCCGATGTCAGCGCCGCGCCCACGGCCGGACCACCCGGCAGCAATTGCAGCGCGTCGCGCGGCACACCAGCCTCATGCAGCAATTGAATGGCGCGGTGCGCGATCAGGGGTGTCTGCGGCGCAGGCTTGGCCAAAACGGCGTTCCCGGTCGCCAAAGCAGCCGAAATCTGCCCGGAAAAAATCGCCAGCGGGAAGTTCCACGGGCTGATGCAGGTAAATATGCCAGCGGGCTCGGCATCAGGAATGTTGGCGGCGTAGTAACGCAGGAAATCCACCGCCTCACGCAGTTCCGCCACCGCGTCGGGCAGCGACTTGCCAGCCTCACGCGCCAGCAGGGCGAACAACTCGCCGTAATGTGTTTCATAAAGATCGGCGGCAGAGTTCAGGATACGGGCACGTTCGACTGCCGGGGCCTGCCATGGCTTTGCCGAAGCCAGCGCCAGTTCCACATCTGCTTCACTCGCCGGAGCCACCGCGCCCGGCTTGTCGGGAGGATTCGCCGGGTTGATTACCTGCTCATCCGCCTGGGGTTTGGCAGCGTCAGCCAGCAAGGGCCGTGCATACCAGTGATACGCGCGGAACTGGTCCCGCGCTGCGTCAACCTTGTCCAGCGTCGGGGTGTGGTGCAGATCGAAGCCCTTGGAATTGGGGCGATCCGGCTGGAACAGTTCGGGGCCGGTGGGCAGCGGGGGCGGAGGCGTTTGAACAGTAACAAACGGATCTGCGGCAACCACTTCCGGCGGGACGTTATCGTCGACAATCTGGTTGACGAAGGATGAGTTCGCTCCGTTTTCCAGCAAACGCCGCACAAGGTAGGCCAGCAGGTCACGATGCGCGCCAACCGGTGCATAAATGCGGCAGCGGGTCTTCTGCCTGTTCATCACAAGCTGATGCAATGTCTCGCCCATGCCATGCAGGCGCTGGAATTCAAAAGGCTGACCTTCGGCCATGTGCAGGATGGCGCTGACTGTATGGGCGTTGTGGGTGGCGAATTGCGGATAGATCCGGTCTGTCATGCCCAGCAATTTGCGCGCATTGGCGATATAGGACACATCGGTGACCGCCTTGTGGGTGAAGACGGGAAAGCCGTCCACACCTTCGACCTGCGCGCGTTTGATCTCGGTATCCCAATAGGCGCCTTTGACCAGACGGACCATCAGCTTGCGATCGTGGCGTTCCGCCATGTCATAGAGCGTGTCCAGAACCAGCGACGCGCGTGGCCCATAAGCCTGAACCACGATGCCGAACCCATCCCAGCCGGCCAGCGCCGGATCGGACATCACCGCCTCAATCACCTGCAGTGACAAAGACAGGCGATCCGCCTCTTCGGCGTCGACGTTTAGCCCCATGCCAGCGGCCTTGGCCAAAAGGGCCAGCGCCCGCAGTCGGGGAACCAGTTCATCCATCACGCGCTTTTCCTGCGCCAGTTCATAACGGGGATGCAGGGCTGACAACTTGACTGAAATTCCCGGGTTGGCGCGGATATCCTCATGGGTGCAGGCTTCGGCGATGACCGAGATGGCGCGTGAATACGACAGGTGATATCGCGCGGCGTCCGCCTCGGTTCGCGCGGCCTCTCCCAGCATGTCGTAGGAGTAGGTATATCCCTTGTTTTCCATCCCGCGCGCACGCTCCATCGCGGCGTTGATGGACTCACCTAACACGAATTGCCGCCCCATTTCCTTCATCGCACGCGACACGGCGGTACGGATCACCGGTTCACCCAATCGCTTGATGGCCCCGCGCAGGGCGCCAACAGGCGAGGCCTTGCCTTCGTCCAGAACCTTGCCCGTCAGCATCAGCGCCCAGGTTGAGGCGTTCACCAAGGATGAAGACGAGTGCCCAAGATGCTTGCCCCAGTCCGAAGGGGCAATTTTGTCTTCAATCAACGCGTCAATCGTGTCGGCATCCGGCACGCGCAACAGCGCTTCGGCCAGGCACATCAGGGCGACGCCTTCGTCGGTGGACAGGCCGTATTCGGCAAGAAACACCTCCATCAACCCCGGAGACGTGCTGGAGCGGATGTCGCGCACAAGCTGCGCGGCGGCGGCGCTGATGGCGCTGCGGTCTGTGGCGCTCAGGCTGGCCTGAGAGATCAGGGTTTCAAGGATCGCCGACTGGTCAGCATAGGTTGAGGTGTCGATTAATGTACGCAGGGTATGAGACATGAGTCCTCCGGTCTTTGTGCCAATATACCTGCGAAAACTCAGGACAATCGCCTGAGTTTACGATAATTGAAGGCGGAACACCTGAAATTTCGCCAGAGAGCAGCGCAAATGAACTTTCCTGACCTGGACCGGTTTGACCGGTCGATTCTGAGAATTCTGGCCGAGGATGGGCGCATTTCGGTCGCCGATCTTGCGCGCGAAATTGGTCTGTCGAAATCACCGACACAGGCGCGCCTGAAACGGCTTGAAGCAAGCGGGGTGATCAAAGGATACCGGGCGATGCTGGATCCGATCAGACTGGGGCTGGACCACGTTGCCTTTGTCGAAGTGCGCCTGACCGATACCCGCGAAAAGGCACTGGCCGAGTTCAATGCGGCTGTCCGAAAAACTGCCGAGGTCGAGCAAGCCCATATGATTGCTTCGAATTTCGACTATTTGTTGAAGGTCCGCACAGCCACGATGTCAGAGTATCGTCGTGTTCTGGCCGAAAAGATTTCATCCATGCCGCATGTCGCCAGCACCTCGACCTTTGTGGCGATGGAGGCGGTTAAGGAAGCCGGCAGTTTGGGTGGGTTCGAGCATCAGGCTTGACGGATCAGGATTACGAGCCATCCTTGGTACATGACACATGCTTTCCTCTTTGCTCTTTCTGTTGTTGCCTTGTCTTGTGCGGCGCACGCCCAGTCCTGCCCTGATGCTCCGGATCATTCAGAAGGTGTGGATGCGCTAATCAATCAGGTTCGGAAGGCAGAATCGCAAAGTGATGCGCGCGCCATTTCCAACCAGATGTGGGAGCTTTGGACGGACGCGCCGGATGCGCGTGCGCAAGGCTTGCTGGACCGGGGAATGGCACGGCGGGAGGCTTGGGATTTACTGGGCGCGTTGGAAGAGCTTGACCAGCTTGTCGATTACTGCCCGAACTACGCCGAAGGCTACAATCAGCGTGCGTTTGTGAACTATCTCAGACAAGACTTCGCTGCTGCCTTGCAGGATCTGAATGTCACGATCGAGTTGTCGCCGAACCACATAGGTGCGCTGAGCGGTCGCGCCTTGTCATTGTTGGGTCTGAAGCGCCTTGACGACGCGCGCGCTGCCCTTGCCGAGGCACTAGAACTTAACCCATGGCTGTCAGAGCGGGCATTGTTAGAACCCGGCGGTCTTTTGGAACCGCCCGGTCAAGATATTTGACGCCGGGTTTTCGAAAGAACCGCAAGGGAAACCTAACCTTTTTGCGGGCAAACTGGTTGTGTTGGACCCCTTCGGAGTTGTTCACTGGCTATCCAGTGGTATGGGTTCTGACTGGCGTGGGCGTGGCTTTTTGTGGACTGGCCCATCTTTTGGATAACAACCTGATGCTTTGGACAGGGTTGGAGAGCACCTTTACCGGGCTCGATTATCTGATCCTCGGCACGGTGGTGTTCTCTTATGTTCTGCCAGTGCTGGATGGCGACGAGTTTATCGAACATGTGGTGCGGTCTACCGGCTTTCTGCAAACGGCACCGTTTTTTTCATCATGTTCACCGTTTTCCTGTAAGCCTGCGTCGCAGCCGACACGATCGTCATCATGCAGGCCGCAAATACCGGATTGGCCGAAGGGTAGACACCGCCCGGAAATTATGACCGCGAGGTGGTTCTGATCAAGACGTGCCAGATTGGCAGGTTGGTGTCGCTGAATGGCGGAGAACAGATCGTCAAAAAAGGGGCTAACCCGAGGGCGCTGAAGGCGGCAATGCTGGCCCTGTTTGACGAGTGCGGTGCGGAATATCCTGCCGAACACTATGTGGGGCACATGTACAAAGCCAAACCCGATTTGGCGGCGCATTACAAATGCTGCGATCCGACCAACTCTTTCAATCCGGGGAACGGGAAGATGTCCAGGGCGCGAAGCTACAGGTGATTAACGGTCACATGGGATTTGGGCGCGTGTGATAGGCATCCAGCAGGGCTTTGCCGTTTTCATAAAACGCAGTTTCACCAATCAGTTCTGTGATGCCGTAGCGATCCAGCTCGGCTTTCACATCTGGCTCGACCAGCGTGAAAACCAGCCGTATCCTCTTGGATCGCAGGAAATTGGCGATACTGCACAAAGTGAACCCGGCTGTGAAATCGACAACGTCAATTGCCGAGGCGTCGATGCAGAACCATGTCAGTTTGCCGTCTGCGTTCTGAACGATTGTTGTCACTTCCTCGGTGAAAATCTGCATGTTCGCGTAGTACATACCGTGTGAAAACCGGTAGATTACCAGACCGGGTTCGAACTGGTTTGGCGCTTCCAATCCCTTTGAACGCCAGCCACCGGACTCGGTGCGCAATACTACCGAATTCTTTGGGTGATATCCCCTGCGCGTGTGGTCGACCAGAGACAAGACCATGGCAAAAATGACGCCTTGCTCGACCCCAACCAGAACGACCACGGTGGCAGTTGCCGTGGCAACCCAGAACTCGGACCGGGCCTGCCTGTAAATTGTTGCCATTCCGTGCAGGTCGATCAGCTTGAGACCGATCAGGAAAACGATGGCCGACAGTGCTGCTGTGGGAAGATAGGCTAAAGGCTTGGTCAGAAACAGGATAACCAACAGAACTATTACCACTGTTGTCAGCTGCGCTACCTGGCTGCGCCCTCCGGCGCTGGCGACCATCTCAGTCTTTGTGGGGCTGCCATTGACCACAAATGTTCCCATGAATGCAGCCCCGAAATTTGCAAGACCCAGTCCGATCAGGTCCGTGTTTTCGTTGAATGTCTCATCATATCTTGAGGCGTATGCCCGCGATGTGGCGGCGCTTTGTGCCAGAATGACAACGAAGATGGACAGGGCCGTGGGAAGCAGTTGTTTGAACAAGGTCCAGCTCCACTGCACGTCCGGGATCGAGAAGGAGGGCAAACCGCCGGCAACCTCTCCCAACACCGAGATTCCGGAAGTGCCGAATGAAAAGGCCCAACTGCACAGGACTACCCCGACTATGGCAACCAATGGCCCCGGGATTTTGCGCGACAGTCTTGTGCATCCTAGGACAATGCCCAACACGGCTGATGAGACGATCACGGTTGGCCAGTTGATGTTGGATATGTTGAAATAAACGTCCTTCAATCTCGCAAGTGTTCCGTGCCCAGCGGATTCGATGCCCAACAATCCGGGGATTTGACCTGTCGCAACCTGAATGCCAACGCCGGTCAGAAAGCCGACCAATACCGTTCTGGACAGGAAATCGGCCAGAAACCCTAGTCCTATGACACGCGCACCTATCAAAAGCATGGCAGCCATAAGTGCCAGCAAGGACGCAAGTGCCAGATACTCGGAGGTTCCGGACACCGCCAAGCCCGCCAGCCCCGAGGCGGTGATGGCTGCAGTCGCCGAATCGGCACCGACAACAAGGTGTCGGGACGAGCCGAACAGCGCAAACAGAGCCATGGGAATCAGGATTGTATACAGCCCGGACATGACCGGAGTGCCGGCGATTTTGGTGTAACCCATGACTTCGGGGATCGCGAGACAGGCAAAACTCAGACCAGCCAGCATTTCCGCCGGAAGGCGCGCACAGTCAAAAGGCAGAATGCCCTGCAGGATTTGCAAATGCGCCGCTCTCTGATTTCTGGCCTGTTTTTCCATGGGTTACCCTATACCCATTCAACCAGCGAACCGAATGTTCGAACCGTCGGGCTATCTTACAGGCAAATTATCACAGGTAAATTGTGTGGTCTGACGTGCGTCTTTTTCCAGTTTTTCAGTTATTTTCGCCGAACTACGGGAATCCCCCAATTTCGCAAACTGCCGATCGGGGGTACACATGACTTACCGTACTTACCACACACAAACACGGTATATACTTTCCCCGATGAGGGGCTGGTCACACCCCCTCGACCGGCCCCTCTTAACTTTTAGGGGTTCGCGAAAGCCCAAGCCATTCGTTTGATAACTGACATCGTGTGAACGTACTTAGTTCTGGATCAATTTGGTCACGAGTGTCGGCAGTGTTTCGGATGCACTGTACGCAACGGTGTGCGGTATACTGGCCACCGGGGTTTTGCGGTACCCTTCCGTGAACAACAGAAACGGTATCCTGGCGTTTACAGCTGTTTCTGCGTCGACTTCGCTGTCGCCGACATACAAGCGTGTGCCCGAGGTCCCAAGTGCTTTGAAGCTTTCCAGCAGGTGGCCCGGATCCGGTTTGCGAATTGGCAATGTATCACCTCCGAAAACAACGTCGAAGAACCGGGATAGGTTGAGCGCCTCCAGCACGTGACGTGCGGGTGCTTCGGGTTTGTTGGTGCAGATACCAAGAACGCACCCCATCTGTTTCAGTTTTTCCAGGGCTTCGGGAACTCCGGGATAAGGCACAGTCGTTGCACTGACGGCCGCATTGTAATGCTTCAGTGTCTGTTGTGTGAGTTCCGCGTGGCGATCCATGGGCAAATCACAGTGTCGCATCAGGCGCTCGACCAGTTTGGGAAGGCCATTGCCAACAAACCCTCTGACCACATCAACGGGTATAGGATCGTGACCGACGCCATTCAGCGTTTTATTGGCCGCTGCTGCCAGGTCCCCGACGCTGTCGACCAACGTTCCATCCAGATCAAAAACAACTGCTGCGGTCATGTTTTGCTTGCCTTTCAATACCCGCCCCAAGTCTTAACCCGTCGTTTTCAGGGGCGCAATCGGCTCAATGACGCCTGATTTGAAACAGCGCTTGACATTCCTTACTAAAATAATCAGATTTAATGACAGGAACGGAAAGCCAACCCTCTCGGGTCAGCCAGATAAAACGAAACGCAACAGGTATGGCACCATGCCGACTCGCTCTGGAGATGCCCCGATGAACGTACAGAACCCGACCCCAACCCAAGGTTATGCTGTCTCGATGCTGCCTGCGCACAAGGCCGAGGATTTGACCAAAGGTGGCCACCTGGCCCATATCGAGTTGGGTGACCAATTGTATACCCTGCGCATCACCCGTGCAGGTAAACTGATCCTGACGAAATGAGCGCGCATTCATTGCGCGGCGGTGCCGCGGTCGGCCGTCTGGCGGATCTTGATCCAGTCGAAGCGGGTGCGGTGATGTATCTGCGGATGTGGAGCCAGGGTGAAAGCGGTCGCGCTGATATCGCGAGCGATTTTTGCATAGCGCTGGGATCAGATTATGGGCGTGCCGCCATGCTGACGCTGGATCGTCTGTGTTCGCTTTGCGCAACGCATTGTCGACGCCCGCTAATCAGGCACGGTCTGGGGTGTGCATGTCTGGGCGCGGATGAGAATTGTTTTGCCCAAATGGTTGCCGCCGCATCCGAAGGGGCACGCGAAGACGCGATGATGATGGCGTCACTGATCGTGCGCCCGGATTTTGCGCCTGCTCTGGCATCCCTGTCGGAGGAACTGGGCCTGACGCTCCGGCGTATGACGACGGGAAATGCGATTCCGACGACAGGCCACGATACCCGCACTGCCGTTTTGCATTGACTGTGCTTGCAGGACGGTCAAACCCCGGCAAAGCGCCGGGGTCAATCCTTCAGCAGCACCCGCATCCCGCGTGGTGATGGTCGTGACCGCAAACCGGAGCAGGAGAGAAGTCACCGACCTCGGACAGCACGTCCCTTAGCGCCCACAGGATCATGTCCACATCCTCGGCCTCAATCGTCAGCGGTGGGCGGATTTTCAGGATGTTGTCCTTTGGTCCCTCACTGCCGATCAGAATTCGGTGATCACGCATCCGATTTTTGACATAGCTGCAAATCTCGGTTCCTTCGGTTCCGTCGGGATTGATCAGCTCAACACCCAGAAACAGTCCCATGCCCCGTACATCGCCAACGCAACCAAAGTCGGCTTCGATCTGGCGCAGCCCGATTTTCAGGCGGTCACCCATCTGACGCGCATTGTCCTGCAGGCCTTCATCATCGACGATGTCCAATACTTCCTTGCCGATCCGGCAAGACAGCGTCGATCCGCCAAAGGTCGAGAAGAATTCGATCCCGTTATTGAAGCTGTCGGCAATCGCCCGCGTCGTCACCAGCACACCCAGAGGGTGCCCGTTACCAATGGGTTTACCCATCACCACGATATCAGGAAGCGCGCCCTGATGTTCAAATCCAAAGTAATACTCACCCAGGCGACCCAGACCGGTCTGTACCTCATCTGCTATGCAGACACCCCCGGCGGCACGGATTTTTTCATAAACCGCAGGCAGGTAACCTTTGGGCGGAATGATTTGTCCACCGACAGACGGGAAAGTTTCGGCGATGAACCCGGCCAGACCCTGACCCCGGTCCTGCAAGGCAGCAATGGCCGGGTCCACAAGATCGGCAAACTTCTGCGCCCGATCCGCATCGTCACGCTTGAACGAACCGCGATAGTCGTCCGCAACCTCGACCAGTTCAACCCAGTCGGCTTTCCCGATGCCACCGGGTTTGTTGAACTTGTAGGCCGATATCGCCACAGCCGCATTCGTATTGCCGTGATAGCCATGGTCTGGCGTCACGATCCCCTTGGCGCCGGTATGGGCACGGGCAAGCCGCAGGGCCAGTTCGTTCGCTTCAGTTCCGGAATTGACGAAGAAGCAGACCTCGAAGTGATCGGGCAGTTTGGACAGGATCTTGTCAGCAAAAGTTGTCTGTGCCGGATGCAGGTAGCGGGTATTCGAGTTCATCCGCTTCAACTGATCCGCCGCTACAGCTTGAATGCGGGGATGCGCATGACCCACATGAGGGACGTTGTTATAGGCGTCCAGATAGGGGCGGCCCCATTCGTCAAACAGGTGATGTTTCCACCCGCGTACGAGCATGACAGGGTCATCATAAGTCAGCGACAGGTTGCCGCCAAAGTGATCGCGGCGGCCTTGCAGGATCGCCTGTTTGTCGGTGGGTTGGTAGAAAACCTTGTCATCCGGCAGGTTCAGTAAGGCCGCCGGGTTCGGGCAGACTGCGTGCCACAACTCCATCTCATCCGGATCGCCGACACCGGGCCAATCCGCCTCCATGCCATTGGTTGTCAGCGCCAGCTGGAAATGCACATGCGGTGCCCATCCGCCATTCTGGCTGGCGTCGCCCAACCGGGCGAACGCCGCCCCCTGTGCCACCGGATCGCCGGGTTTCAACCGGTCACAGCATTCCGGGTCCAGATGACCATAGAGCGTGTAGAACGGATCGCTATCCGGCGTTCCATGGTGCAGGATTATCACCGCACCGTAATCGAGGTGCTGATCTCGGTTCTCGACCACTTCGACCCGCCCGCTCATTGGCGCATGCAGCACTGTCCCGGCAGGTGCAAACACATCTACCGCCAGATGCACTGTTCGCCGATCCGAGGCTTTCCAAGGCCCTTTGCGAAATCCCGGCTCGGCATAGATCAGGCGGGGTTCGTTGTAATAGCCCAGCCACAGCCCTTCGCCGTATTCTTCACCAACATGTGCGGCCTCGGCCAATGGCATGTGGAAAGGGTTCTGGGGCCACACACAATTTTCAACCGACAACGACCCCATAGGAACATCGCTTAGGTCCTGACCGAACAGTTGGGAAAACCGGCCGCGATGTTCTTGCAGATACGCATGGATGCGTTCTGCGCCGTCCACGACCGGCAGCCCGCACGCTGCCCGAAGACGCGCAGACATCAGTCCGCCGTTGACGGATGCATTCTCAAGAAACCGCCACGCAGGTGCCTGCGAGATTGTCACATATGGATCGTCCGGGTTTTCGACCGCCATCAGGGTCGAGTTGAGGACAGATACTGCCAGTCGCATCCGCAGCAGAGGCCAGATCAGGTCGATCTCCTCGGCTTGCAGTCGGTTTGCGGCATGGTACCCCCGTATGAGAGCAGTTAATGCCCGCTCGGGTCTGGCATGATCTAGCACCACATAGGCCCCGGCGATCGCAAGGTCACAGACGCGCGGTGCTGCACACATGTCACCCAGATCAATAAGGCCGGAAACCCGCCTCCGCTCGCCCAATTCGCCTTCAACCAGAACGTTATAATCATTGGCGTCGTTGTGAATGGCCTGTTTCGGCAGGCCCTCAAGCCTATCCGTGATCGCCGTGAATTCGTTGCAGATATCCCGAAGCAACGCCTGACGCGCGGGATCGCTGATGGCGCCCAGTTTGTCACTGATCCAACCCGCTTGTGTCAGGTCCCATTTGAAATCTGGGCGGTGCAAAGCTTCATGCTGAAACCCCTCCAGCGCGCGATCTGTTGCGCCCAAAACACGACCCAATTTCAGGATCAGCTCTTCGGATTTCGGGTTCGCTTGTGCATAGCAGCGCCCGGGCAGGCGTTCCTGCAACCACACCAGCCGCGATTTCCCTTCGGAATCGGAAATTTCCGGCAACATTGCGCCGTTCAACGCCGGGAACACCTTGGGAAACGGCAACCCCGGTGCTTCCGAGGCGATATGCGCAAGCGCTTCGATCTGAAGATCTACCAGACTCGCATCGCACCCCGCGCGCATGACTTTCAGCACATAGTCCTGACCATTTGTGGCTTGCGCCAGAAAGTTCAGATCATATTCGCCATCCAGCCGAGTCAACCGTGCGTCCAGTCCCCAGTTTTGGCGCAGCGCGTCCGCCCAGAAGTTCACCAAATCGCTCATGTCTTTCTCCGTCCCGCTCATCCGGGATCCTCTTCATCTGGCCGAAAATATCCTCGGGGGTGAATTGGCCCAAAGGGACAAGAGGGGGCAGACAGCCCCCCGACCCCTTAATCCAAGGCACGCAAACGTTTGAACAGCGATGACGTGTCCCATCGCCCGCCGCCCAGTTTCTGCACGTCCTTGTAGAACTGATCGACCAGAGCGGTCACCGGCAGAGACGCACCGGTTTCATTGGCCGTATCCAGACAAATCCCCAGATCCTTGCGCATCCAGTCCACAGCAAAGCCATGTTCGAACTGATCATTCAGCATGGTTTCATACCGGTTTGCCATCTGCCAGCTGCCTGCAGCACCCTGGCTGATCACCTCAACAACAGCCTTTCCGTCCAAGCCCGCTTTTTCGGCAAAGTGCAAGGCTTCACTGAGACCCTGAACCAGACCGGCAATCGCGATCTGGTTGCACATCTTGGTCATCTGGCCCGCGCCGCTGGCTCCGAGGCGACGGCAGATTTTGGAATAGACGTTCATTACCGGCTCAGCCGCATCATAAGCTGTCTGATCGCCGCCACACATAATTGAGAGAACGCCGTTTTCAGCGCCGGCCTGACCGCCCGAAACCGGGGCGTCCACAAAAGCGATACCCTGAGATAGGCCAGCAGCGTAAAGCTCGCGCGTGACCTTTGCTGAAACCGTCGTGTGGTCAACAAAAATGGCCCCGTTGGACATTCCCTGAAACGCGCCATCCTCACCGGTGCAAACCATGCGCAAGTCGTCGTCATTGCCGACGCAGGCCATGACAAACTCAGCATCCTTGACGGCGTCTTTCGGAGTGGCTGCCATCGCGCCGCCATGCTGCGCGACCCAGGCCTCGGCCTTGGTGGTCGTACGGTTGTAAACGGTGACGTCATGGCCTGCGGTTTGCAGATGTCCGGCCATGGGATAGCCCATGACACCAAGGCCAAGGAACGCGACTTTTGCCATTTTGTGATCCTCTCCGCTGTTCGGTCGGCTTCCGCGAAACAGGCCTGACCAAAATCTCTGGCGAAGACAAAGCAAAGCTGCGCCCAAAGGGCAACCCCAAGTCAGCCTTTCCCACCCAGATCCCGCAGGATCGGGCAATCGGGCCGGTCGTCCCCGGCGCAGGCGTCGATCAGGTGGCTTAGCGTATCGCGCATGGCGTTCAGGTCTGCGATCTTGGTTTCGATCTGAACAAGATGGTCGCGTGCAACTTGTTTCACGTCGGCACTGGCACGGGTTTCATCTTCGTACAGCGCCAGCAAGGTCCGGCAATCCTCGATGGTGAACCCAAGAGCCCGGGCGCGGCCCAGAAAGTTCAGCTTGTGCACGTCCTGGTCGCGAAACCGGCGATAGCCATTGTCGTCGCGCATTGGTTTGATCAGGTTGATGTCCTCATAATACCGGATCGTCTTGGCGGGCAGGCCGGTGCGCGTGGAAACATCTCCGATATTCATGCGCGCACCTCTTTGGTGGCCGTACCTGAGGCTTCCGGCACGCTGGCGCGAATACGGCGCAGGCGCAGCGCATTCGAGACCACAAAAACGCTCGACAGTGCCATTGCACCAGCTGCCAGCGCTGGGGACAGCAGATAGCCGCCAAACGGGTACAGCGCACCGGCAGCCACCGGTATCAGAAGGACATTGTATCCGAAGGCCCAGCCCAAATTCTGGCGAATATTCTTCATTGTCCGGCGGCTGATCTCGGTCGCATTCGCGACGCCCCGCAAATCACCAGACATGAGGACAATGTCGGCTGTTTCGATGGCTACATCCGTGCCGGTTCCGATGGCGATGCCGATATCAGCCGCCGCCAGAGCGGGGGCGTCGTTGATCCCGTCACCGACAAAGGCCAGCACTCCGAACCGGTCCCGCAAGGCCGTGATTGCTTCTACCTTGCCATCGGGAAGTACCTCGGCAGTGACATGATCAATCCCCAGCCGGTCGGCCAGAGCCTGCGCGGTGCGCGCGTTGTCACCAGTGATCATTGCCACGGTCAAACCCATCTGGTGCAACCGTTCCAGCGCCTCCACTGTGCCGGGCTTGATCGGGTCAGAAACGGACAACGTGGCCGCCGCCTGCCCATCCAGAGCGACGAACAGAGGGGTTGCCCCCTGGGCGGCACGGGCTTCGGCCTCTTCCGCCAGGGCTCCAAGT
Source organism: Ruegeria sp. N10 (assembly GCF_056531545.1). Taxonomy (NCBI): domain Bacteria; kingdom Pseudomonadati; phylum Pseudomonadota; class Alphaproteobacteria; order Rhodobacterales; family Roseobacteraceae; genus Ruegeria; species Ruegeria sp. N10. Next base: position 332,770 of record NZ_JBQFLY010000002.1, on the reverse strand, counting down.
GTAATCCCACGCTGCTGCATCAACCGGTGCGACCCGATCAACACGTCGCGGCCTTCGACCAACCCTTGCAGGCCAAGCCCGGTAAGCGAACGGACATCCGATACCTCTGGCAGTGTCGCGGGCCCCGCGCGGGTGATGGCGGATGCGATCGGGTGTTCTGACCGTGCCTCAAGGGCTGCGGCCAGTCGCAGAACTTCCTCCCGGTCAAACCCCTTCGCCGTTGTCACGCTGTCCAGTTCGGGGCGTCCCAGCGTCAGGGTTCCGGTCTTGTCCAACGCGATGACGCGCGCCTGCTGAAGCTGTTGCAACGCATCACCCTTGCGGAACAATACCCCCAGTTCTGCCGCACGTCCGGTACCCACCATGATCGAGGTTGGGGTCGCCAACCCCATTGCGCAGGGGCAGGCGATGATCAGAACTGAAACACCTGCGACAAGCGCAAGGGGAAGGGCCGGGCTGGGGCCGAAGATCAGCCAGAGCGCGACGGTGATCACCGCAACAGCGATGACCGCAGGAACAAAGCGATAGGTAATCCGATCCACCAACCCCTGAATAGGCAGTTTCGCGCCCTGCGCCTGCTGCACCATACGAATGATCTGTGCCAGAGCCGTGTCGCCACCGACCCGGGTGGCGCTTACCCGTAGAGCGCCGGTGCCATTCACGGTGCCGCCGACAACAGGCGCTCCCACCGACTTGCCAACAGGCACAGGCTCGCCCGTGATCATGCTCTCATCAACGTAAGAGGTGCCTTCAAGCACATCGGCATCCACCGGTACACGCTCGCCGGGGCGGATGTGCAGGATATCTCCGACAACGATTTCGGCGATTGGCCGGTCCTGTATCTGTCCGTCCAGTTCGACCCGCGCGGTTTTTTGTTGCAAACCCACCAGTTTTCGGATCGCAGCCCCTGTTTTGCCTTTGGCGCGTGCCTCCATCATCCGGCCAAGAAGGATCAGAACCACGATCACCGCGGCCGCTTCGAAATAGACATTGGCTGTACCTTGCGGCAACAGATCGGGCGCGAAAGTTGCCGTGACCGAGTACAGATAAGCCGCGCCGGTCCCAAGTGCTACCAACGCGTTCATGTCCGGCGTGCCCTGCACCAGCGACGGGATACCTTTGCGGTAAAACACACGGCCCGGTCCGATCAGCAGAGCCGAGGTCAGGGCAAATTGAATCAAATGGCTCGTCTGCGTTCCTATGGTCGCCTGTATCCAATGGTGGAAGGCGGGGATCACGTGCCCGCCCATCTCAAGAGTGAATACGGGGAGGGCCAGTGCCGCTGCCAGTATTGTGGAACGGGCTAGCCGCTGAATTTCGTCGTCTTCCCGGCTTTCTGGTTCGGCAACACTTTGGATACGCGCGGGGTATCCAATTCCGGTAATAACCTGTGCCAGCGCCTCGGGTGTAGTTGCCGCTGTCGCGTAAGTCACCGTGGCCGTCCGAGTTGCCAGATTGACCTGTGCTTCAATTACGCCAGCGGTGGATGCCAACGCACGCTCGATCTTACCAACGCAGGATGCGCAGCTCATGCCCTCGATGCTCAGATCCGCTTGACTTGTTTCAGCCGGATAGCCGGCTGCATCCAGCGCCGATGTCAGGGCCGAAACCGGCCCGTCAAATTCCACCTGCGCCGTCTTAGTCGCGAAATTGACCGAGGCCGCATCAACACCAGATACATTACGCAGCGCAGCCTCGACACGGCCCACACAGGACGCGCATCCCATGCCGGTGACTTTCAGTTCTGTCAGTGCTTTTTGCGCCATGCGACTCATCCCACGTGGTTTTCTGCCCTCCAGATGGGGGTTCCAGTGACAGGAAGGTCAAGGGGGTCGCGGCAAAATTCTACGATCCCGGCCCGCGCATGTTACGCTCCATTAAGCGCTGATACAGGCGTGGTGACAGACGGTTGAGCCACCACGACATGTGTGCAACGCGTCCGACCGGGATCATGGGCTGCGATTTGTCCAGTCCGCGCAGGATCGCCACGGCGGCGCTCTCGGGGCTCATTTCGTCCATTCCGTCCTTGGCCGATCCGGGGCGCGCGGTTCCGTCGGGTTGCTCCATTGCGTTGTCGGGGTTGGTGGCCACAAAAGACGGCGCTGCAATCTGAACCTGAACGCCATGTGGCTTTTCTTCGGATCGAAGCGATTTGAAAAAACCCTCAAGCGCGTGTTTCGAGGCTGCATAAGCCGTGCGATGGCAGAGCGGAGCGAATCCAGCCACCGACGAGATAGCCAGATGCGTTCCCTTTGACACGCGGAGAGGCTGCAAGAATGCACGAGCCATCTCAACGGCTGCAAAATAGTTGATATCGAACAGTGCACGGTGACTGGCCGTGTCAGACTGGTCAAACCCCCGAATTTGCGTAACCCCGGCGTTGTAGATGACCAGATCAATGCTGTCGCTTGACGTGATCGACCTTTGAATTGCGTTGGCAAGCTGTTCGGGGTCTGTCAGATCACAGGTAATTGGCAGTTGGTTCGGTTCTGTTTGGAGACCGGACACATCAAGATCCAACAGCACCACCCGCCACCCACGGGCTTGCAATGCGCGGCTTAGAGCCTGTCCCAAACCGCCCGCACCGCCGGAGATGACCGCGGTTTTCATAACCCGGCCTGCTGTTGCCAGAGCGCAAAAACCTCGGCGCTGGTTTTTTCGGGCACATAACCGAATTCAGATTTCAGGGCGGAGTTGTCCAGAACTGGCCGATATTGAAGGAACCGTACCTGTTCCGGCCCATAGCGAGATAAACCCAGTGGGCGCGCCACGGCTAGGGCCGCTTTCAACACCCATGCGGGCAGGCGCAGAACCGGTTTTCCCATGGCGCGGGCCAAGTCGGTCACGCCCATCGTGCCGTCACCGGCGACGTTGTAAATCCCGGTTGGCCCGTCGGTTGCTGCACGCTGAAGGATGCGAGCCAGATCCCGGGTCCAGATAAAGACAAACGGGCTTTCGCTGCCGGATACCGCCAGCAAACGTGGCTTGAGAAACAGGGCGGTGATCTGGTTTTCGGTTCCAGCCCCCAGAACCGTGCCCACGCGCAGAACAACCTGCTCAAGATCGGGGGCGGCGCTGCGGGCTTCGGCCAAAATCTCTTCGACCTGACGCTTGTGATCTGAATAAGGAAACTCGGGGTTGCCGCGCAATGGGTCGTCTTCGCGCAACGCTACAGGATTGTCTGCATGATAGCCATAAGCGGCACCGGAAGATGTGACGACCAATCTGCGCACCCCGTTTGCGATGGCGGCATTCACCACATTGCGCGTGCCTTCGACATCGACAGCATAGGCTACGGCGCGCGCCATCTTCGGTGGCGGCGTCACGACAGAAGCCAAATGCACAATCACATCCGGTTTCACCTTGGCTATCACACGTGCAGGAGCGTCGCTTGTAACATCCATGGACAAAAATGAGGCGTCTTGCGGCAGGTTAACCGGGCGTTTCAGATCGGTTGCAAAAACCTCGTTCCCCACAAGTTCGGGCAACAGCGTTTGCCCGACCATCCCGGCAGCACCGGTAATCAGGATGCGGGTCATCGTGCGGCCTCGGTTCGTGCCATGACCGACGCCAAAGCCAGGCCCGAGATAGCGTGCCATACTCCCCAGAATGCGGCGACCACGGCCATGCCGCCAAGACCGTTGAAAAATGCAAAGATTAGGACAAGCCCAAGTCCAGAGTTCTGAATTCCGGTCTCAATGGTGATGGCGCGGCGGTCAAAGGGGGACAGCCCGGTCAGAGTGGCCACAACCCAACCGCCCCCCAGCGCCAGGGCATTGTGAAGGATCACAAGCCCGGCAACAGCCCCGGCAAACCCAAGGAAAAACCCCCAGTTGGCAGCCAGAGCAAGTACGATAAACCCAGCAAAGATACCCATCGACAGAAGTTGCAGCGGTGCGCGTAACCGTGCCGTCAAGGCGGGGAGGCGTTGATTCAGCGTAATTCCCAGAACCAGCGGCAGGATCAGCATCAGACCGACCAGGATTGCGATCTGCATTGGGTCGATCTGGGTCTGTTGCAGGATTGCGCGGGTCGGTGGGTAAAGCCCGCCCCAAAGCGCAATGTTGAAAGGTGTCATAAAGATTGCACCGATAGTGGCGAAGGCTGTCATCGACACCGAAAGCGCTGCATTCCCGCCCGCGCGGTGGGTGATGAAGTTCGAGATATTGCCCCCTGGGCAGGCCGCGACAAGGATCAGGCCAAGCGCAATTGACGGTTGCGGTGCGGTAATCCACACCATCACAAAGGTCAGCGCAGGCAGGACGACGAGTTGTGAAATCAATCCGACAACCACTGGTTTGGGCGCGCGCCTTAAACGGTCAAAATCCCGAGGCGTCAGGTCGATGGCAATCGAGAACATCACGATTGCCAGAATGGCATTCAACAGCGTCAGAGACGCCGGACTGAAATTCAGTGTGATCTGGTCAATGCCACTCATGCGATGGCCTTCCGCAGCCGGTCGATCCAGCCGGTGACAGCCTTTCTGTACGTATTCTTGTCCACGTAATAGGCCATGCGGGGCAGGTCGATATAGTTCATGCCTCCGGTGGCGCGCGTATAGTCTTTTTGCTTTTCTGCTTGCAGATCGGCTGCCACGGGGCAGCCGTGTCGAAGCCCCTTGATGTAGCGCGCCACCATCTCGGCCTGCTCGTGCCTGCCCTGCCAGCCCAGACCTGTGGCCTCGACCATGCCCAGCACGAACAGATCGTCCCGTTCGGGATGTATCGTGTTCAGATACAGATGCGGGGCATCGCCTTGCCAGTTCAGCAGGTCCTTGTCGATAAACGGGTAGTGCAGTTTGTATCCGGTCGCGGCGAGGATCATGTCATAGTCGTCGCAGGAGCCGTCCTTGAAATGCACAGTGTGGCCTTCCAGCCGTTTAATGTCCGGGCGGATTCTCAGATCGCCATGGCCTGCGTGATACAGAACCAGCGAATTCACCACGGGGTGGCTTTCGTACAGCCTGTAATCCGGTTTGGGAAAGCCGTACTTCTGCGGATCGCCGACAAACCAGCCAAGGATCAGGCTGTCGACCTTACGCTTCAGCCACATCGGCAGACGGATCTTTCCGCCCATTGTGTCAGCGGGTTTGCCAAAGACGTATTTCGGGACGAAATAGTACCCGCGCCGCATCGACAGATCGCAGCGTTTCGCGTGATGGATCGCGTCCACTGCGATGTCACAGCCGGAATTACCTGCGCCCACGACCAACACACGCTTGCCGTCGAACTGACTGGGGTACCGGTATTGTGAGGCATGGATCAACTCGCCGTCAAACGTACCCGGAAAGCTGGGTACATTCGGTTCCGACAGGGTGCCGTTCGCAATGAGTACGCCGGCATATTCGGCCTGATGGTCGCCATCCTGATCCCGCCAGCACACGCGCCAACCGTCACCCGGATTGCCCAGCGGAGAGACCTGAGTGACTTCTGCATGGAATTTGTAATTCTCACGCAACCCGAAACGATCCGCAAATGCGCGGAAATAGTCGCGCATCGCCCGGTGCGAGGGGTACTCGGCGACTGCGTCATCCATGGGGAAATCCGCAAATTCGGTCATGCGTTTGGAAGAGATCAGGTGCGCCGACTCGTACATGGTTGATCTTGGGGCATCGATATCCCACAGACCGCCAACATCCGAATGCAACTCAAACCCCTGGAATGCGATCCCCTGTTCTTTCAGCACCTTGGCCGCGGCCAAACCCATTGGTCCCGCCCCGATCAGGGCGAATTCGTCGCGCGTTTCTGTCATGAACCCTCCCAAAGTTCGCGAGGTTTAAATTGAACGAACGACCAAAATAAGGCAAGATGAAATCCATGACGCTGAAAAACTTAGAAAAACCAAGACAAAGGGCACCGTCCAAGCGGTCTTTGGAAACCAAAGCGCGAATCATGGATGCCGCCGAAACAGTCTTTGCTGAACGCGGATTCGAAGGTGCGTCGATCCGCGATATCGCTGCGCTTGCAGGCGTTCAGGTTGGCCTTGTTCATCACCATGGCGGCGGCAAGGAGGAGCTGTTTTTTCGCGCCATAGCACGTCGTGCTGGCAAACTGGCACAGATCAGAACCGATGCGCTGAACAGGGCCAAAGGGGCGGGTCCACTGACACTGCGCGGAATCTTGGACAGTTTTATCCGGCCTTATGTGGAACTGGCAGAAACAGGCGGTTCGGGATGGATGGCCTATGGGCGCCTTGTGGCGCATGTCTCGGTCGATCCCCGTTGGCGCGATGTCGCGGCAGAGTGTTTCGATCCGACCGCCCGGCTTTTTATCGACGAAATCGCTGCTCTTTATCCAGATGTTGACCCTGCGCTGCTGGCCAGCGGCCAGGTCTATTCCGTTTCGGCAATGCTGGCGCATCTCAACAGTGGCTGGCGGGTCGGGGCCCTGTCGCAAGGCGGCAGGGTGTCAGAAGTGGAACGCCTGATCGATTTTTGTGCAGCCGGTATCGAAGCGATGGTTCAGACCAGTCGCGGTTGAACGCGCGGCATTGCTATTGCTGCAAATGGTTGAACAGGATGGTGCTGAACACAGAAGGTGGTGATGTTCGGACGGCGCTGGGCGAAGCAAAAAAACCAAACATCATTATCATAAGGATCAGGGCCGCTCCGGCAAGGCACGCCGCAGAAAGCTGAAAGACCGAACGAACCATTGGCTTATTCCCTGTTTATACTCAATAAAATCTGTGGTGTCTTACGCGTCACGAGAGCTTTGACAGCTCTTGTTTCAGCCTTTCATTTTCAGCCTGCAACTGCGCGAGTTGCTGGCCCAAACTGTTCAGATGCGGTCGCAGTTCGGCTTCGGTGAAACGCGGCGTGATGTGGCGCGGGCAGTTCCAGTCAAGCGCCTCAACACGTATGATCACCGCCCGCTCTGCAGGGGCTTCGGCCTCTTCTGGATACAAGCTGGCAGCGGCGGCTTGACCCTCCGTGAATTCGACACGCCCCAGGATCTTTAAACGACGTTGATTGGCGTAATCCATCAGGATCAACGCGACCCGATCGTTGCCGTCCAGATTCCCGCGCGAGATATACTGTTTGTTACCCGAAAAATCGGCATATCCGATGGTTTGGGGCCCCAGTACTTTCAGAAACCCGACCGGCCCGCCGCGATACTGCACATAAGGCCAGCCTGTTTCAGACACCGAGGATTGATAAAACCCGTCGCGCGCCTGAATGAACTGTTTTTCCGGCTCGCCGATCAAATGGCCCTGTTGCGGGCCACTTTCAATGAATTTGGCATAGGTTTTTGCCGATCCCATCCGCTCCTGATGGGCACGGACGGTAGGGGTGAAGGTCAGTTCGGAAAACGCACGCGGCACGGTATGTCCTTTCAAAGACCCAGATCAGAAAGCCCGAGATGGTCATCGGGGCGTTCACCCAATGGCCAATGGAACAAGCGGTCGCTTTCGGCTATGGGGTGATCGTTCAGCGAGGCATGCCGATGCGACATGCGCCCGTCTTCGGCAAATTCCCAATTCTCGTTGCCATAAGACCGGAACCACTGACCGCTATCGTCGTGCCACTCGTAAGCGTAACGAACGGCGATGCGATTACCGGTAAAGGCCCAGAGTTCCTTGATCAGTCGATAGTCCAGCTCCTTGTGCCATTTACGGCTTAGGAAGGCGTGAATTTCGCCATGTCCTGACAGAAATTCCGCCCGGTTACGCCACTGACTGTCATCTGTGTATGCGGGGGTGACGCGGTCGGGATCGCGGCTGTTCCAGGCGTTTTCGGCCATGCGTACTTTTTGTGTGGCAGTTTCGAACGTGAAGGGGGGAAGTGGGGGGCGGGACATGGTGCAGGGGGCTTTCAGGTCAGAGAGGCGGCAAGGATGGCCAGTGTCAGAAGAAATGGAACGTACTGAGGGGGGAATATGCTGGCGCGACGTTTCATCGGTCAAATCCTCTGGTGTACTGATCGGTTAACTTTCTAATAAGGTGTACCGATCTGTTAACTTTTGCAAGGGGAAAAGCAGAAAATTTTCCGCGCGGTTCAAGGCGAGCCATGAATTCTAATGAAAACAATGATTTGTGTTAGGCCGGTTGTACTTCATGTTTCGGGGTAATATGTACAGAACGGTACACCATGGAGCCGAATCATGCGTCCAAACAAACGGGATGAACTTGTCAGCAAAGCTCTGAAGGTTTTTTACCGCGACGGGTTTCACGCGACCGGCATGGATAAGCTGGTGGCGGAAACGGGCGTGTCGAAAACGTCGATGTACAAACATTTCCGCACCAAGGAAGACCTGATCGTAGCCGCTCTGCGCCTGCGGGATGAGAATTTTCGCGAGTGGTTCTATCGGCGCATCGAAGAGATGGCAGAAACACCGGCCGAGCAACTCATCGCTAGTTTTGATGCCTTGAAGGAATGGTTCGAAGAGGATGGGTTCCGGGGCTGCATGTTCATCAAGGCCGGGGCTGAATATCAGGATACAGATCATCCGATCCATGTGCAGGCTGCCGAACATAAGCAGCTGTTGCTGGAGCATTTCACGTCCGTCGCTGAACAAGCTAGTGCGCGTGATCCTCAGAAACTCGCCAGCCAGATCGTGTTGTTGCAGGAAGGGGCAATCGTGTCCGCGGTTTTGCTCAAGAATTGTGATCCTGCGGAAGACGCCAGGGATGCAGCACAGCAATTGCTGGCATTGGCGCTGAGTTAATTTCCTTAAAAACAAGCAGGTTCTTTTAGTTACTTAGCAAAGAAACGTTGCGTTGTTCGAAGTCGGAACGCCACGTCACGTGGATTGGCGGGAATCGGGCCGACCGTTAGGCTTTTGCGAAAGACTGTTTGGAGAGCCTTTGATGTCACTTTTCACTTCGACCGCGGCATGGGTCACCGACGAACACCGCATGTTCGCGGATATGGCTGGCCGGTTCATGGATGACGAACTGTCGCCGAATATCGAAACCTGGGTTGAAAACGGGGCCGTTGATCGCGACTTCTGGCGCAAAGCGGGTGAAACCGGCCTGATGGCTGGTGCAATCCCCGAAGAATATGGCGGCGTCGGCGGTGGTATGGGCTTTGACGCCATCACCGCGTACGAACAGGGCGCACGGGGCGACGCCGGCTGGGGCTATGGTATTCAGTCGATCGTGACCCATTATCTTACCGCTTATGGCAGCGAAGATCAAAAACGGAAATGGCTGCCCAAACTGGCTTCGGGCGAAATGGTCGGTGCACTTGCCATGACGGAACCCAGCACCGGCTCGGATGTTCAGGCTGTGCGCACAACGGCCGAGAAGGACGGAAACTCCTACCGGCTGAATGGCTCGAAAATCTTCATCACGAATGGCCAGACGGCGGATCTGATCATCGTGGCTGCCAAGACTGATAAGTCCGAGGGCGCGCGGGGTGTGTCATTGATCGTGGTCGAAACCGAAGGGGCCGAGGGGTTTCGCAGGGGGCGCAACCTCAAGAAACTGGGGATGAAGGGCAACGACACGGCCGAGCTGTTTTTCGAAGATGTCAAAGTTCCGATGACGAACCTGCTGGGGGCTGAGGAAGGTCATGGGTTTTATCAGTTGATGAAGCAACTGCCATGGGAACGGCTGAATATCGCGATCATGGCGCTGGGTTCGATCGATTTTGCCATTGCCGAAACGGTAAAGTACGTGCAGGAGCGCAAAGCGTTCGGTCAGCGGGTGATGGATTTCCAGAACACACGTTTCAAGCTTGCGGAATGCAAGACCAAGGCCGAGGTTCTGCGCAGTTTCGTCAATGACTGTATCGGCAAGCTGGAGGCAGGCGAACTGGACGCGGCAACCGCCTCGATGGCCAAATACTGGGGCTCGGAGGTGCAGAACGAAATCATGCACGAATGCCTGCAGCTGTTCGGCGGTTACGGTTTTATGATGGAGTATCCGATTGCCCGCCTCTACGCAGACGCGCGCGTGCAGATGATTTACGGCGGCACGAACGAGGTCATGAAAGAGGTGATTGCAAGGTCGCTCGACGTCTGAAGGTATCCGGGCGGCCTCTTGCCTGATGTCATCATCCCTGACGGACTATTCGCTTCTTTTGGACCTCGCAGGCCCGTGCTTGCGGGGTTTTTTCTTTGCTGACCCGACCGCAGTTGCCCACTTGCAAAGGACGTGCAGCGGTATGATGATCCGCCGACAAGACTCAGAGGTCTGACGTGAACGATCCCGAACAAGCCCTGTGGCGGACCACATGTACCGAATTAGTCACAGCTCTGCCGCTGAGAAGTGACACAAGCGTTGATCTGGCCATCATAGGTGGCGGATATACCGGGTGTTCAGCTGCCTTGACGGCAGCCCGTACCGGCGCTTCGGTCTGTTTGCTTGAAGCGCAGAAGATCGGGTTTGGCGGGTCAGGGCGCAATGTCGGTCTGGTCAATGCCGGGCTGTGGCTGCCACCGGATGAGATCCGCGCGCATATCGGTGCAGAGGCTGGTGATCGCCTGATCGATCTGCTGGGCAAAGCACCGTCAGACGTTTTTTCCCTGATCGAAGAACACGGCATCACATGTGAGCCCATTCGCAACGGAACCCTGCATTGCGCGCATTCCGCCTCGGGCCTGAAGGACCTGCAAACGCGACATGCGCAGCTAAGCGGGTCTGGCGCGCCGGTAGCGCTGCTGTCGGCGGATCAGGCCCGTGACCGGACCGGCAGCGATGCTTTTCATGGGGCGTTGTTCGACCCTCGCGCAGGAACAATACAACCCTTGGCTTATGTCATGGGATTGGCGCGTGCCGCGTCTCAGGCCGGGGTGCAGATCCATGAACAAAGCGCGGTGCAGACCCTTCGGTACGAAGGTGGGCAATGGGTGTTGACCACACCGGACGGGACTGTAAGGGCCAAGTCCGTCATTCAGGCAACCAACGCCTATCACCTTGGCTTGCCAGATACTGCGCCTGCCTATGTTCCCGTTTATTACTTTCAATACGCTACAGCCCCGCTGTCGCATAATCTGCGCGCCAGCATTCTGCCGCAGGCAGAAGGATGCTGGGATACCGGGCTGATCATGACGTCCTTCCGGCTGGATCAGGCGGGGCGGATGATCATTGGCGGCATGGGTGATCTGGGGAATGCAGGACGCAGCGCGCATACCGGATGGGTCCGACGCAAACTGGCTGAGCTTTATCCTCAGCTTGCCGATCAGCCGTTTGAACAGGGTTGGCACGGGCGGATTGCCATGACCTCGGACCATATCCCGAAAATCACGCAGATTGGCCCCAACGCTCTGGCCGCGCACGGATATTCCGGCCGTGGTATCGGCCCTGGCACGGTGTTCGGTCGAATGATGGCCGAAAGTCTTCTTGCAGGTGACCCCTCGCTTTTGCCGGTCCCTGTGGTGCGTGAGCATCGCGAAAGCTGGACGCGCGTGCGCCGCGCCTTTTTCGAATCCGGTGCGGCACTGACGCATCTGATAAAGGCGCGGATCTGAAATTCAGACCGAGCGGGTGATGCCACCATCAACCCGGATATTCTGCCCGGTGATGTAGCCACCGCCTTCGGATGCCAGCAGGGCCACGACCGAAGCGACCTCGTCATAACTGCGCCCATAGCGCCCCATGGGAATGCGTGCGCGGAATTCTTCTTTTTCGGGCAGACTGTCAATGAAACCGGGCAGGATGTTGTTCATGCGGATGTTTTCGGCAGCGTATTTGTCCGAGAACAGTTTGGTGAACGCGGCCAGCCCGGCGCGAAACACACCTGAGGTCGGGAAAACCGGGTCAGGTTCGAATGCAGCGAAGGTCGAGATATTGATGATCGATCCACCGCCCTGCGCCTGCATGATCGGTGTCACAAGCCGCGTGGTGCGGACCGCATTCATAAAGTAGACGTCCATACCGGTGTGCCAATCCTCGTCCGTCAACTCAAGGATCGGAGCACGGGGGCCGTGGCCGGCGGAATTGACCAAGACGTCAATGCGCCCCCAATGGGCCATGGCCGCATCAACAAGCTTTTGCAGATCCACCGTGGACTGGTTCGAGCCGGTTACACCGACGCCTCCCAACTCATGCGCCAGCGCTTCGCCCTTGCCCGAGGATGACAGAATCCCGACCTTGAAACCGTCCGCGGCCAGCCGCCTCGCGGAATCCGCGCCCATGCCGCTGCCGCCTGCTGTGATAAGTGCTACTTTCTCCATCTGAGATCTCCGTTTTGATTTGGTTTCAGGATGGCGAATGATTTGCGGTTTGACCAATCAGTTTTGTTGAGTACTCGTGACCGTGTCCCGCAGCCGAACCTGGCTTTGGTTATGCGCAGCTGACGGCTGTCTCAGGTCTGAAGGGACGCTGCGATGGCTTCTATCCGGCCGCGTAACCAGCGGTGGGCGGGGTCATTGGCCGATCTTTGATGCCAGACCATGTAGATGGACACAGGGGGACAGGCGAAGGGTAAAGGTGCGCAATCCAGCGCGGCCAACGGACCCTGTTTCATCAGTGCCGTATCTGTCGAGATCAGGTCGCTGCCCTGCACAAAGGCCGGGATCGCGTTGAAATGCGGCAGGGTTACAACCGCAGGATTGATCTGGCTTTGATCAACGCCGCGCATGACGGCGCGGGCGTTTCGGCCATCGGCAAATCGCACCTCGACATGGTCGCTGTGGCAATAGTCTTCCCAACTGTCCGGGGGCGTGCGTTGCGTGGCGTCGTAGAACACCATCAGCGGGCTTTCGATCAGTCTTTTCTGGAAAATATCCGGTCCGTCGGGCGGCAGCGGGGTTAGCATCAACTGGCACCGGTCGCTGCGCAACAATTCGGGGTCGGGCACACCCGATGGGATGAATTCCAACCGCAGGCGCGCGCCTTCGGCGCGTGTGTCACGCAGCAACCGTGGAAAGATCAGCTCTCGTGGCATGTCATTGGTGGCGATGCGGATGTTGATCCGTTCCGACAGCGGATCGAACGGTCGACCGTCGGTCAGCGCGCGCATCCCGTCCAGTACCTGTTGCGCAGGCTCTTTCAGGGACAGGGCCCGTTCGGTTGGCGTCAGACCCTGACCTGAGCGAACAAAAAGCGGGTCGCCCAGGACCTGCCGCAGTTTGGCCAGAGTATGACTGATCGCAGATTGCGTAACCCCCAGCCGATCTGCGGCTTTCGAGACCGAGTTTTCCTCGAGTATCGTCAAAAAAGTGCGTAGAACTTTGCCATCAAGGTCAGTGAAATCGATTTTGCTCATACCATTTATGATTAATCATGAATGGATTTGCTGTCCATGGCGGGGTACGGGACGGGCATCAACAGGAGATATTCGATGGGGATCCGTTTATTCTCGGACAGAAACCGGCCCGTTCATATGGGCGGCTACCCGCTGGAGCGTTTGGACCGGCAAGATGACATGCCGGATCTGTCGCTTGTGCCCCCTATGGCCGAGCTGAGCTTCCACCGACTGGAACACCCTGACAGCATCGTCAATGCGATGGGTGAGTTTCAGGCGATGATGGACGCCATCCGCGACGGAATGGTGAACCCGGTTGCGTCCGAGATTCCATCTAACCCGCAGGAACGGGCCAACCACATAAAAGCGTTCGGCTACTTCAACGATGCGTCGATGATGGGGTGCGGTCCACTGCCATCTGACGCCCTGTTGTCCGAGGCCCGCCGCAATCCCGATATTGACCGGCTTGCCCACGCGTTGCGCACCCGTCAGACCAAAACGCTGGCATCCGGGATCGACGTCATCATGGCTGATCTGAAAGACAGCATGGAGGCCGCGCCCAAGCCGATCGACAGCCATCGGCACAGCATTGTCTTTCTTTATGAACACAACCGCGATCCCGACCCGTCCGAACCCGGCGCTGATTGGATAGTCGACGCGCAGGACCATCGCGCCTGTCTGCTGGCGACCGAGAATGCGGTGGTCATTGCCAATTACATTCGCCTTTTGGGCTTTGACGCGCGGGCGCACAGCATGATGTCGACCGACGTCGATTTGGGCAAGCTGGCGGTCGCCGCCGGGTTGGCTTCGGTCGAGGATGGAGAGGTTGTCGTGCCCTGGCTGGGCCAGCGCTTTGGTTTGGCCGCTGTGACGACTGACATGCCGATGGCCCATGACAAACCGCTGAAGCCTATGGCCGATCAGCCCTGGTTCCGGACGCAGGGGCCGGCATGGTGGTTGGGCACGGGCTTTGCCAAGAACGCCCTCAACCGTGACCCATATGCCAAACGGCGCTATGTGGACGGGGCGCATCCGATTGAGAAACTCAAACGGGTCGAGACACCAACGACCTTTATTGATGAAGAGAATGTCGCTCGTGTGCCCAAGCGTGCAGATATGTTTGCTCGGGCGCAGTTCGGAGATATGGGCAAGTCGCTACAGGATGCGGCCAAAGGCGGGTATTATGTCCGCAAGGCAGCGCCGAGTTTTGCCCAACGCCGTGCTTTGGGTGCGTTTGTACTGTTGCAGGACGGTGAAAGCGCTGACGCGCCCAAGCCATCTGACGCACAACGCAACGCAGCAAACATCAAGGCTGCGACCTATTTTCTGGGGGGCGATGCGGTGGGTCTCAGCCGGTGTCCGGAATGGACATGGTATTCCCATGACGCAACGGGCGAAGAAATCGTGCCGCCCCATGATCAGGCCGTCAGCATGATCATCGATCAGGGTTATGAAACGATGGAGGGTGCCAGCGGCGACGACTGGATCAGCGTCGCCCAATCGATGCGCGCCTATCTGCGATTTTCCTTGCTGGGTGGCGTGATTGCACAGCAGATCCGCAATCTTGGCTACAAGGCCAAGGCGCATACGGTGATGGATGGCGAAGTTCTGCAACCTCCGCTTTTGTTGCTGTCCGGTCTGGGCGAAGTCAGCCGGATCGGCGAAGTGATCCTGAACCCCTATCTTGGGCCGCGACTGAAATCAGGCGTGGTGACCACGGATATGCCGATCGTGCATGACAGGCCCATCGATTTCGGTCTGCAAAGCTTTTGCGAATCTTGCAACAAATGCGCGCGCGAATGCCCATCGGGCGCGATCACGGCTGGGCCAAAGCTGATGTTCAACGGCTATGAAATCTGGAAATCCGACAGCCAGAAATGCGCGACCTACCGCGTGACCACTCCGGGAGGCGCGATGTGCGGGCGGTGCATGAAGACCTGCCCCTGGAACCTTGAGGGTATCTTCAAGGAGCGCCCGTTCCGTTGGGCCGCGATGAACATCCCCTCTGCGGCGCCTGCATTGGCCAAGCTGGATGATGCGGTTGGCAATGGCGGTTTGAACGACACCAAGAAATGGTGGTGGGATATCGAGTTGCAGCCCGACGGGGCGTATCGGCCAACAACACACCCTTTGAACCGGCGCGATCTGCAAAAGGATCTGGACCTTAGATACGAGGATCAGACATTGGCGGTCTACCCGGCCTATTTGGCCCCGCACCCTTGGCCCTATCCGTTTGCAATGGATCGCGAGGCAGGAATTGCCGCCTATGAGGCTTTGGTGACAGCCAAAGACTACAAGGCGCGCAAAGCTGCGGGGGATATGTCGATCATTCATCGCTATCAGGTCGCAGGTGATGCGCCGGTGATGAGGGTCGCTGTGACTAAGGTCGACAAGATGACCGCTGACGTCACCAAGTATGAATTTGCCTCCCTTGACGGTGCGCCGCTTCCGGAATGGTCCGCAGGTGCGCATCTGGATGTGCTTGTAGCGCCAGAGTTCCTGCGACAATACTCCATGTCCGGCGACCCGTCAGAACGGGGAACCTATCAGATCGGTGTTCTGTGCGAGGATGAAGGGCGGGGTGGCTCGGCATTGCTGCACCGAATTTTCAACGTAGGGCGCAAGGTTTTCATATCGAAACCGATCAACCATTTCGAACTGGACGAAGAGGCGTCCAGAACCATTTTGATGGGGGGTGGTATCGGTATCACTCCGATGATCGCATTTGCTCATCGCCTGCATGCATTGGGCATGGATTTCGAGTTGCACTACTCGGCCAGGACGCGGGGCGGTGCGGGGTATCTGGATGATCTGGCGGGGATGCCCTGGGCGAACCGCGTCCACTACCATTTCTCGGATGAAGGCACGCGCGCTGATCTGGATGCGATCCTTTCGGGGTATCAGCAGGGATGGCACGTCTATACGTGCGGGCCTGATCGGTTCATGGATGGCGTCATGCAGGCGGCCGAACATCAGGGTTTCCCCGAAGAGGCCCGACATCTTGAATATTTCTCTGTCCCGGAAACCCCGGAATACGAAAATCACCCATTTACCCTGAAACTCGCGCGTTCTGGTAGAACGCTGCCGGTGCCCGCAGACAAGGATGCCGCGCAGGTTCTGAACGAGGCGGGTTTCCACGTGGATGTGAAATGTGCCGATGGTATCTGTGGTGTGTGCAAATGTGGTGTCCTTTCGGGCGAGGTCGAGCATCGGGATTTCGTGCTGTCCAAAAAGCAGCGCCAAGGGGCCATGATTCTGTGCCAAAGCCGCGCTGTGGCGCCGGATGGTGTGATCGAGCTCGATCTGTAAGCATGGTCAGAAAGCGACCTTTGGACGGTGAAATTTGGTCGCTCGGCCCATGGACGTCAGGTGGGTGGTGAATTAACGTCGCCCGGAACCCAGATATCCCTGACCAACAGGTGCGAGGTAGCATTATGGATTATCACAGCCCCGCCAGCTTTGCCGAGGCTTCGGCTCTGGCCGCAAATGCGACGGGCATCACGCGCTTTCTGGCGGGCGGCACTGACGTATTGGTGCAGCTGCGCTCGGAGTTGGTGACGCCTGATACGCTGATCGACATCAAGAAAATCAACGGTGTACACGACATCACCCGCAACGCTGATGGAAGCTGGACGTTGGGAATTGCCGCAACCGGTGCCGAAATGAGCGAGCATCCTGAGTTGGGTCGTGACTGGCCCGGTGTGGTCGAGGCGATGGACCTGATCGGATCAACCCAGGTGCAGGGGCGCGCAACACCGACCGGTAACCTGTGTAACGGCTCACCTGCGGCTGATTCCGTGCCCGCCATGGTCGCAGCTAGTGTGACCGTCACCGTGACCGGTCCGGACGGTACTCGCGAAGTCGCGGTCGAGCATATTCCGACCGGCCCCGGCAAAACCTCGCTGGCCAAAGGCGAGCTGATCTCGGCGGTCAATATCCCGGCACGTGGAGAAAACGGCGGCGATGCCTATCTGCGGTTCATCCCCCGCACCGAAATGGACATCGCTGTGGTTGGCGTTGGCGTGAACCTGCGTCTTGACGGCGACACCATCACCGAGGCCCGTGTATCACTGGGCGCTGTGGCCCCGACCGTTCTGCTGGTCGAAGACTGTGCCAAGGCCATTATCGGCAGCACGCTGGATGATGCAGCCTTGGAAGCGCTGGCCGCCGCCGCCTCTGCCGCCTGTAACCCGATTGACGACAAGCGCGGCACGATCGCGTTCCGTACCGAGGTCGCAGGCGTTCTGGCCAAGCGCGCCGCAAAAATTGCTTATGCCCGCGCGAAGGGAGAAGACGCATGAAAAAGTTCCACGTAACCACCACCGTGAATGGCGATGCGGTCGAATACCTGTGTGATCCGCGTGAAACCCTGCTGGATTGTCTGCGTGACAAGTTGAACCTGACAGGCGCGAAAGAGGGGTGTGGCACCGGCGATTGCGGCGCATGCTCGGTCACCGTTGATGGCCGTCTGGTCTGTTCATGTCTGATGCTGGGTGTCGAGGCCGAGGGTAAGCAGATCGAAACCGTCGAAGGCATTGCCGACGGTGATATTCTGCATCCGCTGCAAAAGAAGATGATCGAATACGCCGCCCTGCAATGCGGCATCTGCACGCCAGGCATTCTGGTGGCGGCCAAGTCTCTGCTGGAGAAAAACCCGAACCCGACCGAGGAAGAAACGCGGTATTGGCTGGCAGGCAACCTCTGCCGTTGTACTGGATATGACAAGATCATTCGCGCCGTGATGGATACGGCGGCTGAGATGCGGGAGGCGTCGTAATGGCTCTGGACGATCGTAAATCAGATTTCACTTTTGTCGGCACCCGCCCCAACCGCCCGGACGGTCTGGACAAGGTGACAGGTCGCGCCAAATTCGGTGCGGATGCCTACGCCCCGGGAATGCTGCATGGCGCGATCCTGCGCTCACCTCATGCTCATGCGCGGATTGTGAAGATCGACGCGTCGAAAGCCGAGGCGCATAAGGATGTCAAAGCTGTTGTAACGCGTGCCGACTTTGCTGACGTGCCGTTCAAACCCGGTCTGGAAGGCGAATTCTATAACGTTCTGGAAAACGTTATGGCCGGTGAGAAAGCGCTATATGACGGGCACGCGGTTGCAGCGGTTGCTGCGACTTCGGCATTGGCGGCTCGTGACGCGCTCAAGCTGATCGAGGTCGAGTACGAAGTGCTGCCCCACGTCACCGATGTGGATAAGGCGATGGCACCGGATGCGCCTGTCATCCGCGAAGGAGCTGCGGATTATTCCGTGCCGGAAGGAATGCACCCGAACGTTGTCCGCTACCATGAAAGCGGTCACGGCGATGTCGAGGCCGGATTTGCCGAAGCTGATCTGGTCATCGAAGACAGTTTCGTCACCGAAGCGACGCATCAGGGTTATATCGAACCGCACGCTTGTTTGGCCATATTGGGTAATGACGGTAAGGGTGAGTTGTGGTGCACGACGCAGGGGCATTGGATTGCGCAGAAAACCTGTGCCGCGCTTCTGGGGATCGAAACCTCGCAGTTGCGTGTCACTGCGTCTGAGATCGGCGGAGGGTTTGGCGGTAAGACAACCGTTTTCATCGAACCCGTCGCATTAGCGCTCAGCCGTAAGGCCAATCGCCCGGTCAAGCTTGTGATGACCCGGTCCGAGGTGTTCCGGGCTACTGGTCCGACTTCGTCTGCCTCGATGGACGTCAAAATCGGCATGAAGAAAGACGGCACGATCTCGGCGGCTCAGGGCATCTTCCGCCTTCAGGGCGGAGCCTTTCCCGGCGCGCCGGGCGACATGACTGCCATGTGTGCCTTTGCGCCGTACAACCTGACCAACGTCAAGCAGATCGGCTATGACGTTATGGCCAACCGCCCAAAGCAGGCAGCGTACCGCGCGCCGGGTGCACCGATGGGTGCCTTTGCGGTCGAGTCGGTGATTGACGAGTTGTGCAACAAGCTGGGTCTCGACCCCGTTGAGGTACGCCTGAAAAACGCCGCGCATGAGGGCACGAAGGCCAGCTATGGACCGACCTACGAGCGCATCGGTCTTGTCGAAACGCTAGAAGCAGCCAAGGCGCATCCTCATTATTCGGCTCCGCTGAAGCCGGGGCAGGGGCGCGGTATTTCCTGTGGCTTCTGGTTCAACCATGGTGGCGAGACCAGCGTGTCGCTTGCCTTGTCCGAGGATGGCTCGGCTCAGGTGATGGTCGGAACGCCTGATATCGGTGGTTCGCGCGCATCGATGGCCCTGATGGCGGCCGAGGTTCTGGGCATCCCGTATGAGAATATCCGGGTGACCATCGCCGATACGGCCACACTGGGCTACAATGACGTAAGCCATGGCTCTCGCGTGACCTATGCGTCTGGGCTGGCAACTATCAAGGCTGCGAGGCACGCGGTCGAGAAACTGTGCGAACGGGCTGCGGCCAAATGGGGCATCCCGGTTGATGCGGTGAAATGGGAATACGGCTGTGCGGTGCCCTCAGGCCCGAATGCAGGCGATTTCGATCCGATGCCGCTGGCCGATATCACCGCTGATATGGGCCGAACCGGTGGTCCGATCTCGGGCCATTTCGAGGCAACCCCCGAAGGTGCCGGCGTGTCCTTTGGCACCCACATCGTCGATGCCGAGGTTGACCCGGAAACCGGTAAGACCAGTGTGACCCGCTACACGGTCATTCAGGACGCGGGCAAAGCGATCCACCCGACCTATGTCGAAGGCCAGTATCAGGGCGGTGCCGCGCAAGGTATCGGCTGGGCCCTGAACGAGGAATATATCTACGGCGAAGACGGTCGCTTGCAGAACTCGATCTTTCTCGACTACCGCATCCCGGTGGCCAGCGACCTGCCGATGATCGACACCGTGATCGTCGAGGTTCCGAATCCGGGCCACCCGTTTGGCGTTCGCGGTGTGGGCGAAACGGGTATCGTGCCGCCACTGGCCGCCATCGCCAACGCTGTGTCCAACGCGGCTGGCGTGCGAATGAAGCGGCTGCCGATGTCGCCGCCACGCATTCTGGCCGCTCTCAAGGGCAATGGTTGAGGTTCACCTCTGGTCCGGCCTCCGGTCACTGACCGGGGGCCAGCAGGTGGTTGAGGTCGAGGCCAAAACCACCGGAGAATTGCTGCGTGCGCTCGTGCGTGCGCATCCGCAGCTTCAAGCACCCATCGACGCTGGCGTGTCTATCGCTGTCGACGGGCGCGTGATCGCGACCGGACTGACCGAACCGATTCCCGAAGGCAGTGAAGTCTATTTGATGCAAAGGCTGAGAGGCGGTTAAGCGTCAGGCGACCAAGGCTCGCGCCCGACCATTCGGTCTGCCTCGGCCGTGATATCGTTCATGTGTTGTTCGAGACTCAAACGCAGCGTTTCTATTTCGTCTTCTCTGGCTTTCCGAGGAACTGTTTCTGTCCATTCCCGGCACAGAAAAACCCCCTCGTTACCCCATGGGCGGGGCATCAAAAGATGATCCCATGTTCCTGCTTCTCGCCCATGTTTCGCCGAAAAGGTAATACCAAAAACACGTTTACCCGATGTTCGCGCCCAAACCAGAGGAACCGTTGACAAAACCCGCTCTGGCCCACGGGGGCCGTCCGCCGCTATGCCAATGGATATCCCCTGTTTCATTTTGCCTAATACCTGTCGCGACAGGGCGACATGGCGTGCCTTGCTGGCCATGGCAATGGTGTCCATTCCAAACAACTTTTGCACGCGACCCACCATGCTGCCAGCCCGCGCAGAAGATGTAATCGAACAGATGCGCCCCTTGTCCAGCGGGAAAAAATAAGGCGACTGCGCCAGCCGTTGATGCCAGAGAACAACGATGACCGGCTCACCCTGTTCGGCCAACTGGTCCAGTTCTTCATAGCCGATGCGCTGCCAACGTGTGTTGCGGTGTACCAGCCGAATATAATTTGCAATCCGACGCGCCACCCAGTTTAGCACAGCTTCGCTGTCTGCAATCTTCTTACGGAGGTTCACGCCGGGTTCCTTCTGCTAACCGGTCCTTGTCTTAGCGCACCACGCATTTTGCGCAACTTGTTTGTCCGGACATTTCGTGGATCGGAATCTGAAAAAGCCTCTTGAGTCCGCCGCGCGGCTGGCATATCTGGGGCTCACTACAGGGGTATAGCTCAGTTGGTAGAGCGACGGTCTCCAAAACCGTAGGTCGCGGGTTCGAACCCTGCTGCCCCTGCCATTGAAATTGTCCGAATACTAAGTTGTGATTTCCAAGGATGAACGGGTTTCAGCCTTTGAGTTCGCTATACCTGTCTTCAGCTATTTCGCGCTTGGATCAATACTAGTCGCAGCATTGGCTTCGACAACACTGGCACAATGGCGCGAGGCCATCGTGACCTGTTGTTATCTTTTGTTGGCACCTGTTTTTTCGTGCGGGCGTACCGCATCCAGTTTTTCAGCCCACATATTCTGATATTCTTGAAACACCGCTGGTTTGTCTGAGTGGAGCGCCATCAATGCACACGCGGCCCACATAGCGACATCGTAATCCGAGTCGGTCTTTTTCAGTAATTGCGCATTCAGTGCAGCGGCTTCTGATGTCGAAGGTTTATGCATTGCCATCGGACTCCTTGTGCCAACTGATACTGTTATTTGCAATCGTCCTGTCACGGACATTCACCAAAACCGACAGGTATCACTATGTTGGTAGTACAGTGAATGGGCTGGAAACAAGGCGTTAACGTGTCGTTAACTTTTTGCTGGGGTTCTTGTCCATAAGAGTGTTCATGTGACCGGTTCAAAGGTGAACTAAATCACAGACCAATCACTAGAATCCCGCTTTACTTACAACTGTTACGAGTTGGCGCTCACGTTCGGTACATGACGCTGTTTTGTTTTTCCCTCCTGTGGCCTGGGCGCGCTTGTGGTTGAGCGCGCCCTTCCTATGTCCGAATAACTAGGTTGCCGCCGATGCCGGTTCTGAGGCGGTAATCGAGGTTTCCTTGGGTGGGCGATTGACTTATTGTCCGGCCACGACGCAATCAGCCGGATGAGGATATATGTCGCGTTTTGATGGATATTTTCTGCGGCAATTGCTGGTTTTATTCGGCTTCTTCACCCTCGTCCTGGTGGGTGTCTTCTGGATCACCCGTTCTGTCAGCCTGTTTGACAAAGTCATCAGCGGTGGCCAGTCCGCTATGGTGTTTCTTGAATTCACCGCGCTGACCCTGCCAACGCTTGTTCGTACGGTTATGCCGATGGCGGTATTTGCGGCTGCCGTCTATGCGACCAACAGATTGAGTCGCGAAAGCGAGATGACAGTGATGCTGGCAACCGGGTCAAGCCCGTGGCGACTAGCGCGGGCCGTTGTTTTGTTCGGTGTGATCACCGGTCTGATGATGGCTGCCATCAGTGTGTTCCTGCGCCCTGCATCGGTCCAACAACTGGAATACCGGCAAGCCGAAGTAGCAGGAGATGTGACAGCGCAGTTGTTGAATGAAGGCGAATTTCTGCACCCCGCCGAAGATGTTACGGTTTACATCGGTGGCATCGATTTAGACGGTACGTTGCACGAGGTGTTCGTGTCCGATCGGCGCGACCCGGAAAACGCAGTCAGCTATTCCAGCGTGACCGCTTATCTGGTCAATAACGACGCGGGAGTTCATCTGGTGATGGTCGACGGGGTGGCGTTGCGCCTGAACAAAGCGGGCAGGGTTCTGTCCTCGACCCTGTTTCAGGACGCATCATACGACATTTCGCAACTGACGAACGCAAGCCCGTTGACGAACCGCAGCCTCGAAGCCATTCCGACCTCTGATCTGATCCTCAACCAGGATACGATTTCAGAAACCGAGGGGTTCAGCCAGGGTAAGTTGATCGAAGAACTGCATCAGCGATTTTCTTGGATAGCCATTTGCATCGCCGTGTCGCTGGCGGGGTATTCAACCCTGATGCTGGGCAGCTTTTCACGGTTTGGATTGTGGCCTCAGATTTTGGGTGCCTTTACCATTCTTGTGCTGCTTGAAGGCGTACGCGGGTTTGTGTCCCCGGTTGTGATCGATGACCCGAAGCTTTGGGCGCTGCTTTACCTTCCCGCCGTTATGGGTGTGTTGATCTCGTGCTGTTTTCTGCTTGTCGCAGGTCGTCCGCTTTTGCGGAAACGTGCGCGCGGGTCCGAGGTCATCGCAACACCCGCTTGATTTCAGGTTCGAAGTTCTTCCAGACAACAACGAATGTCGTCGAATTCTTCGCGATCACCACGGGCGACCAAATACATCGGCAACGGCAGGCTTACACTGTCTTCGACCCGTTCGAGCGCACCCGAAGCCAGATGTTGCGAAATGACGTAGTCGGGGAAGTAGCCGCATCCGCCTCTTTGCAGGACATATCGTAGCGCCATCATGCAATTGCCAAGAAACAAGGTCTGCCCTGAGGCACGTCGCGCAGCCGATCTAACGTGATCCTGGTAGATCTCTCCAAGTTCAAGATTGACGAAGACCAAATCGTTTTCTGCCGTTGCTGCTTGCGGTGTTCTGACGAGGGTTAGAAGCTCCGGTTCCAGTTCGTGATAAGTGACGCGTCGGTCTGATGGCGTTTCATGCGTGATCGCCACGTCCAGCACATGGGTCGCCACAGCTTCAACCATGTTCAGATCGTGATCGTAGTTCAGTGTCAGCAGCAGTTTGTCAAAGCGCTGTTCAAACCGAACAGCCAGATCCACAAGCAAAGGGTCCCAGATGCTGAGCTGACCACCCAACCGAAGTGCCGGGCGGTTTTGCGTCTGCAACGGTAAGTCGCGCGACGCGAAGGCCCAAAGGGACAATATTTGTTCTGCATACGGTTTGAATTGTCTGCCAAATTCGGTCAGCGCTGTACCACCGGCGCCGCGGGTAAACAGTGGTCTGCCGGTTTCTTCTTCGATCAGATGAATGCGCGCGCTGACGGCCGTTTGAGTCACATTCAGCTTACGGGCAGCGGCATGAAAACCACCCGTTTCAGCCACACATAGAAAGGTTTTCAAAGCTTTGGTTCGCATACCGAGAGTATTTTTTGATCATTGTGATAAAATCAATTCATTTTTTTGAAGTTGCGACTCGTAATATTGTCGACTTCAGGAAACACGCCAAGGGATCAGCCATGCTGGACAAAAGCCACAAACCGACCTGGACCAGTTTTGAAAGTGCCACCAAGGCCGACTGGGACGCCGTTATGGATTATGAAGAGGCGTATAATGCGGCTCTGCCGGATCGCATCCTCGACGCTATTCGGTCGTTGGACGAGGAATGGACACCCTATCCGGTCAACCGGTATCAGCACAGCCTTCAGGCCGCGACCCGGGCTTATGAGGATGGCGCGGATGAGGAGTTGGTGGTCGCCGCTCTGATCCACGATACCGGCGATATTCTGTCACCCTACAACCATGGAGAGCTGTCAGCGGCGATGATGAAGCCGTATGTCAGCGAGAAAACCTATTGGATACTCAAACACCATTGCGTGTTTCAGGGTTACTACTACAACCACCACCTTGGCGGCGACCGCAACGCGCGTGACAAGTATCGCGACAGCCCCCATTGGGAAGACTGTCGCTATTTCTGCCATGAATATGATCAGAAGGCGTTTGACCCAGACTATCCGACGAAACCGCTGGAGTTTTTTGAACCCATGCTGCGCCGCATCCTGAGCAAGGGCGAAGGCCATATGGAGCTGAACGAAACTGCCGAAGATTAACAAGCGGCCATCAGGCGATAGACAATCTGAGCTGTGGTGAAGTCCCAGGCGGCATTGCCGTCCGGGGCCAGCTCAACCACGTCGAAGCCCACGCATCTGCGCCCCTTGAGCGCGTGTTCGACCAGTCGCAGTGCCTGGTAATAGCCCAACCCACCGGGCACCGGTGTTCCGGTGGCGGGCATCAGCGATGGATCCAGCCCGTCGACGTCGAAACTGACATAGACCAGCTCGGGGAAGTCTGCAGGCAGGTCGACCGAATGGATGTTACCTGTCACCAGTTCCTCGGCATCCACGTGAAAGACGTGGTTTCTCAGTCGGCTTTGGGCCTCTTCAGTTGAAAAAGCGCGAACACCGAACTGGGCGAGCCGAACGCCTTCTTCGGCAAGCAGGTGCATCACTGAGGCGTGAGAGTGTTTTTCGCCCTGATAAGCGTTGCGCAGGTCGGCATGGGCGTCGATTTGGACGATGCCGATGGGTTGGTTTAGCGCACGGGCCACACCTATCACTGCGCCATAGCTGAGGGAATGCTCGCCGCCCAAAGTGACCGGTACCTTTCCAGCCCGAATTGCAGCCTCGGTGCGGTGCGCAAGGCGTTCCATTACCTCGGGCAACGGGCCGTCACAATTTAGCGGTTCTTCGGTGAAAATTCCTTCGACACAGGGCTCCGCGTGACCGGTGATGCGTTCCAGTTCATTACTGGCCTCGATAATTGCCTCGGGGCCTTTGGCCGTGCCGGACCCGTAAGAGACCGTGCGCTCCAAAGGCACCGGGATCACGCGAAAGCGGGCATCTTCGGTGCGTTCGGATGCGGTCAATTCACTGTCGAGAAAAATGCTCATGAGAGTCTGTCCTTGAAGTCGTCATATCCGAACTGCCGGATGATCTTCAGCTCGTCCGTTTCGCTGTTCCACAGGGCGATTGTGGGCAGGGGGACGCCATTGAAGGTGTTTGTCTTGACCATCGAGTAATGTGCCTGATCGAGGAAGGCAAAACGCTGTCCGATCTCCAGCGGCTTGCCCCAGGTGTAGTCGCCAATCACGTCACCCGCCAGACAGGACGGGCCGCCAAGGCGATAGGTATGGCCTGTTTCGGCCTCATCCATAAGGGCAGGGCGATAGGGGGCCTCGATCACGTCGGGCATGTGACATGTGGCCGAGATATCAGTGATCGCGAGGTTCATGCCGTTGGTCGGCAGGTCGAGGATTTCACCGATCAGAATACCTGCGTCCAGCGCCACAGCCTCACCGGGTTCAAGGTAAACATCAATGCCATAGGTTTCGCGAATGTCCTTGAGGAAGGCCACCAGCCCGTCGCGGTCATAATCATCGCGGGTGACGTGGTGGCCACCGCCGAAGTTCAGCCACTTGAGTTGATCAAGGTAGGGTTTGAGCTTCGGTTCGATGGCGGTCCACGTGCGTTGCAGCGGTTCGAACCCCTGTTCGCAAAGCGTATGCATGTGCAAGCCGTCAACGCCGCGCAACGTGTCGGCGGTCAGTTGGCTGACTGGTGTGCCAAGGCGCGAGCACGGGGCGCAGGGATCGTATTTCGGAACCTCGCCTTCGGAATGTTCCGGATTGATGCGCAGGCCAACCTGCACTTTGGCGGTTTGGGCTTTGGCGAGAAACCGGTCCTTTTGGGCAGCGGAGTTGAAGATGACGTGATCGGACAGCGACAGGATTTCGTCGATATCCGCGTCTTTGTACCCGGCGCAGAAGGTTGCGACCTCTCCGCCATATTCCTCGCGTCCCAACCGGGCTTCATAGATACCCGAGGCGCAGGTTCCCGCAAGGTGCCGGCGCACCAACGGGGCCAGCGAAAACATCGAAAACGCCTTGAGTGCGCTGAGAACATGCGCGCCGGAGCGGGTTCCGACATCAGCGAGGGTTTTCAGATTCCGTTCAACCGCCTTTTCGTCGACCACAAAGCAGGGGCTGGGTACACGGGAGAGGTCGAAATTGCGGAAGGCGCCGGCGTCACCGGCCTGTGTGGTCATCATGTCGGACATAACCGGCGTCTCCGTTTGGTGGAGAGGCCGGGGGCGCTGCCCCCGGACCCCCGGGATATTTAGGGCCAGATGAAGCTAAAGCGGATCAGAAGTTAACCGGGCCGTCGAGTTCATGGACCTGCCATGGCAAGCCATGTTCGTTCAGCATGTCCATGAAGTCGTCCGGGTCGAGCTGTTCCATGTTCCACACGCCAGGCTCGGACCAGTTGCCTTTCAGCACCTGCGCCGCGCCGATCATGGCGGGGACACCGGTGGTGTAGCTGACTGCCTGGCTGCCGACCTCGGCATAACATTCTTCGTGATCGCAGATGTTGTAGATGTAATAAGTCTTCTCGCCCGAGCCATCCTTGGCCTGACCTGTGGCGATGTCGCCGATGCAGGCCTTGCCCTTGGTTTCCGCGCCCAGATCACCGGGATCGGGCAAAAGGGTTTTCAGGAACTGGATCGGGATGATTTCCTTGCCGTCATGCATCACTGGGTCGATGCGGGTCATGCCGACATTTTCCAAGACCTTGGCATGCATGATATAGGCGTCGCCGAAGGTCATCCAGAAGCGGGCGCGCTCGATCTCGGGGAAGTGGGTCGAGAGCGATTCCAGTTCCTCGTGATACATCAGGTACATGTTCTTAGGGCCGATGGCGGGGAAATCGAACTCGACCTTGTGGGTCATGGCGGGAGAGTGTTTCCATTCGCCGTTTTCCCAGTGGCGCACTTCGGCCAGCACTTCGCGCAGGTTGATTTCGGGGTTGAAGTTGGTGGCAAATTCCTGATCGTTCGAACCGCCATTGGCGTCCAGCACGTCGATCTGGCGGATGGTGTCCAGCTTGTGCTTTTTCAACCATTTGGCAAAGACCGATGTAACGCCGGGATCGAAGCCCGAACCAAGGATGGCGGTCAAACCGGCCGCTTTGAACCGTTCCTGATAGGCCCATTGCCAGTGGTATTCGAACTTGGCCTCATCCTCGGGCTCATAGTTTGCCGTATCCACATAATGAATGCCCGCCTCAAGGCATGCGTCCATCAGCACCAGATCCTGATAGGGCAGGGCGAGGTTCACGAGGATTTCAGCACCAGTTTCCTTGATCAGCTTTACGGTGTCTTCGACCTTGTAGGCGTCCAGTTCGGCGGTCGCGATATCAACTCCCACACGGTCTTTCACCGACTTGGCGATCGCGTCGCATTTCGATTTCGTGCGGCTGGCCAGTGTGATTTCGGTGAAGATATCCGAATTCATTGCCATCTTGTGCACGGCAGCGTGGGATACGCCGCCCGCGCCGACAACCAGTGTTTTGCCACTCAAAGTGCCCATGGGGGTGATCTCCTCTCAGGGGTTATTCGTAATAGGTGTAACCGTTGATCGAGTCGCGGTAAGCGCTCATCAGGGTTTTGCGGTCCTTGGCTTTCAGGGTGCCAGTCGAAATCGCCTCATCCACCATTTTGCGGAAGGCGGCGACACAATCCTGCGGGTCGAACTCGACATATGACAGAACCTGGCTGATCGTGTCGCCCTCTTGTTCGTGCAGCAGGTCAAAGCCGCCATCCGGGCGCAGGTCGATGGTGACCACGTTGGTGTCACCAAAGAGATTGTGCAGATCGCCCAATGTCTCCTGATAGGCACCGACGAAGAAGACGCCCATGAAGTATTCGTCCTCTTCAGGCAGGGAATGCACCGGCAGGCTGGGGGACACACCGTCGGCCAGAATAAACCGGTCAATCTTGCCGTCGCTGTCGCAGGTGATGTCGGACAGCACGGCGCGACGGTCGGGGATCTGGTTCAGATATTGCAGCGGCACGATCGGGTGCAGCTGGTCGATGGCCCAGACATCTGGCAGCGACTGGAACAGCGAGAAGTTGCAGTGATAGATATCCGCAACCTTTTCAAGCTGGTCGTTCAGGTCCGTTTCCAGATCCTCTGACGCGGCCAACGCCTTGAGCCGCGCCATCAGCGACAGGTATATCCGTTCGGCCCGGGCCATCTGACGCAGGTCGACATAGCCGCGACGAAACAGGGCGCGCAGCTCGTTACGATAGAAGGTGGCGTCGTTCCAGCATTCCTGCAGACGGTCGCGGGAGAGGTATCCGTGCACCGCGGCGAGGTCCGAGACCAAGTGGTGGTCATCCGGATCAACCTCGGGGCCATTGGGCGCATCGTAAAGCGTGCTTTCGAGCACGTTGAAGACCAGCATCGAGGACGTCGCCACCACCGCGCGCCCACTTTCCGTGACCAGTGTCGGATGGCCCACCTCTGCCTCGTCCATGGCGTAGGCCACGGTTTCGACGACATTGGCGCAGTATTCTTCGACCGTGTAGTTGATCGAGTTTTCGGCAGCTTTCTTTTCGCCGGTGTAATCGACCCCCATGCCGCCACCCAGATCCAGGTGAGTCAATGGAACGCCTTCGCGAGTTAGCTCGGTGTAATAGCGACAGGCTTCGCCCACAGCGCGGCGCACATCGTTGACATCCTGAACCTGGCTGCCCAGATGTGAATGCTGCAGCTTGAGGCAATGCAGCAAGCCTGCGTCTTTCAGCTTGTCTACCGTGGCGATAAGCTGATCGGTGTTCATCCCAAAGGCCGAGCGGTCGCCCGAACTTTCTTCCCATTTGCCGCTGATCTGGTTGGTCAGCTTCACCCGAACACCGATCAGGGGCTCGATGCCCAGTTCGTTGTAAACTTCTATTACCGTGTCGGCCTCTTTCGGGCTTTCCAGAACGATGACCGTGTTGAACCCAATCTTGCGGCTTAGAATCGCCAGTTGGATGAACTCGGCATCTTTGACGCCGTTGCACACGATCAGCGCGTCAGGGGCCAGACGATGGGCCAGCGCAATCACCAGTTCGGGTTTGGAGCCTGCCTCGAGCCCATAGTTATATTTCTTCCCAAACTCGACGATCCGGTCAACAACCTGGGCCTGTTGGTTTACCTTGATCGGGAATACGCCGCGATAGCTGCCATTATAGCCCACGCGCGTAATCGCATCTTGGAAACTTTCGTTCAGATGGGCGATTTCGTGTTCCAGATAAGACGCGACTCGTAGGACCATCGGTGCCTTGATGCCGCGGTCGTCCAGATCGCTGAGGATACCGGGCAGGCTGATCGCCGCTGTCTCGGGGGCCGTGGGATTGCGCAGACCGATCTCGCCCTGTTCGGTCACCTCGATGAGGCCTTTGCCCCATTTCTCAACTCCGTAGATGGAATGCGGTGCGTCGGGCGTCTGTTTCAATCAAGTCGGTCCTTAACGTAGGGTGCCAGTTTCGCGCCCGCCAATACGGCAGCAGTTTGATTCTTCCAAGTGTAAACTATCTGATTGGGGATTCCGAATTTTACGCGGACGGGTGGATCGGGATCAGATGATTGTCCCATTGGCATTCGGCGCGGGTTCGAACAGCTGGGCGCGCGCCCGTCAATGTCCCGAAGGCGCCTGTTCCCGTGGTAAAGACCAACCCGTTCGCACCGGCCCCAAGCCCACAGACATCCTCAAGCGCGAAGGCGCCGATGAATGTGCCACTGGTTGTGTCAAACTGGTGCAGCGCATTGCCGCGCGGACAGGTGATTGCGATCGTCTCGGCGTCGGCTGAAAATGCGATGCTGCCAGCGTATCCCTGCAACATGCTTTGTTCGTGATCCGGCGCGGCAAGCAGGCGCGGGGCTTCGCCCTGACGATGCAGGCCCAACAGGGGCGGGTGTTCGGACTTGCTGCCCTGCCATTGCATGGCAAAGCCAACCAGACCGTCGCTCCGCACCGCCAGATGGCGGATCGAGTTCTTGTGAAGCTCGTCAGGTAACGACACCTGCTCTTGGATCCTGCCCGACAGGGTGAGATAGCTCAGGTTGGGTGCCATCGTCGGCAGGTTCAGCTTTGTGCGCCCGGTTTCGGGGTGCGTTTCGATCCCGCCATTGGCAATCACCAGCGTTTCCCCGTCGGGCATCAGGCGCATGTCGTGCGGGCCTATTCCGCCCGATGAAAACTCACCCAGACGCGAAAAGCTTTCTGCGTCCCAGACACTGATAATACCTGTCCCGGCTTCGTAGTCGTTCTCGGTGGCATAAAAATACTCGCCATCTGCCGAGAATGTGCCGTGGCCATAGAAGTGTCGGCTTTCAGGGGCCTTTAGTTGCGCAATCTGCGCGCCGGTTGCGCAATCGATGACGATGGCAAAGGTGCCCGGACGCCTGGCAAACGCGACCGCCAGAGCTTTGTGCGGGTGGGCAGCGGCCGCATGTCCGCGTCCGGGTAGAGGCACGGAGAACACGATCGCGCCCAATGTGCTCAACCCGGCAAGTCGAAAGGACCCGTCGGGAAACAGCCCTGCGGCAAGAAAATCAGGCGAACCGGCCGAGGCCCACCCGCGGACCGGGGAAATCGTGGTCGCGGCAAGACCGGCAAGAAAATGACGGCGTGACGTCATGGGTTAATCTCCGTCCAGCGAGTTGAATCCTGCGCTGATCCCCAATGTCGGACCCAGCTTGGTCACGGCGATGGTGCGGATATCGTGGATCGACTGTTGAAGCGCCTCGATCCGGAACCGGGCCTGGGGATCTGAAACCCCGGCCAGCGAGGGATCGTCAATGGATTGAGCGTTCTGAATGGCACGTGCAAACGCTGCATCCAGTTCCGACGCGATTTCGGGGTGATCAAAAGAAAGTCGTGCGGCTAAATCCCGCAAGGATATCAGTGAAAGTTCCACATGGCGTAAAGACCGCCCGGACCGCCACGCTTCGGCCCGGTTCGGACGGGGGCGGTCGATTGTCCCCATGGGGCGACCCAGCCGAGTGTCAGCCGTGAACTCAAGACCGGTAGACAGGGCCTTGAACAATTCCTGCATCGCTTCGTCCTGCGTCCGATAGCGGCTGTTCTCTCCGGGTAGGGTAAGGCTAGGGGCATAGCTGTGCCAGTCCTGCGCTATCGCCCGGGCATTGGCATCTATGTCCGCCGTGATCGCCCTGATCAGCGCGCAGCGATATTCGGCATTGCCCTGTTCCGCGAAGGTGGGATCGAACAACATCCGTTCGAGGGCAAAGAACCCGCGCCCTGCGATTGACGTTTCGGCATAGGCGTCCGGACTTTGCACGGCATCATCCTGAGCCTCGATGTGCTGGGACAGAGTTTTGGATGTGAACCCTTTCGTGTCGGGCCAGAAAGCCATGGCGAAAGCGCGATCATCGACCTCAGTCGGACCGAACCTCAGGTGGCTGGCTGAAATCCAGCTGTCAAAAGCCGCATCATAAGCCTCGCGCAGTGCCGGTGAGGTCGGGTCGCACACCACCAATGATGCGCTGACAAGCGCGCCGGTCGTTTCCGGAAGGGTGTCGAACCGGGGCAGGATATGCGTTTCAGTCACATCCATCAGGACCGGTGCGCGATCCTGTGCCTGCGAGGCAAGTGGCATCAACAACACTGCAACAAGGGTAAGAAAACGCATGGGTCACAGGCTCTCCAGAAATTTGATCAGGGCGTCACGGTCTGCTTTGGGCATCCACACTACTGTATCGCGGGCAGCCTGCGCTTCACCGCCATGCCACAGGATCGCCTCTAGCAAGGTGCGCGCCCGCCCGTCATGCAGAAACTCCGTGTGGCCCGAGACGCGTTCGGTCAGGCCAACGCCCCACAAAGGCGGCGTGCGCCATTCCCGGCCTGTCGCTCGGGCCTCGGGGCGATTGTCGGCCAGACCTTCGCCAAGGTCATGCAGCAACAGGTCGGTGTAGGGCCAGATCAACTGAAAACTGTGCTCGGGCCGGTCTTCCATCCGATGGGTGACATGTGACGGTGTGTGGCATGACGCGCAGCCGGTCGTGTGAAACACCTCTTTCCCGCGCAAAACCTTGGGGTTGTCCACGTCGCGGCGACCCGGCACGCCCAGATTGCGGCTGTAGAAAGCGACCAGGTCCATACCCTGATGATCGATCTCAAAGCCGCGCTCATCATCGTCGCCGTGCGGGGCTTTGATGCAGCTCACCTGAACATTGGTGCAATCCCCGTGCGGAGCAGGGTAGAGCGGGTTCGATATGCCGATATCCCCGGCAAAAGCAGCAGCCGATTGCTCCATCACAGTCGGCATCCCCGCCTTGTGACCGAACCGGCCCATCATCGGGGTGTCAAACTCGACCGACCAGACGATATTCGGACGACCCGATATGCCGTCCCCATCCAAATCGTCGGGGTCGGCCCTGGCGAGCAGGTCTTCGACCGGGATCGCTTCCAACAGGCCAAGCCCGATCATCTGCGGCGCGATACGTGGGCTTAGCATCGCGTCCGGGTGCAGCGGACCATAACCCAGACCGGCAGCCTGATAAGTCGGGCGGCGCAGTGAGGCGGTTTCACCGTCAGAAAGCGCTACCGGGATTTCTTCGTACGAGATGTCCAGCCGGTATTCCGCTGGATGACCTGCCAGTGCGAAATCCTGCATCTGCCCACCATAGGTAGGCTCGGGCACAGTGGCGATGTATTCTTCGATCGCTGCATAGCCATATTCCGACGTGCCGGGGATCGAGACCCGCAGGAACATCGAAACCGCGTTGTCATCGGGCCCGTTTGGCGTGTGCCCGCGCCCATCCTTGATATGGCAGCGCTGGCATGACCGCGCGTTATAGAGCGGCCCCAACCCGTCAGAGGCGAGCGTCGATGAGGGCGACGAAACCCAAACCTTCTTGAACAGCCCGTTTCCGACCTTGAAATTCAGCTCCTGTTCAAAGCTCAAGTTGTCTGAGGGTTGCGAGAACGCATCCGCGTCCGTACGAACCCGAACTGTCGCGGCCCCGGCGGGCAGTTCTTCAAATTGCTGCGGTGCGCTGAAATCCTGGGGCGGTGCCGTGACAACGGCAATCCGGGCGCGTTCATCGTCAGTGCGGGGGGTGACGTTCAGATGCAGATCCACCAGTTCGGCTGACAGGGAAGGGGTGGCCGCAAAGGCGACCACCGACAGGGCGACAAAGCTATTCGCCTTCGTCCATTTTCGATGCGTTGAGTTGCGCATAATTGGCTTCGCCGATCCTTTCATAGAGGTCGAGCTGCGTTTCGAGAAAGTCGATATGACCCTCTTCATCGGACATCAACTTCTCGAACAGCGACATCGAGACATAGTCGCCGGCATCCCGACAGTATTCGCGCGCTTCCTTGTACAAGGCCCGTGCATCGATCTCGACCGCAAGGTCACATTCCAGCGTTTCCTTTGGTGTTTGACCTATCCGAAGCGGGTCTAGCTTCTGAAGGTTGGGGTGGCCTTCCAGAAAGATGATCCGTTCGATTAGCATGTCCGCGTGGCCCATCTCTTCGATGCTTTCCTCGCGGCTTTTCTTGGCCATGTGGCCAAGTCCCCAGTCTTCCTGCAACCGGTAGTGCAGCCAGTATTGGCTGACAGCAGTCAGTTCATGCCGCAGAGATTTGTTGAGATATTCGATGACTTTTGGATCGCCCTTCATCTGCACTCTCCTGTGATACTGCCGCGCGCAGGGCGCGGAGTTGCATGGGTACTTCGAGATTATCGCTTGACCGCATCGTGTCCAGAAACAGAGGCATGCATCCGCCGCAATCCGCCGATTTTCCAAGAGCACGGTAAACCTTGCCCGGGGTGATGATGGTTCGGGGGTCGGCTGTCCGCATCCAGTCGATGGCGGCGCGGATGTCGTGGTCCGAGATGTTGGTGCAGTGGCAGACAATCATGGATGTTGGCTTGAGTTTGTGTGGCTCAGTGGGCTGGCGGGTCAGCGTGTTGAGTGTATCGGGGGCAGGCAAGCCCCCGGCGCGCGTTCTTGTTTAGTGGAATACCGCGTCGGGGTTATCCAGACTGTCTGATCCTTCAAATTCAATCTGGTCCAGTTCCAGTGCGGTCACGATGCGCTCGATTGTCTTGGTCTGGTCGATCAGGCCGTTGACGCCGGTCATGATCAGGGTTTCACCGCCTTCGTTGCCGCGTTCCAGCATTTGGTCATAGGCAAACCCTGCTTCCGCGGTCGATTTGATCCTGCCAAGGGCTTGCATCGTGACGGCCAGTTTCGCTTTCATCTCGGCGTCCAGTTCCGGGTCTGTTGCGTTTACCAATTCGGCCAGTGATGCGCCCGATACAGGTGTTCCATCGATGCGGGTATAGCTGCCCAGATAGACGTTCTGAACGCCCAGCCCATCGTAGTAATGGCTGTTGTGGGTGTTGTCCGAAAAGCAATCATGCTCTTCTTCCGGGTCGTTCAGCATCAGGCCCAGACGCATCCGCTCACCCGCCTGTTCACCGTAGGACAGTGAACCCATACCGGTCAGGATCGCACTGACACCCGCCGTTTCATTTTCCATCAGCGCCGTGCGCGCCGCGCCGCCTTGTTTCCACTGATCGGCCATCCAGGTCAGATCGCTGACCAGCAGGTCGGTTGCGGCGCTCAGATACTGGGCACGACGGTCGCAGTTGCCACCAGTGCAGGTATCGCCGTTTGCATAATCAGTGGCTGGACGGTTGCCTGCACCGGCCCCGTGGCCGTTCATGTCCTGACCCCACAGCAGGAACTCGATAGCGTGGTAGCCGGTCGCGACATTGGCTTCGATACCATCAGCTTCGTGCAGGGTTTCGCTCAGCAGTTCCGGAGTAATCTCGCTGGCGTCAATGGTTTCGCCCGACAGTTCGAAGCTGGGGTTGGCGATGACATTCAGAACCGCAAATTCGTTCTCATCCGTCGCGCCACCATAGGCCGCGTCGACGTAGTCAATCAGACCTTCATCCAGTGGCCAACCGTTTACTTTGCCTTCCCAGTCATCAACGATTGCATTGCCAAAACGATAAACTTCGGTCTGTTGATAAGGCACACGCGCTGCAACCCATGCTGCCCGTGCCGCAGTCAGAGTCACGCCCGAGGGTTCGGCAATCAGCGCATCGACTGCATCCCGCAAAGCCTTTGCCGCAATCAGGCTGTCGTCATACTTGGCTTCGGCAATATCGGCATAGGTTTCCAGAATATCCGCTTTTGCAGGTACATCCCCGGCAAAAGCAAAAGTGGCTGTCGCAAATGTCAAAGCGCTGGCTGTTGCAAACAACTTGGTCATTGAGGTCATTACTTTCTTGTCAGAACTGTCAGATCAGGCGGGTTTTTTCCCGCGGCGGCTTTCGCTGAAATAACTGAGTTAAAAAGTCAACATTGTCAATCTGAGTTTTTTTATCGGGAAATGGAGTTGCTGGCCCGGTGGTCACCCTCCCCATATCTGACGAGGTCTTGATCCGGCGGATCACATTGTGCGGTACATGTTTCGGGCTAAAATCATCCTAGTGATTCTTTTTAGGTGGTTTGTTGTTCATGAAGCGCGTGGTTCTGGCCTTGTTCCTGTTTCCTGCGGCACTTGCAGCGCAAGCAACGCAGATTTCCACGCCTCATCACCATGGTTCAGGCCAGATCAATATCGTGTTTTCGGACACCGGGTTCGCCTTGGCGCTGAGGGTGCCAAGCATGGACATCGTCGGGTTTGAATCCCCGGTTGAAAACGATGACAACCGCACGCGTGTGGCCATAGCAATGTCAGAACTTTCCGACCCGCTAGACCTGTTCGTAACCCCGCCCGAAGCTGGGTGCTCTACGGTGACGGCCCATGTGATTTTGACATACGGCATCACACAGCAGAAAGGTGAGGCGAACGCAGTCACAGGCTCCACAACGGCAGAGAGTCACTCGGAGTTTCAGGCAGACTATGTCATTCAGTGTCAGGATATGGGTGCGCTGAACATGATCGAGTTCGCCTATTTCGCGCGGTTCAGTGGGACTGGCCAGCTGAACATCCACTTGAATACGGGCGGGGTACAGGACGCTGTCGAAATTACACGCGCGGCACCATATCTCGATCTTCGGCCGGATCGATGAGCGCTGAAATTCAAGGAGAAACCAGAAGTGATGTTTTAGTTCGAAGGTCGGGGGATTTTGGTAGCGGAGGAGGGACTTGAACCCCCGACACGCGGATTATGATTCCGCTGCTCTAACCAACTGAGCTACTCCGCCGTGAGTGAGAGGCGATGTAAGCGAGGGGCCGGGGAGGGTCAAGAGGGAAATCGCCCTAACCGGGGAATTCTTTCACGGGCTCTGTCACCGGGTCCTGCAAGGGCGTCTGACGGAATATCGTGGCGTCCGCCATCCTGCGGATAAACGCGGCGCATATCTCCGGTTCTGTGATCAGGATCATATGACCCAGACCGTCAAGCTCTTCATAGCTCATACCATATTTGGCCATCGGCGGTCCGTGAAGGGCAGGCGACAGAAGCGCGTCCTGGCGGCCATACAATATCCCGCCGGGGACCGACAGCTCGGGGTATCTGGCCACCAGCGCATCGCAGCTGGCATCCAACCCGATAACGTCCTGCGAGGCCGTGACAAAGGCCGACGGGCGCAGCCCTAGCGCACCACCAGCACGGTCCAGAAAGTCATTTGGAGGGGTTTCAGGGTCAAATGCCACACCCAGACTGTGCGGTGCTGTTTTAGAGGCCATGGGAACCGCAATCGTGTTGGCAATCAGGCTGCGCAGCCATTTGGTCCGGATCTCGAGCGGTTTGAAGATCACCGGTGTTTCAGGCAGCCTGTGCGTCAGTGGCGCCAGCAGAGCGAGGCCGGATACCCGCTCGGGGTGGTCTAAAGCCAGCGCCAGCGACACCGCACCGCCCAGAGAATGCCCCACCAGCACAACCTGATCCACACCCTTGGTTTCAAGAAACTCAGCTATCATCGCGGCCTGCTGCGGCAATTGTGCGAGTTCTGCCGTATCCCGGGTTGAATATCCGCAACCGGGGCGATCCAGCGCGATGACGTGGAAATCCTCGGCCAGTTGATCTGCCAACGCGAAGGTAAAATGCTGTAACTGCCCAGCCAGACCATGAATCAGGATAACCGTCTGCGCGTCCGGATTGCCCTTTTCCACATAGTGGATGCTGCCGCCCTGCACGGGCACGATCTGGCCCATCTGCGGCACGGTTTTTAGCCCCTGACGGGTTATACGCCGGGTCCACAGGGCCATGGCCAGAAGAAAGACGGCAAAGGCCGCAACCAGGCTAAGAAAAACTGTCATCTAGCTGTCTCCGGTCCTAATAGGGATGTATTGCTCCAATCCCGATTGTGACATGCGTTTCTGAAACTCGGCAACTGTTCCGGGCCAAAGCGTCGTGTTTTGCCCGTCCGCATCAATGTACCAGGATGTGCAGCCTCCGGTCTGCCAGACACTGTCTGCGTGGCGGTCCTGCATTTCCCGTGTAAAGGCCGCCTGTTTCGCCGCATCGGGGGCGATCACCGACAGTTCCTTGTGCTGCATCTCGCTCAGAACCCGGCCGATATGCCCGACCTGAGCTTCGATCATCAACACAACCGAATTGTGCCCCAATCCGGTGTGAGGCCCCAGAAGGATAAAAAAGTTGGGAAAACCGGCTATCGCTGTGCCCAGATGAGCAGACATCCCGTTTGTCCAGGCCGACCGCAGCGTTAGCCCATCTGTGCCAGTAATATTCAACCTCTCTACGACATTGGTGACCTGAAACCCGGTGCCCCAGATCAGCGCGTCTGCCTCTGCCCTGGTGCCATCTGACGCGAGGATGCTGTTGCCATCGATACTGGCTACGCCGTGCGGAATGACGCTGACATTGTCGCGGGCCAGCGCCGGGTACCAGTCATTTGAACTGAGAATGCGTTTGCACCCAATTCGATAGTCCGGGGTCAGAATGCGCCGTTCTTCTGGGTCGGCAATCGCGCCTTCCAGTGACTTGCGCCACATTTTTAGGGCAAAGTTCATCGCGCGTTCCTCGCCCCTGAACACGCGGTGACGGAACTCGAAGAACATGAAAATCAGTTTGCGCCGGATGCGGGGAAGCAGGGGAAGGTAGGCATAAAGTTTGCGCACCCATGGCGCGATCGGGCCGTCAGGGCGCGGCATAACGTAAGGCGCGCTGCGCTGAAAAACGGTGACGTGGCGCGCAATCTTGGCAATCTCTGGCACGAACTGAACGGCTGACGCCCCGGTGCCGACAACTGCCACATGCTTTCCGGTCAGATCGACGGTGTGATCCCATTTGGCCGAATGAAAACAGGGGCCGGGAAAGCTGTCGGTGCCGGGAATATCCGGAATGCTGGGATGATGCAGCGCGCCAATGGCCGAGACCAGAAACTTGGCTGACCAGATCTGGCCATCCGTGGTTTCAACCTGCCAATGCGTGCCATCCCATCTCGCCGATTTCAACTCCTGCCCAAAATGGCAAAGATTATACAATCCTTCCTGATGCGCGACATTTTGCAGATATTCCTGTATCTCTGCGCCACCGGCATAGGCGCGACTCCAGTACGGATTAGGGTGGGTCGCCATGGAATACAGATGTGAAGGCACATCGCAGGCGACGCCAGGATAGGTGTTCTCGCGCCACGTGCCACCGATATCTTCGGCCTTTTCCAGAATGGCGATATCTTTGATGCCGTGTTTGCGTGCCTCAAGCGCCATCGTCAGCCCTGAGAACCCGGCACCGATGATCAGCATCTCTGTCGCGTGGTGCATTGAAGCGCCCCTCCTGAAACAACTTTATGGATATCTGTTGCAGATGTCTGCACGTGATTGGCAGTGAAGTAGGTCACACAAGATAAAATGACTGAACGACCTTACGTGAACAGGCGCGGCGAAAAACCGTCATCAGGGCGGTGTCGCTTCCTGCAAACACATATCGCAATCGGAGAGGTGAACGCGGCGTATTTCCGTCAGTCTGATTCAAAACAGGAGGATTGCCCCTTGTCGACCCGTACTCTTGCACGTGCCGGTGGGCGTTCCGCGCGCCGCGCTCTTCGCACCGCGCCGAACTTCGACATGCTGCCGGGTTTGACCCGCGGCATCCCGCATTGCGAAGTTATGAACGGAAGCCAGGTTGAGCTTATCGACAAGGCCGCCATGAATATTCTGGAGAACGTTGGTGTCCAGTTTCGCGACCCGACCGCAGTGGAAGACTGGAAGAAAACGGGCGCGAAGGTTGACGGAGAGCTGGTCTTTCTGGACCGCAACATGGTGCGTGAGCTGATCGCGACCATTCCGGCGCAATTCACCTATCACGCACGCGATCCGCAAAAGAACCTCGCTCTCGGCGGCAAGCACTCGATCTTCGTGCCGATGACCGGCGCGCCGTTTCTGCGTGATCTTGACGACGTGCGCCGGAACCCGACGCTGGACGATCTGGCGATGTTTCATAAACTGTCGCACATGATGCCCGCACTGCACAGTTCGGCCCATCATATCGTCGAACCTTACGATCACCCGATCAGCCAGCGGCACCTGCGCATCACTTATTCGTCGATGAAATACTCGGACAAAACGTTCATGGGCATGACCACCTCGCCCCGGAATGCCGAAGACGTGATGGACATGTGCGATATCCTTTTCGGCCAAGGGTTCATTGATGACCACCCGGTTACAACGGGCAACTGCAATGGCAACAGCCCGCTGGTCTGGGATGAAACCATGCTGGGTGCAATGCGCGCCTTCTGCCGCCGGAATCAGCCGGTTTTGTGCTCGCCCTTCGTTCTGGGCGGTGCCAATACGCCCGCATCGGTACCCGCAACCGTGGCACAGCTAACCGCCGAGGCGCTTTCGGCACTGGCTTATACGCAGGTGATCCGCAAGGGCTGTCCGGCGATTTGGGGGCATTATCTGTCAACCGTTTCGATGAAATCCGGTGCGCCGATGGCAGGGACGCCTGAAATCAGTCTGATGAATTTCATGATTGGTCAGATGGCGCGCTTTTACGATGTGCCATGGCGCACCTCGAACACGCTGGGCGGGGCCAAGACGTTTGACGCGCAGGCCGGGTACGAATCCGCCACAACTCTGGGCGCTGTTCTGCATGCAGGGGCCCACTACATCTGGCATTCGGCAGGCTGGAACGAGGCGGGGATGCATTGTTCGGTCGCCAAGTTTGTTGTGGACGCGGAACAATGCGCGATGGCCTATCGGATGGCGGAGGGGCCTAAATGGCATGATTTTGACGAAGGCTTGGCCGCAATTCCGGATGTGGGTCCCGGCGGGCACTATTTGGGGCATCCGCACACCCAGGAGAATTTTCAGACGGCTTTTTTCATGCCCGAACTGTTTGACAACAACTCGATCGAACAATGGGTGGCGGAAGGTGAAGTTGAAATCACCGAACGCGCTCTGAAATACGCGAGGAAGCTTTTAGCCGAGTATCAGGAACCAAAGTTGGACGAGGCCAAGAACGACGCCCTTCTGGACTATATCGCCCGCCGTGAGAGGGAAATTCCGGCAGCAGATGAGTTGAACCAGACTTACTGACGGTCAAGTTCATTCCTTACCGGACCGCCACTCTTTCCAGATTAGATAGCTGTTGGCGGCAAGCGAGGCGAATGGCTCGGGCGGCAAACGCGGCAAGTCCGGTTGCGCCAGAAAATGATCGGCGATGTCAGACTGCTGGTCCAACAACAGTTCAGCGATGCCCATGCCTTGCAGTGTTCCCCGTGCAATGCCCAGACCGTTCTGACAACAGGCTGAGTAGACACCGTCCTCAAGCTCGCCGAACGCAGCCGATCCATTGCGGCTGAGGCAAAGCATCCCGGCCCAGCGATGTTCCATCTGCACATCCGGCAGATGCGGGAAGCGTTCCCTAAACTTTCGGTCATGCACCCAGCCTGCATTGCGCAGGCGCATTGGACTGGTCTCGATTGTTGGATGAAAGCTGGAGCAGGTGCGGATCAGGATGCGATCCCCATAGCTGCCGGAAATGCGCCGTACTGACGTCCCCATCGGGTTCGCTGGCGTCACCGACCAGCGCGACTTCCCGCTTAGTGTCTTGATCTGCGCCTCGTTCAGCGGGGCTGTGAGCGAGGCGTAAAGGCAAATGTGCATCAATTGCCGCTGGTAGAACCCAAAGCTCTCCAGGTGGCCGTTATTGGCCAGAATTATCCGCCCGGTGCTCACCTTGGCCTTGTTGGTGCTGACCACCCAGCCTGCGCCTTGTTGTTCCAAACCGGTGACGGGTGAATGCTCGAACACTTCGATCTGCCCGGCCAGACGGGCGGATAGCGCACGCACATAAGCCGCAGGCTGAATCATCACTGTCCCCGGCGCATAAAGTCCCGAGGTATAGTGCGGGCTGCCCGTGACCTCTTGCATCTGCTGCTGATCTAAAAGCTTATGCGGCTCGCCCAGTTTGGTCAGGTGCGCGGCAAAGGCGCGGTTTTGCGCGTCGCCCGCTTTGGTGGCGGCGGCATTGTATTTGCCGCAAGGGTCGAACATTTCCTGTGGCAGCCCGCAATCGGAGGCCACTTCGGTCGCAAAGGCAATGGCCTTGCGGTTCAGCGCAATGGTGGCGCGATCTGCCTCTGATCCCTTGCCTGCGTAGTTGTCCGAGGCCAAGTCATGGGGCAGGTCGATCATAAACCCGGAATTTCGGCCTGCCGAGCTGTCCGCGAAGCGGCCGGCTTCCAGCAGAACGATTTTCAGGGAAGGATCCAATTGATGCAGCCGCCGCGCCGCGCTGAGCCCGGCAAACCCAC
Source organism: Ruegeria sp. N10 (assembly GCF_056531545.1). Classification (NCBI taxonomy): domain Bacteria; kingdom Pseudomonadati; phylum Pseudomonadota; class Alphaproteobacteria; order Rhodobacterales; family Roseobacteraceae; genus Ruegeria; species Ruegeria sp. N10. Next base: position 290,476 of record NZ_JBQFLY010000002.1, on the reverse strand, counting down.
CGCCAACTATTGTGATATCTGCGGTCAGGTTCCGTTCCAGCACCGCCAGAGGTGTTTGGGGCGGCAGAATCGCATTCCAACCCGACGGGCCTGTCTGCCGGGGTAGCCTTTTTGCGTCATGTCGACTCAATCGACGGCCTCATCCGCGTCATCGGCCAGATCGATCCAGATGGTTTTCAACTGGGTGTACTGGTCATGCGCGTGGATCGAGTTATCGCGACCCCCAAAACCCGACTGCTTGTAACCACCGAAAGGTGTCGTGATGTCACCTTCGCCGAAGCTGTTCACCGTCACGGTGCCTGCGCGGATCATCCGCGCACCACGTATGGCGCGTTTGACATTGGCCGTGAAGATTGAGGCGCATAAGCCATAGTCGGTGTCGTTCGCGATCTGGATCGCTTCATCAAAGCCCGAGACTTCAATTACCGACAAGACAGGGCCAAAGATCTCCTCGCGCGCCAATGCAGCGTCGTTGCCGGGCACTTCGACCAGGGTGGCCTCGACAAACCCGTTGTCCGCTTTGCCACCGATCACCACGTTCTCGGCCTGATCCAGATAGCCACAAACCTTGGTGTAGTGGTCTTCGCTCACCAGTGCGCCCATGCGGGTTTCGGGGTCGAGCGGGTCGCCGGTGTTCCATTGTTTGACGTGATGCGCGATGCGCTCCAGCAGCTCGGCCTTCACTTTCTTATGCACGATCAGACGTGACGAGGCCGAGCAGTTCTCCCCCATGTTCCAGAATGCGCCATTGACGATATGCGCCGCCACCCGGTCGAGGTTTTCGGCATCCTCCATGACGATAGCAGGGTTCTTGCCCCCCATCTCCAACACCACCTCTTTGGCGTTGCTTTCCGCCGAATAGGTCAGAAAACGTTTGCCGGTCACGGTCGAGCCTGTGAAGGATACCATGTCGATATCCATATGCCGCCCAATGGGTTCGCCCACCTCGGCCCCTCCACCGGGAACAATGTTCAATACTCCGCGTGGCAAGCCGGCCTGCATCGCCAATTCGGCAAGGCGCAGGGTCGTCAAAGTGGTTTCCATCGCCGGTTTTACAACAACAGAACAGCCTGCCGCCAGCGCTGGCCCGATCTTCCATGCCAACATCAGCAGCGGAAAGTTCCACGGCAGAACCAACCCTACAACGCCGATTGGCTCGCGCACCACCATGGCGATGTGATCGTCGCTGGCGGGTGAAACCTGATCGTAAATCTTGTCAATCGCCTCGGCGTGCCACTTCAGGCAGTGGATTGTCTCGGGCACATCAACAGTTTCGCAGTCGTAGATGGTCTTGCCGCTGTCGATACTCTCCATTACCGCCAGTTCACGGGCGCTGCGAGCCATCAGTTTGGCCAGCCGGATCAGCACATCCTTGCGCTCGGCGGGGTGCAGTTTGGACCAGCGGCCATCGTCGAACGCCTCACGAGCTTTCTTGACGGCAAAGTCCACATCCTCCGCGCCACAGGATGCGATATCGGCCAGCATTTCACCGGTTGCAGGGTTCTCTGTCGCAAAGGTCTGGCCCGAAACCGCCGGACGAAACGCGCCGTCGATAAAGGCGCCTGTCGGCAGGCTCAGACCTGCGGCGATGGATTTGTACTCGTCCTGTGTCAGCAGATCCATGTTTGTCACCCCTCAGCCACGATGTCGGCGATTGTCTTTCTCAGCACGCGCGTCACCTGTTCTAGCGCGCGCTTGTCATCTTTGTTCAGGCCCTTCAGCGGAGGCCGCATGATACCCGCGTCGATCCCGTTCATGGTGACGCCATGCTTGATGGTCTGGATAAACTTGCCGCCCTGTTCCAGCACCCGCATCAGCGGCATCATCGCTGACATGATCCGACGCCCCTTGGCAAAGTTGCCTTCGATCACGCAGGCCTGATACAGCGCCACATGTTCCGCTGGCAGGAAGTTCGAACCGCCGCAGACCCAGAATGGTGCGCCCCAGGCGAAAAACTCCAGTGCCTGATCGTCCATGCCACAGCCCAGCTGGATATGCGGATAATCCCGGGCCAACAGATGCACCCGGTTGATATCGCCCGAGCTTTCCTTGATGCCGCAGAAATTTCGGCTACGACCTACGCGGTCAAGGAACTCTTCTCCCATCATTGTGCCGGTACGGTGCGGATAGTTGTACAGCATCACCGGCAGGTCGGCGGCCTTGTCGATGGCCAGTGCATTCAGCGCGTTTTCGCGATCCGTCGGCACCGAGTAGGGCGGGCTGGCCAACAGGATGGCGTCCGCGCCGATATCGCGCGCGCCAGCGGCCAGTGCAATCGAGTCCAAAGTCAGCATCGCGCCCGTGCCAACGACCAAGGGCAACCGCCCTTTCAGTTGCTTATGCGTGAATTTGGCCAGTTCCAGCCGCTCCGGCACGGTCTGGGCATAATTCTCACCCGTGGATCCGCCGGAAATCAGGCCGTGCACACCATTTTCGATCAGGTATTCGATCACGTCGGACAGGGTGTCCCAGTTCACGCTGCCATCGTCGTGATAGGGGGTGACCACAGGAGTATAAATTCCTTCGAACTTGAAAATCGGGTTCATTTCGTCCTCATGCGGGCTTCGAAAGTGGCGGGATACCCATTGCGACATCCAGTGCGTCAGGCATCACGAACATCCCGATCTGATCCCGGGACAGGTTCCAGTGATCCTCGGCCAGTTTCGCCGCCGCAGCTTCATCGCGTGCCTTGATGGCTGCGATGATCGCGTCATGCTGTTGGCTGGCCAGCGATAGGTTTTCCGACATTTCAACTGTCTGCGGCCGATAAAACGTCATGCCAATCCGTGCATGATCGATCAGCAGCCGGTTGAATGACGGAAGCAGGTAGACATTGCCGGACATCTCTCCGGTCACGTCATGAAAACGGTTGTTGGCAAGTGCGCGATCCTCGACCGACCCTGAACGAAGGGCAGCTTTGAACGCGTGCTGAGCCGCTTTCAATTCTTCGATTTGCGCGTTAGTCGCGTTCACTGCCGCCAGACGCAGGATGGCCCCGTAGACCATCGGCGCGGCAAGGAAGAAATCGCGCAGTGTGGTGTAGGACATTTCCGAAACACGGGCGCTGCGGTTTTTTCGCAGATCCAGATAGCCTTCGCCTGCCAGTTGACGAAACACCTCGCGCAGAGGCGTGCGCGACAGGCCGAATTCATCGGACAAATGCGCCTCATCCAGATCGTCACCTGGACCAAGGCGCAGCGTCAGGATGGACATCTTCAGGTGTTCTCTGAGCGCATTTTTGCGCGACTTGGCTTCGTCTTTCATCCTTTGGCCTCACTATGTCCTCTGGCTGCCGTGTCCGAATCGCGGTGGTCGTATTTTTGTATTTCTAAAAAATACAACTTGTATACAAAAAAATCTCGTGCAGCATGGGTGTCTGCAAAATAGACTCACGCTTGGGCGTCGGCCCAGTTTGGAAATGGTCCTGCTCATGCTTCAGACGCAGCACTTCGCCTTCATCCTTGTCGAGGAGTTTTCGCACCTCGCCTTTTCCTGTGCGGTCGAACCGCTGAGGATCGCCAACCTAGTGAGTGGCGATGAGCTGTATCGCTGGTCTTTTGTATCCGAACAGGGCGAGCAGGCCGTGTCTTCCAATGGATCCGTCACTCTTGTGCATTCCGGACTTGAGGAACTGCCCAAGTGTGATCAACTCTTTGTTTTGTCGGGCATTCACATGCGTGACCACGTGACTCGTTCCCTTCTGGCTGCACTGCGGCGCGAACGCGCGCGCGGAACGCGGATCGGGGCATTGTGTTCCGGGGCGTGGTTGCTGGCCGAGGCCGGGTTCCTCAATGGTATGCAGGCGGCGATCCATTGGGAGTACCACGACGCATTCATGGAGGCGTTTCCGGATGTCAATCTGGTGCGCAGCGTCTTTGTCGCCGACGAAAAACACATTACCGCATCAGGTGGAACCGCGACCGCAGACCTGATGCTGCATCTGATCGAACGCGACCATGGCGAAGAACTGGCCACTGATGTTGCGGATCAGATGGTCTATAACACTGTGCGTAATGCGACCGCCAAGCAGCGCGTCTCGCTGCAATCGCGCAATGGAATGCGCAATGCCCATCTGGCAAAAGCGATAGATATTATGCAGGACAGTCTCGAAACTCCTGTCTCACCATCCTTCATTGCCGGTGTTTTGGGTATTTCCACCCGTCAACTGGAACGGTTGTTCGGCAAATACCTTAATACTTCCCCCAAAAGATACTTTATGGAGATGCGGCTGGAACGGGCCCGGAAACTGCTATTGCAAACCGAGGCGTCGGTTACCGAAGTCGCCGTGGCCTGCGGCTTCGAAAATCCGGGGCATTTCTCTCGGGTATACCGATCCAGTTTTGGCATCACACCCCACGCGCAGCGCAACAAGATCAACTGAAGAAAGATGAGTTGCTGGTTCGCGCTTACCGGCGGGGGTGCCGCGATCTGTTGGCCTCGAACTGGCCCGATCTGGCACCCCCTGATCCTGCCGGGATACCCCCTCGTTAAAAACTGGACTAGTCAACAGACCGGCAGGATTACCCACCAATAAATCTCGATATTGGCATAAGTATATCAAGAACTTGTCATCCAGAGATTTGTTGTGCCCTGTTTCGTTAATCTACCGTTAATTTAAGGCTCAAGTTGAGGCTTTGATTGGGGGTAATCTGCAATATCGACGTGCGGTCGCCGCAATCTGTTCAACCTGATGGCGTGTCGTGATTTGTGTCAGGCCTCAGAGGTTTCCAAAAGGAATCTGTTTCACGGTTCAAAACAAGTAGTGAACATATCATTGAGGTTTGGTCGACCCACGCTCGGACAACGCGCCTGCTGATCATCTTTGAAGGCAAAAATACGAACGAATCCAATCCAGGTCAGAATCAAGACAGCATTCGACGGGCAACTTGACGGGTTGTGAGGAAACCCAAGTCAAGATTGCGCGCCGTTGGAATATGGCTTTGAGGCCGTAGATTGTACGTATCTGACATGCTGCGCTGACGACACTGATATCCTGTACGACCAGAAGCGATCGGAATCCGTCAGTCCAGATGATAGGACAGAAATCGTTCTGTCCCGCCGGCACTATACCCCCACTGTGCTTTGACACCGAAAACTTCTGAAACGGTTTCCAAAGACAGGGCATGTTCGGGCGGGCCAAGAGAGACCAGCCGCCCTTTTGACAAAACAGCCACCCGGTCACAGGCCATCGCCTGATTCAGATCGTGCAGCGCCATCACTGTCGTCACTTTTAGAATTCGAACACAGTTCAGGATCGACAGTTGGTGATGAATGTCCAGATGGTTGGTCGGTTCGTCCAAAAGCAAGAGTCCCGGTTGCTGAGCCAAAGCGCGTGCGATGTGCAGTCGCTGGCGCTCTCCTCCCGACAATGTCGCCCATTCTCTGTGTGCCATATCGGCCATTTCCACGGTTTGCAGGGCTTTGTCGACTTGCCAGGTGTCCTCGGCGCGCCACGGCCGTAAGGCCGACAGCCAGGGCGTGCGGCCCAGCTCGACCACGGACCGTGCAGTTACGCGTTCGGCTGTATCAGCCTGTTGTTCAACAATGGCAATCCGTTGGGCAATCTGTCTGCGCGACAAATGCGAAACGGGATGGCCCGCTATGACGACTTTTCCCGAAACCGGACGTGCCAAACCCGCCAACAGGCGCATCAGAGTTGATTTGCCCGAACCGTTGGGTCCGACCAAAGCCAGTGTTTCGCCGGGCTCCACGACAAACGATACGTCTGACAGCAAAGTCTTGCCGCGAACCGAAAATGTCAGGTTTTGCGCCTCGATCTTCATTGGGCGTTCCTCTGGCCGCGCACCAGAATTACGGCAAAGGCAGGCGCACCGATCAGGGCGGTAACCACCCCAATCGGCAGAACCTGACCCGGGATGATGATGCGCGACACGATATCGGCGCCGATCAGGAAGACCGCTCCGATCAAGGCGGCCGTTGGGATAAGCCTGCGATGCCCCGGTCCTACAAGGAACCGTGCGGCATGAGGGATGACCAGCCCGACAAAGCCGATGGACCCGACGATCGAAACCATGACCGCTGTTGTCAGCGCGGTGGCGAAGATCAGGGTTGCCTGCACCCGCCGCACCGGTATGCCCAGCGAGGCCGCTGAATCAGTGCCGAAAATAAATGCGTCCAAAGCTCTGGCGTGAAAGCGGCAAATAAGCCAGCCGGCAAAGGCCACCGGAATGGCCAGATATACATCCGGCCAGCGCACGCCGCTGAGGTTTCCCATCAGCCAGAACATGATCCCGCGCGCCTGATCGGCATTGGCGGATTTGGCGATGATAAAGGCCGTTAGCGCATTGAACAACTGAGACCCGGCAATTCCCGCCAAAACGATTTGCGCCGTCGCAGCCCGCCCGCCGCCTGCGCCGGAGGCTCGGGCCAGCAATGCGACAAAACCAAAAGCCAAAAGCGCGCCATTGAACGCGCCAAAAGACAGCGACAAAGCTCCCCCGCCTAAACCAGCGATGGTTACAGCCACGGCACCTGTCGAGGCCCCGGCAGAAATGCCCAAAATATAAGGGTCAGCCAACGGGTTTCGCAGCAATGCCTGCAACACGACCCCTGCGACAGCCAGACCGGCACCGCAGGACGCAGCGACCAGAGCGCGAGGAATCCGGTAGCTCCAGATAATACCCTGATCAATTGGGTCGACGGGCAGGTCCGCTCCGGCCAGCTTGTTGACCAGAACGGAGAGAACCAAATCGGGCGACAACGAGGTTTCCCCGATCATCGCGCCCGCAAGGACCGCCGCAATCAACAATGGCACAGTTAGGCACGCGGCCTTGAAACCCTGCCGAAAGATTGCGGCGACCTCGTTCACAGGTTGTTTCCGATGGTATCCAGCTTCTCGGCCAGATCCTCCAGCGCCGGGATCGCGCGGATGGTGGCGTCCATGGCCTGCGCATCCATAACGACAATCCTGTCATTCTTGACCGCATCCATCTGGCTGGTCACCGGATCAGCGCGCAGGAACTCCAGCTTTTTCAGGTAGTCGTCCGCAGCAAAGCGACGGCGGTCCATCTTGGCAATCACGATCACTGTCGGGTTGGCCTTGGCAATGGTCTCCCAGCCAACTGTTGGCCATTCTTCATCCGTCTCGATGACGTTGCGGATGCCCAATGTGCTCATCATGTATCCCGGTGCGCCCTTCTGCCCGGCCACAAACGGATCGCTTTCCATTTCAGGAGATGAAAACCAGAATACGGCTGACACGTCGTCCAGTTTCACGGCTTGCGCCTTGGCGACGGCTGCGGCTTCGCGGGCCTTGTACTTGGCAACCAGGTCCGTGCCGCGTTCGGACACATCAAAGGCTGCCGCCAGTTCTTCGATACCCTGATACAGCGTATCGGTCGAGAACGCTTGCAGGCGGGTGCCATCGCCGCCGACCGTATTGTCTTTGCCGACGCAATCCGCAGGCATTACGTAAGTTGTAATACCCAGTTCGTGAAATTGCTCACGCGTGGCGACGATGCCCTCGGGTCCGACATGCCATTCATATTGCGCTGCGACCAGTCCCGGCCGCTTGGCAACAACGCTTTCAAAGCTGGGATCATTGTCTGCCAGACGCTCTACCTTGGCATTCACCTCGGCATATTCAGGCAGCACCTCGTTGAACCATACCGAGGTTCCAAGAACCTGCTCGCCCAGACCCAGCGCATAAAGCACCTCGGTCGCGGCTTGGCCGACCGTGACTGACGACGTCACTGGCGCGTCAAACGTGACCGAGTGACCGCAGTTTTCGATGGTTAAGGGAAAGTTTCCTTCGGCGGCAGCGCTGGTAGCCAGCAAGGAAAGGCCAATCAGGCCAGTGCGTAGAAACATGACAATCGATCTCCATGTGTCAATGACCAGAGAACGGGTGAATGGGCATTTACCGAAGCAACAGACGCTTTTCTGCCTGCTGTGAGCGCAGAGTGGTACATAGCCCGCCCGGCGCGTTTCTTCGGCAACCTCCCCGGACAACCCCGCCCGGTGTGTTTCGGTTTCATACCGGCAGGTCTCCTGACTGACGGGTCTTTGTCTGTCCTGTCTTCCCAGACCGAAATGGCCCAGTGACGGAATGGACAGCGCTCGCCGCCTACAGTTGCGGGGGCAGTTCCGGTTGGCACCAAAAGGCACCTCGGATTCCCTCTTAGCCACATCGGGACCGGTAAAACGCGGGTACCTTAACACTTACTCTGCGGCAAGAAAAAACTCGGGGGTCTTTCCCATTTTCTCCCAAGGGCATGAACCTGCGCGTCTCAACATGGTGCTGACGTCAGACAAGCCGCTGAGAAGGCGCTACAATCCGCCCCGAGGACGTCGGTGTGTGATATATAGGAAAATCATGGCTGGGGTGGTAGGATTCGAACCTACGATACACGGTACCAAAAACCGCTGCCTTACCACTTGGCTACACCCCAACGGTGAGCGGCTATCTACGATTGTTGATGGCAGGGTTCAAGAGCGTTTTGCAAAAAAAGCGAGCGCCGTAAATTTTTTTTGAAGGCCCCTCATTTGGTATCGATCAACACCGCTCCGGTACGGTTGCCTTCTTGTACCAGCGCATGGGCCGCAGCGCATTCTTCCAACGTAAAGACCTTGTGAACGGGGCAGATCAGTGCGCCATCAGTCAGTGCCTTGTGTAATGTCTTTATTGCGGTGGCGCGCAAGTCCGCGGGCAGCAGGTAGATCAGAACCGCTTCGAGCGTCACGGCCTTGAACATCATGGGTCCAAAGGGAAAGACAGGTGTCATATTCCGGGCAGATCCATATGCGTTGATACGGCCGTTTTCGGCGATGACGGCAACGTTGGTGGCAAGGTTCTGTCCAAATTCGACATCGACGATTCGACCGATTGCATGCCCATCATTTGCATCGAGGATCTTATCCGAAAGGTGTTCACCGGTGTAGTCGAGCACGACATCCGCACCAGCTGCCTTGACCCGGTCAAAGTTGCGGGCGCTGGCCGTTGCGATCACTTTGGCTCCGGCCCATTTGGCAAGCTGCACAGCCAGATACCCGACGGTGCCCGCCCCGCCATGGATCAATATGGTTTGCCCGCCCGGTGCGCCGCCCGAGAACACCGCATGGCTTGCGGTTAGGCCCGGAATTCCAAGAATTGCCCCGGTTTCAAGTGACACTGTCTCGGGCAGTTCGACAGCCTGAGATTCGGGCAGGGTGATGTGGCTGGCAGCTGTACCAAATGCGCGCTGCCATTGCCCGTTCCAAATCCACACGCGCCGGCCAATCCGCGCCGCGGGTACTCCATCGCCAACCGCTGTGATGACTCCAGCCCCGTCGCTGTGCGGAACGATCAGCGGAAACGGGGGTTCCGTGACACCCGGCCGGGTTCCCGCACGGGCCTTGATATCCGAGGGGTTTACGCCGGAATAGGACAACTCGACCGTGACTTCACCTGGTTCAGGCTGGATCAGGGGAATATCCTGTATACGCAAGACATCGACAGCGTCTCCGAAGGCTGAATAAGTGACTGCGCGCATAGCGTCCTCCATTTAGGTCGAGTTAAGCGGCGATTGGGCCGGTAACTCAAACACCTTGTCGCGCTTTTTCAGGGCGATGCGCAACCGCGGATACCGGAATTCGTCTTTCGCCTATTCCCGAATTTCGGAAGGATCGACGCCCCAAAGGTTCGATTTCAATGTCCAGCCACGGTATCCGCCAGCGGTGATCCGGCACCAGTCCTGCGAACAGGTTCCAAGGCGCGCCACTACTCCGGTCTCGAAATGAGCGTTCACGGGCGAGGCTGGATCGGGGCGGGCATAAACAGGCAGCATCTCGGATTCGATCAGCACCGTTCGGACGCCAGACAACAAGGCATAGTGAACCCAGCCACCCGCGCCGTCGCGGTCCTGGACCTTGCGCCAGTTGCCATATTCGGCAGTGACCTGCAGCGGCATGCCGCGCCGTTTGAACACCCAGTCGATTCGATGGGTCAGGGACGGTCCGCGTCGCACGTTGCCTTCGGCTGCCTTCATCGACACATAGCGGGGCAGGGGCAGGTTGGTGACCGATCCGCGTTTGACCTCGGCCTGAGCGGCACAGACACCGAACATGACCAGAAATACGGAAACTACCGCCAGAGATCGGCGTTTTACCGGTCGAATACCACTCACTGACTGCCCGCTCTTATGCCTGTTGATCCGGTTCTGAAAAAAGGTCGACACAATGCCATTGGGGTTCTTGTGCCCCGCCTTATCCTGCGCCACGATGCCATGGCGCGCGTCCGTTTGCAAAGCAGTGGGAGAGCCGAGGTGCCAAGAGAACGTTTAAGTGTTGTCGTTACGCGACGGTTGCCTGAGGCAGTAGAAACCCGGTTAAGCGAATTGTTCGACGTGCGCCTGCGCGACGACGACACCCCAATGACGCGTGAGGAATTAGTAGCAGCGGTGCAGGATGCCGATGTGCTGGTGCCCACGGTGACCGATACCATTGATGGCGGGCTATTGGGTCAGGCGGGTGAAAAGTTGCGGCTGATCGCCAATTACGGGGCCGGTGTCGACAATATCGATGTGGCGACGGCGCGGCAGCGCGGCATATTGGTGTCCAACACGCCCGGTGTGCTGACCGACGACACGGCAGATATGACCATGGCCCTGATTCTCGCTGTCACACGGCGCATTCCCGAAGGGTTGAGCGTCATGCAGCAAGGCGACTGGACCGGGTGGGCCCCCACCGCGTTTCTGGGCGGTCGCATTGGCGGGCGGCGTCTGGGTATTCTGGGCATGGGCCGGATTGGACAGGCCGTGGCCCGCCGCGCCAAGGCGTTTGGTATGCAGATCCATTATCACAACCGCCGCAGATTGCGCCCAGAGATTGAGCAAGAACTAGAGGCAACCTATTGGGAAAGCCTGGATCAGATGGTGGCGCGTATGGATGTGATATCGATCAACTGTCCATCGACACCGTCGACCTTCCACCTAATGAACGCGCGCCGACTGAAGCTGATGAAACCCTCGGCAGTGATCGTGAATACTTCGCGGGGTGAGGTTATTGACGAGAACGCTTTGACCCGGATGATCCGTGCGGGGGAAATTGCGGGCGCAGGGCTGGATGTCTACGAACAGGGAACCGGTGTGAACCCGCGCTTGCGGCAGTTGCCTAACGTGGTTCTACTGCCGCATATGGGGTCGGCCACGCTGGAGGGCCGGGTTGAGATGGGTGAAAAAGTCATCATCAACATCAAAACCTTCGAAGATGGCCACCGCCCACCGGATCAGGTTGTGCCTGCGATGCTCTGACGCGTCGGAAAGGATCATGGATGGACGTGTTTGAAGGGGGATGCCGTTGTGGAAAACTGCGCGTCACGGCTTCGGGTTGTCCTCTTCGCGTCGGGATTTGCCATTGTCTGGACTGCCGCAAACACCATGGCGCGTTGTTCTATGCGGCGGCTATTTTTCCGGCGGATGCGGTTAAGATCACCGGAAATGTGAAAGGTTATTCTGACCGGTACTTTTGCCCTGATTGCGGATCTCCAGTATTTGCCCGAAGCGGTGCCGAAGTCGAAGTGCATCTGGGCTGTCTTGACGCGCCTGACCAATTCATACCGACATATGAATGCTGGACCAAACGGCGCGAGGCGTGGCTACCCGGATTCACCGGAATGACCCGCTATGATCAGGATCGTCGCGCCGAAGAAACCGAACCATAGGGGAAATGGCGAAACTTCGCTGTGATAACACGCTGCCATGCCTGATCGTTGCAGAGGGGGCAAAATCCTTACAGGATTGAAAATAAAGATTGTATTGGAGGGTTAGAACAGATGAGACACGTTTCAGCACTGCTGCTTACTACCGCACTTGCTATTTCGACACCGGGGTTCGCGCAGGAAACAGCCGATGCCGTTGCACCCGAAGCCGCGACAGAAGGGCAGGTTCAGGCGATGACCGACGAGGTTATTGCGGCCCTCGAAGCCAAGCTTGAGGGCGTTCCGGTCACATCCGAAAACTGGATGATAGCTGCGGCCAATCCGCTGGCGGTCGAGGCAGGGGCCAAAGTGCTGCGCGCGGGCGGGTCTGCCGCGGATGCGATGGTTGCTGTGCAGGTCGTGCTGGGGCTGGTCGAGCCGCAATCTTCTGGTCTGGGCGGGGGAGCGTTTCTGGTTTGGTACGACGCGGCCAGCGGGCAGATGACAACACTGGACGGGCGCGAAACGGCACCCCTTGCCGCAACCCCGACGCTGTTTCAGGATGAAAACGGCGAGCCGCTGAAATTCTTCGATGCGGTGGTGGGCGGATTGTCGGTGGGTACACCGGGTACGCCTGCACTGCTGGAAGAAGCGCATCGAAGATGGGGGCGCGCGTCTTGGCCTGGACTGTTTGCTGACGGTATCCGATTGGCGGATGAAGGGTTTCTTGTTTCCCCGCGTCTGGCCAGCCTTGTAGAAAACGATGCTGACCGCCTGTCGCGCTTTCCCGAAACAGCCGCATATTTCCTGCCTGACGGTCAGCCGTTGCAGCAGGGGCAGCGGTTGATGAACCCGGATTATGCCGAAACAATGCGCGTGCTGGCCAGCGATGGCGCTGCCGGTTTTTACGGAGGTGAGATCGCTGCGGATATCGTGCGAACTGTTCGCAATGCCCCAGGAAATCCCGGCGTTCTTGCAGGGGTGGATTTGGCGCTCTACCAGGTGATCGAACGTGAACCGGTCTGTGCCGAATACCGCGCCTACGAGGTTTGCGGCATGGGCCCGCCGTCGTCGGGTGCGCTGACCGTCGGGCAGATTCTGGGGATGTTGAACAGCTATGATCTTGCAGCAATGGGCGCTGAGAGCGCCGAGGCATGGCGCCTGATCGGCGATGCTTCGCGCCTCGCCTTTGCGGATCGTGGGCGGTACATGGCCGATAGCGATTTCATACCCATGCCCACCAAGGGGCTGGTTGAACCGGGTTATTTGACCCAGCGGGCAGCCTTGCTGGAAAGCGAGGTGGCCTTGTCCGAGGTCGCACCGGGCCAACCGGAATTTGACCATGCTTTGATTTGGGCGGACGACGTGTCGCTGGAGCTGCCGTCAACCTCGCATATCTCGATCGTGGACAGCTATGGCAATGTGCTGTCGATGACGACGACGATCGAGAATGGTTTTGGGTCGCGCCTGATGACAAACGGGTTTCTGCTGAACAACGAGCTTACTGATTTCTCGTTCAAGACACACAGCGACGGTGTGCCGATTGCCAACCGGCTGGAGCCTGGCAAGCGTCCGCGCTCATCCATGAGCCCGACAATCGTGTTGCAGGATGGCGAGCCGGTTCTGGCTATCGGGTCTCCGGGCGGCAGCCGGATTATCGGCTATGTCGCCAAGTCCATCATCGCCTGGGCCGATTGGGGATTGGACGTGCAGCAGGCGGTTTCCCTGCCTCATCTGGTCAACCGGTTCGGAACATATGATGTCGAGGCTGCGACTTCTGCGGAAGGATTTACAGACGCGCTTGCTCAGCTGGGTTTTGAAGTCAACGCACGCGACCTGACTTCGGGGCTGCACGCCATCGAAATCGGTGACGGGCTGAGCGGTGGTGCCGACCCGCGCCGCGAAGGGATTGCGCTGGGCGAATAGACCCTCGGTATTAGTGGGGATTGCCTGCTTTCAACGGGCCTTTTAGTCATAGGCTGAAAGGCCCGAAATGTTTTGGGGCAGGGGAGGATGACAATGTTGCAGGCAACCGCATTGCCAAGGAATGAAGCTGGTATTGAAACCGTCATAAGCATTCTCAAGCAGCGCTTTGGCGACAGGTTGCAAACGGGTGCCGCTGTCCGTGAACAACATGGGCACACCACGACCTGGATCGAAAACCAAAGCCCCGATGCCGTGGTTTTCCCGCATTCGACGCAGGATGTTTCGGACATCGTCAAAACCTGCGCGGCGCACCGGGTGCCAGTGATCCCGTTCGGAACAGGAACATCACTGGAAGGGCATGTAAATGCGCCAGCGGGGGGCATCTCGGTCGATCTGACGCAAATGGATAGTGTGCTTGCAGTTCATGCCCAGGATCTGGATTGTGTCGTGCAGCCCGGTGTCACGCGCGAAGCGTTGAATACCCATCTGCGCGATCTGGGCCTGTTCTTTCCGATTGATCCCGGGGCGAATGCGTCGCTGGGTGGGATGGCTGCCACTCGCGCGTCGGGCACCAATGCGGTGCGCTATGGGACGATGAAAGACAACGTTCTCAGCCTTGAAGCCGTGATGCCAGACGGTCAGGTCATCCGTACCGGGCACCGGGCCAAGAAATCTTCGGCCGGCTATGATCTGGCCCGTCTTTTGATCGGGGCGGAAGGCACGCTGGGAATCATCACCGAGCTGACATTGCGGTTGCAGGGTATCCCCGAAGCGATCAGTTCGGCCCGGTGTTCCTTTCCGACCGTCGATGCCGCGTGCCGTGCGGTGATGATGACGATTCAGTATGGCATCCCGGTTGCCCGGATCGAGTTGCTGGACGAGTTGTCGGTTCAGGCCGCCAACGCCTATTCCGGGCTGAGTCTGCCGGATACACCGTTGTTGTTGCTGGAGTTTCACGGCTCGGAAAGCGGTGCCACAGAGCAAGCTGAAACCTTTGGTCAGATCGCCGAAGAGTTTGGCGGCACGGATTTTGCAGCGACTTCGACCACCGAAGAACGGAACAAACTTTGGCAGGCACGGCACGATATGTATTGGGCGTGTCTGCAATTGCGCCCCGGTGCGCGGGGCATCTCGACCGATGTCTGCGTACCGATCTCGCGTTTGGCCGAGTGTGTGACCGAAACGCAGAAAAAAGCTGCTGGCCTCGGCTTGTTGGCGCCCATCGTGGGCCATGTGGGGGACGGCAATTTCCATACGCTGCTGCTGATCGACATGGAAAACGTTGAAGAAGTTGCCAAGGCCGAGGCGTTTGTCGGCTGGTTGAACGACATGGCGATATCCATGGAAGGCACGTGTACCGGTGAACATGGCATTGGGCAGGGAAAGCGGCCTTATCTGACCAGGGAACTGGGCGCCGCCACGCGGTACATGGCAGCGATCAAGGCCGCGCTGGACCCAGACAACATCATGAATCCTGGCAAGATCTTGTCGGACGACACGTAGCCGTATTCGCCTCTGTTCCGTGTTTACGCCCTCAAAACGTCCACATGTTCTGGTTTCACGGGGTTGAGGACAAAGGATGGGCGACATGAGCGCAAAATATCTGGCGGCGTTTGTAGCCATCTGCGGGTTGGCCGTTGCAGGGTTGGACTATGTTCAGCAAGCAAAAGCATCAGAAAATGGTCTGGGCATGAAAGAACACATTGCCTCGGTATCCTCGCGTGTCGGTCTTTCTGACGGCTGGTTCGCGGCAGAGGCGCAGGCTTCGCCATCACGGGAACCGGCGGTGAAGAATCCCTAGGAAGAAATTGGCAAAATGGTCTGCGTCTCGGTCGGAACAAGCAAACGCTGCCGCTCCAGTGGTTGAGGGCAGCGGTGCGGCGAATGAAATGCGACCCGCTTTCGATATTCGGGTCGTTTTTTTCATATCACTGGTCGGATGAATGTCGCGCTATCCCCCTTAAGTACGCCATATGGTGTCAACTGATTTCAAGGGGAGACGCCCGGTTATGAAAACCCAAGTCAAAGCATTGGTCGTAGGCGGCGGCGCCGTTGGGACCTCGATTGCCTATCACCTGGCCAAAGCGGGCTGGGACGATGTGATGTTGATCGAACGGGACGAACTGACGTCCGGGTCCACCTGGCACGCCGCGGGCCTGTTGCCGCTGTTCAACATGTCCTATGCGACGACCCATATCCACAAGTATTCGGTGGATTTCTACAAGACACTTGAGGAAGAAACCGGCCTGAATGCAGGCTTCGCGGTTGTGGGCAACCTGCGCATGGCCCAGACGCAAGAGCGTATGGACGAATACATGCTCTATGCCTCGACCGCCGAAACCTGTGATGTGAAATACGAATGGCTGACCCCGGACCAGATCAAGGAACGCTGGCCGCTGATCGAGACATCGGATCTGAAGGGCGCGATCTATCACACCGAGGACGGTTATATTAACCCTGCCGATGTGACCCAGGCGATGGCCAAGGGGGCCCGCCAGCGCGGGGTTGAGATCGTGCGCAAGATGCAGGCTGACGCGTTCCACTGGAACGGCACGCACTGGGAAGTGACTTGCACCAAGATGGTTGAAAAGGGCGGCAACCTGGTGCCTTCCGACAAGCAGGTCGTAATCACCGCCGAACATGTTGTGACCGCGTCGGGCAACCACGCGCAGCGCACCGCCAAGATGCTGGGCATCAAGATGCCTGCCATCCCGGTGGAACATACCTTTATCGTCATGGACAAAGACCCCGAGTTGGTCAAATGGCGCGAAGCAGGCAACCCCGAGCACCCCGTTGTCCGCGATGCCGACAACGAATCCTATGCGCGTGAAGAACGCGGTGGCTGGATTCTGGGCATCTATGAACACGGCGCCCCCGCACAGTTCGAATTCGGTGTGCCGGACAGCTTTCGCGCCGACCTGTTCCCGCTGGATCTGGACCGGATCGCCGAGCAGTACATGGCAATGGCCGAGCGCGTGCCGTCCTGTGCCGAATCCGGCCTGAAGGATGATTTCAACGGCCCGATCTGCTATACACCGGATGGCAATCCGCTGGTTGGTCCGGCTCCGGGTTTGCGTAACATGTGGCTGGCCGAAGGTTTCAGCTTTGGCATCACCGCTGCGGGCGGGACCGGCTATTATCTGGCACAGATGATGGTCGATGGCGAAGCCGAGATCGACATGGCCTCGCTGGACCCCAAGCGTTACAGCAGCAACTGGATGACCACCGAGTTCGCGGCGCGCAAGAATGAAGAATGCTATGAGCACGTCTATATCCTGCACCACCCGGACGAAGAGCGTGAAGCCTGCCGTCCGCTGCGTACCGTTCCGGCCTATGATCGCCAGAAAGCGCGCGGTGCTCAATTCGGCTGGGTGAATGGCTGGGAACGCCCGAACTATTTCGGCCCGCTGGACGCGCCTGAGAATTTCGACAAGGAAGCACGCTCGTTCCGTCGTGGCGGCTGGTGGCAGTACGCCGTCGAAGAAGCCAAAGCGATCCGCGAAGGTGTTGGCCTGATCGACGCGTCGGCCTTCACCAAGCATGTCGTCAAAGGCCCCGGTGCCACCCAATTCTTGGATTGGTTCACCTGCAACAAGCTGCCCAAGGTCGGTCGTATCAACCTGACCTACGCGCTGACCTCGCACGGCACCACCCGCACCGAATACACCATCGTCCGCAATGGCGAGAACAACTACTACATCGTCTCTGCCGGTGCATGGACCGAGTACGACGCCGACTACCTGCGTAAAGCAGCCGAGGACAAGATGGGGGAGTTCGGTTACATCGAAATCCAGGACGTGACCACGCAATGGGGCGTCTTCGCTATCGCCGGACCCAAGTCGCGTGATGTTCTGAAAGAAGTCATCAAGGACGCCGACCCGGAAACCGCGCTGTCCAACAAACGCTTCCCGTGGCTGTCGGCCCGTCAGATCGAGCTGGGCATGTGCCCGGTCAACGCGATCCGCGTGGCCTATACAGGTGAGCTGGGCTGGGAACTGCACCATCCGATCGAGATGCAGAACTACCTGTTCGATTTGCTGGAAAAGGCCGGTGAGAAGCACGGCATGAAGCTGGTTGGTGCCCGTGCCCAGAACTGGCTGCGTCAGGAGAAATCCTACCGCGCCTTTGGCACCGAACTGGGCCGCGATGCGACCCCGTTGGAAGCCGACCTGCCGCGCTTTGTCGACCTGTCCAAGGACTTCCACGGCAAGGCCAAGCTGGAGGAGACCGGTGTGCGCGCCAAGTGCTGCACCTTGCTGATCGACGGTCCGGCCGATGCTGACCCGTGGGGCCGCGAGGCGCTGTACACGCCAGAAGGCGAGCGTGTAGGCCGCCTGACCTCGGGCGGCTATTCGGTCGCGTTCGAGAAGTCGATCGGCATGGGCTATGTGAAGCCTGATCTGGCAGTCGAAGGCACCAAGCTGAAGGTCAAGATGCAGGACAAGCTGTGGGATGCTGTCGTGACATGCGACAGCCCCTATGATCCGAAAAACGAAACCATCCGCAAGGACGGTTGATCAATCTAAGGCCCCGGAATTTCCGGGGCCTTTTCTGTTGGTTACGCGGATAGTTCGTCGAAACATTCCAACGCCTTGGCAGCATACATCATGGCTGGTCCACCACCCATCTGAATGGCCATACCCAAAACGTCGGACACCTCCTCGCGTGTTGCGCCTGCTTTGACCAACGCGTCGGTGTGCAGGGTAATGCAGGGCTCGCAGCGGAGCGACACCGACATGCCCAACGCTATAAATTCCTTTGTTTTATAGTCGAGCGTTCCGCCTTCCTTCACAGCCTTCCCAAGCGCGCCGAATGCGCGCGACGTGTCGGGAATGGCCCCGTTGAGATTGCGCAAACTTGTACGAGTTGCCGAGAGCTTTTCTTGCCAAGCCATTTTGAGTGCCTTTTTCATATAAGATAACGGGAATATGTGCGGGCAGTGGTAAGTTGACCTTGATCTCGATCAGTTGGCAGGGCGCTCGGAAACAAATGCAAGGTTATTTGCGGGCATGTCGATGGTTTTCAGCACGCGCAACCCTACCTGCTGGAACAGGCCAAGCATATCTTTGTCGTTCTTGTAGCCAATGTCGGGATCTTGTCCGATCAGAGCCTCGTGAAACCTTTTGTCCCCGTCGCTTGTCAATTGGCCCGAGCGTTTGAATGGGCCGTACAAAACGAACCTCCCGTTTTCAGTCAGGGACTGAGCGATTTCGGCGAAAATGGTTCTGGTATCCTGCCAACTGATCAAATGTATCAGGTTGATCAAGACGATCAGGTCCTGCGATGGGAAGCGCGCATGCCAGCCCGAATTCGTTGCGTCCAGATGTTCGGCGCTTGCCACGTTGGGTAAGGCGCTGGCATAGGCGTCGATGCTATTGCGGCGTTCAGGGTCAGGTTCGGTGGGATGCCACGTCAGATCGGGCAGCAAATCAGCAAACGCACAGACATGCTGACCGGTTCCGCTTGCAATCTCCAGTGCGTGCCCGCGGCGCGGTGCCCAGTCTTGTAGCACCGCACAAAGCGCATCGGAGTTCCGCGTTGCTGCCGGGGCAACAAGTTTACCATCCTCCCCCACGTTGGCGACACTCGCAGAGGGCGGTAGATAGCGTTTGATCATCTGTTCAACCTGTTTGGGGTCAGCGACTTGACACTGTCAGGATCCAGCACCGGCGTGTTTCCAACCACCAGATCACACAACAACTGCGAAGCCGCTGGTGCTGTTTGGAAACCATACCCGCCTTGACCCGCAGACCAGATAAACGACGGGTCAATCGGGTCGGGCCCAAGCACCAAGGTTCCGTCCGGTGCGAAACTGCGCAATCCGGCCCAGTTCGTTTCGACCCGTGTTACTGCCTCGGTCATCAATTCTTCGTAGCGCGCCAGACCTTCGGCCAGCACCATGTCGTCGGCATAGGCGTCCTGAGGTGGTACGGGGTCGGCTTCGCAAGGCGAAACAAGCAGCTTGCCCGCGTCCGGTTTGGCGTACCATGTTTCGCCTGTGCCCAGCATCATGGGCCATCCGGATACATCATGGCCTCCGGGGGCGGGCAGCCGCGCCATTGATCGGCGGCGAGGAGAGATGCCGATAGGTGGTACCCCGGCAAGCATGGCGATTTCGTCCACCCATGCACCGGCCGCATTCACCAGGTTGCCGGCTTCGAAGATCTGCCCGGCCTCGACCAGCCAATGCCGCTCTTTTCGAATGCCGGTTACTTTGCTTTTTGTTGCAACGGTTCCACCGTTCTTGCGAATGGTCCGCGCGAAATCCTGCAACAGACGGTCAGTATCGATGTCAAATGCGGCTTCACTGATTGCCGCGAAACCCACCTTGGCCGGGTTCAGGATCGGAACGCTCGAAATCGCCTGATCCATCGAAATTCTTTCCATGTTCAGGTCTGTGCGGTCGGCTTCGAAAACTTCGCTCTGGTCAAATGAACCGATCAGCATCAATCCGCGCGGGGTCAGGTACCCACCGTCCTGCGTGCGCAGGAATTCCGCTCCAGCCCTGTTCAGCGCCACCACGGACGGCGGACCATAGCTTTCTTCAAACAGGGCTGCCGAGCGACCCGACGCGTGATACCCCAAGGCGTCTTCGGCCTCTAAAACCATCACGGTTCCATATTGCGACAAGCGCGCTCCGGCGCTCAACCCGGCAATTCCGCCCCCGATGACGAGGAAATCGATCATTATTTGTGTTCCTTCCGCAGCAGGTTCGCCACAAGTTTTCTGGGTTTCATTTAGCTTTTTGGGTCAAGCATTTGGCATTTCGAAGATTCTCCAAAATATATGCAGCCTTGAATTTGGGCTTCAACCCGGTCAAAGAAGTATCAAAACGAACAGGAGGGCAAGGTGACCGCAGCAGATCTTCATCCAATGGCCACTGGGCACATTCCCCGATACGTCGTCGCAGCTGACGGAAGCGATTACCTTTTTTCGGCTATGGTCGTCTTCTTTGTCATTCTCGTGGTGCTGATCGGTGTTGGGTACCTGACGCTTCATTCCGTTCCGGAAAAAATGGCGCACGAGAACAACCATCCGCAATTTCAGTTGGTGGGTATTCTGGCACTGCTGGCACTATTTACACATAACGGGATATTCTGGATTGCCGCCGTACTGGTCGCAGGGTTCCAGTTTCCGGATTTTGCAACCCCGCTTAAAAACATCGCCGATGCCATTCGTTCTCTTGGACGTGCGATTGCTCCGGAACCGGTGCCCGAGGCACCTGCGCCAACCCCTGGCGTTTCAGAATCCACCGACGTTCAGGAACAAAACACATGATTGAGACCCTGCTTTGCGCCCTGATCACGGTGCTGCCCGATTATCTGTTCCGCCGGTTTGTTCAGGGCAAACGTATCGGTCACGAGATCACCCTTTTCACCATGTGGTACGAATTGCGCTGGGGTCTTACGACCTGTGCCATTCTGGCGCTGACGGTAATCACCACGCTGTTTTATTTTCACCCAGCCAGCAAAACCGCAGCGTCCTATTTTCGAACCGTGACGATCCTGCCGCAGCTAGGTGGCCGTGTTTCGGAAATTTTCGTTAAGAACAATGAACTGGTAACTGCTGGCCAGCCGGTTTTCAGGATCGAAGATTTCAGCCAGACAGCACAGGTTCAGGCGGCAAATGCACAGATCGCACAGGTTCAGGCCTCGCTGAAAGTGGCTGAAACTGATCTGGCCGAGGCTGATGCCGGTATTGCCGGTGCCAAGGCGGCTTTGGCGCAGTCCTTGGACGATCTTGAAAGAAATACGACCCTGCGCGACCAAGGTTCAAGCGCTGTCCGACTGACCGAGATTGAGCGGTTGGAAAACCTTGTTGCCGAGCGTGAGGCGCAGGTTGTTGCGGCCGAATCCAGACGTGCGGCAGTTGAACAGCAGATCGAGGAGCTGATCCCCGCGCAACTGGCCAGTGCCATAGCACAGCTGGACGCCGCGCAGACCGAGTTGGACAAAACACTGATTGTCGCCGGTGTTACCGGACGGGTCGAGCAGTTTAGCCTGCAAGTCGGTGATTACGTGAGCCCCTTGTTGCGTCCTGCTGGCATCCTCGTTCCATCGCATACCGGACATGACCGTTTTCAGGCGGCTTTCAACCAACTGTCTGCTCAGGTGATCAAGCCAGGTATGATCGGTGAGTTGGGCTGCATGACCAAGCCTTTCACCGTTATCCCCACTGTGGTGGTCGAGGTGCAGGATGTCATACCGTCCGGCCAGATCCGTCCATCAGATGAATTGCGGGATGTACAGAACAATACTAATCCCGGATCAATTCTGGTCTTTATGGAGCCGCTGTATAAAGGTATGGCCGATGACATTCCTCCAGGCAGCAACTGTCTGGCCAATGTCTACACCGACAACCATGACCGTCTGGAACACGAGGATTTGGGCTTTTGGCAAGCTGCTTTCCTGCATGTGGTTGACACAATTGGCGTGGTCCATGCGGCAGGTTTGCGTTTGCGCCTGATCCTGATGCCGGTCAATACTCTGGTACTGACCGGGCATTGATCCGGCACCGGTAGAACAGTTCTTAAAGCGCCCGGCAGGTTCCTTGCCGGGCGCTTGTTTTTTTACAGTGCTGCTTTGAACAGCTGTGTCAGGTTTTCTTTGGTCAACTCAATCGGGTTCCCGCCGCATGAAGGGTCGATGATTGCGCCTTCGACGAGGGTTGGGATTGAGGTTTCGGTCACGCCGAGGTCTGCCAGCTTTCGCGGGATACCAAGGCTGTCGTTGAATTCCTGCACAAAGGCGCGGAAGCCATCGAACCCTCCGTTGATGCCCAGATAGGCGGCAGCGTTCTGGAACCGGTCGGCGATGGCGGGGGCGTTAAAGTCCAGCACGGCAGGCATACAGACCGCGTTTGTGGTGCCGTGATGAGTGTTAAAGTGCGCGCCAACCGGGTGGCTCATGGCGTGGATCGCACCCAGTCCCTTCTGGAACGCGGTCGCGCCCATGGCCGCCGCGCTCATCATCTGGGCGCGGGCCTCAATGTCGCTGCCATCTGCGTAGGCGCGCGGCAGATAGTCTTTCACCAAACGCATGCCTTCCAGTGCGATGCCCTGGCTCATCGGGTGATAATGCGGGCTCGAATAGGCTTCGACGCAATGCGCGAAGGCGTCCAGACCGGTGCCTGCGGTGATGAATTTGGGCATCCCAACCGTCAGTTCCGGATCGCAGATCACCACCGTTGGCAGCACCTTGGGGTGGAAGATGATCTTCTTGGCGTGGGTCTCGGAATTGGTGATGACACTGGCACGACCAACCTCTGACCCGGTCCCCGCAGTCGTTGGAACCGCAATGATCGGTGCGATTGCATCCGCGTCGGCGCGGGTCCACCAGTCACCGATATCTTCAAAGTCCCATACCGGGCGCGTCTGGCCGCACATGAAGGCGACCATCTTGCCCAGATCCAGCCCCGAGCCGCCGCCAAAGGCAATCACACCATCGTGCCCACCGGCCTTGTATGCCGCAACGCCCGCGTCGAGGTTTTTCTCATTTGGGTTTGGGTCCACATCACTGAATACACCGCGGCCCAGACCGGCCGCCTCCATGATATCCAGCGTCGCCGCTGTGATCGGCAGATCGGCCAACCCCTTGTCCGTGACCAGCAGGGGTTTCTTCATCCCGGCTGCGGCACAGGCTTCGGGCAGTTCCTTGATGCGCCCGGCACCAAATTTGATTGCGGTCGGATAGGACCAGTTTCCAACAAGTGACATGTCAGGTTTCCTTTGTGATTTGAGACCTGCTCGGGTGAGGGGGTCAGCCCCGAGCAGGCCGTCGTCCTTAGCCGGTGACCTTCTTCAGGTGGTAGGATTTTGGACGGGTGAGATTGTGATAGCCGATGACCGAAAGACCACCGCCGCGCCCGGTATTCTTGCAACCGGTCCAGCACAGCCCAGGGTCCAGATAGTCGGCCCGGTTCATGAAGACGGTGCCGGTCTCGATCTGGTCGCCCACACGCGCCGCGCGGTCCACATCGCGGGTCCAAAGGCTGGCTGTCAGACCAAACTCGCTGTCGTTCATCAGCGCGATGGCCTCAGCATCCGAGGACACTTTCATGATGCCCACCACCGGGCCAAAACTTTCGTCCCGCATCACCCGCATATCATGGGTCACATTGGTCAGAATCTGCGGCGTGAGATATGCGCCGCCGTCATCCTCGGGGAAGGCTTCAATATGCGCGACCGCACCGGCCTCAACCGCTTCGGCAATCTGCGCGCGCACCTCGTCAGCGAAACGCACATTGGCCATCGGACCAATGGTTGTTTCGGCGTCCAGCGGATTGCCCAGTTTGTAGCCTTTCACGATCTCAACGGCCTTGGCGACAAAGTCATCATACAGGCTTTCGTGAACGTAAATCCGCTCGATCCCACAGCAACACTGGCCCGAATTGAACATCGCGCCGTCGATCAACGTATCGACCGCCGCGTCCAGATCGGCGTCGTCCATGACATAACCCGGATCCTTGCCGCCCAGTTCAGTGCCCACGCCCGTAAAAGTCCCCGCCGCCGCACGCTCCATAGCCTGACCGCCACCGACCGAACCGGTGAAGTTCACAAAGTCGAACGCGTTACCCGCGATGAGGTCATTGGTCACGTCGTGGCTGAGGAACACATTCTGGAACACGTCTTCGGGCACCCCCGCCGAATGGAACGCCTGCGCCATCCGCTCACCAACCAACAAAGTCTGGGTTGCGTGCTTCAGAACAACCGTGTTGCCCGCGATCAGCGCGGGCGCCACCGTGTTGATCGCCGTCATGTAAGGATAGTTCCAGGGGGCAACTACAAAGACCACCCCATGCGGAATACGTTTGATATAGCGTTTGAAGGTTTCATCCTCGCCCACGGCAATATCGGCCAGTGACGTCTCGGCGATCTTTGCCATATGGCTGGCACGTTCGTTGAAGCCACCAAACTCGCCGCCATAGCGCACCGGGCGGCCCATCATATGCGCGAGTTCCGGAACGATCTCATCATTCATTGCGCCGACAGCCGCGACGCCCGCCATCACCAGATCAATCCGCTCCTGCAACGGTCGCGCTGCCCAGGCCCCCTGCGCCGCCCGCGCCCGCGCTGCGACCTCAAACGCAGCCTCCCGCGACAGCACCTCGCGTTCCGCAAATACCGATCCATCGATCGGCGAGACACATTGCAACATCTGCCCCATAGTTACTCCATCTCTAAAGAGAGCAGGATCCCTGCTTCATCTGGCCATAAATATCCCGGGGTGCGCGAGGGGCTGGCCCCTCGCTTCCTCCATCTCAAGCCCGCTCAAACCCGCGGGCAATTTCCCAATCGGTTACCACGCGCTCGAATTCCTCGATTTCGACCTCAGCCGCACGGGTATAGTGATCGACAACGTCATCGCCCATCGCCGCGCGCAGCATCTGTGATCCGTGCAAAGCGTTGCGTGCATCCTTCAATGTACCCGGGATCTTTCCCGTCTCGCCCTGATAGACATCGCCCTTGGTCGGCGGCTGCAACTCCAGCCCTTCTTCGATCCCTGCGATCCCGGCCGCCAGCATCCCTGCAATCGCCAGATATGGGTTCATGTCCGACCCGGGAATACGGCACTCGACCCGTATCGCCTTGGTGCCATCCCCGCACAGGCGGTACCCGGCCGTACGGTTGTCTACAGACCAAATGATCCGTGTCGGTGCAAAAGTACCTTTCATAAACCGCTTGTAGCTGTTGATGTAAGGCGCCATGAAATACGTGTAATCAGCGGCGTATTTCAGCAGACCGGCCATATAGCTTTTCATCAGCGCCGACATGCCCAGCTCATCCGATGCATCATAGAAGGCAGGTTTGCCATCCGCCCATAGCGACTGATGCACATGAGACGAGCTACCAACCCTTTCATGATGCCATTTCGGCAGGAAGGTCGCCGCATGACCCTGCTGCCAGGCGATTTCTTTCACCGCGTTCTTGGCGATCGAGTGATACTCTGCCGTGTCCATCGCAGGTGCGTATTTGATGTTCAGTTCTTCCTGCCCGGCCTCGGCCTCACCTTTGGTGTTCTCGACCGGGATGCCCGCATCCCACAGGTGGTTGCGGATCGGGCGCATCACATGCTCTTCCTTGGTGGTCTGCAGAATGTGATAATCTTCGTTATAGCCCGAGATCGGCTCCAAATCGCGGAACCCTTCCTTTCGGATTGCATCAAAACTCTTCGCGAACAGGAAGAATTCCAGTTCGGTGGCGCACATCGCCTCATACCCCATCGCCTTCAGGCGGTTCACCTGTTTCTTCAGGATCGAACGCGGCGCATGTGGCACTTCCTCATGGGTGTGGTGATCCAGCATATCGCACATGACCATCGCGGTGCCTTCCAGCCAGGGCACCGGGCGCAATGTGCTAAGGTCTGGCTTCATCACATAGTCGCCATAACCCCGCTCCCAGCTGGTCGAGGCATACCCATCCGGCGTCGCCATCTCGAGGTCCGTGGCCAGCAAGTAGTTACAGCAATGTGTCTCTTCCCACGCGCCAGCCACAAAATGACCTGCATGAAAACGCTTGCCCATCAAACGACCCTGCATGTCAACCATGCAAACCAATACTGTGTCGATCGCGCCGTCTGCGACAAGCGATTTCAGGGTTTCGAAAGTCAGAGTTGCGGTCATGAAACAAACCTCATGCGTTGAGTAGGGGCGCCGAATGACAGCGCCCCTGTTTTGATATCAATCGAAGGTGTAAGGGGCACCGGCCTGGTTAATGACCGAGTTATACTCACGGAAGATACCAACGATCTTCTGGTGAATTTCGCCTTCCTGTGCGACCTCGTCCCAGAATTCGATAGCGGCATTTTCCACTTCTTTCCATTCCGCTGCCGGAACCTGACGCAGCTGTAGCTTGTCACCCTTTGCGCGCAAGGCCGCTTCACCGCCCCAGTACCACTGGTTACGATAGGTGTGGCCTGCTTCGACGCCCGCCATCACAACCGATTTCAGGTGGTCGGGCAGCTCGGCCCAGCGTTCCTGGTTTGCAAACCAGGACCCAATCCACGCGCCCGAGATGTTGTTGGTCAGGAAGTAGTCGGTCACATTGGCCCAGCCAACGGTGTAGTCTTCAGTGATGCCCGACCAGGCCATTCCGTCCAACTCACCGGTTTGCACCGCCACTTCCGCGTCTTCGTAGGGGATATTGACCGGTACAACGCCAAACTTGGCAAGAAAACGCCCGGCCGTCGGGAAGGTATAGAGCTTCAGCCCATCCAGGTCGCCAAGGCTTTTGATTTCCTTTTTGGTGTTGAAGTTGCAGGGGTCCTGACCCGCTGCCGACAGCCACGTCACACCAACCTTCTCATATTCCGAGCGCCAGATATCAGCCAGACCGTACTGGTTGAACAGCACCGGAACATCCAGAATATGCTTGGTCGCGAAGGGGAAATAGCCCCCGAATTGACGCAGCGGAGTAGGCGAAGCCATGGAATCGTCGTCCGAATGAACACCATCAATCGTGCCGCGTTGCAGGGCCTGGAACAGTTCACCTGTCGGAACGATTTGGTCTGCATAGAAAAGTTCGATCTCAAGTTCACCATTGGCATTGGCGTTGATGTAATCGATGGCTGGCTTGGTCACATGCTCGCCCAATGCGCCACCGGCATAGGTCTGGAACCGCCACTTGATGGCGGATTGCGCTTTGACGATCGCAGGAGAGGCCAGTGTGGCGGCTCCCGCCAGACCGGCGGAGCTTAGAAATCTGCGTCTTGTAGTCATTGTCTTTTCTCCTCTGTTTAGTCTTGCTGAACTTCGCCCCTTGCCGGGGTCTTGTGACTTAATTTCCATAGACATAATTAGGCAGCCATAGCGCGATTTCAGGAAAGATGATGATTATGGCCAAGGCGCAGACCATCACCAGAACAAATGGAACGATCGAACTGTAGATATCGCGCAGCGATATTTCCGGGGGGGCCATCGCGCGCATCAGGAACAGGTTATAGCCGAATGGCGGCGTCATATAAGCGATCTGCGTGGTGATCGTATAAAGTACGCCGTACCAGATAAGATCAAAGCCAAGCGCACCCACCAGCGGAACGTAAAGCGGCGCGACGATAACCAGCATGGCCGTATCGTCCAGAAACGTGCCCATCAGGATAAAGCTGAGCTGCATGAGAACCAGGATCATCCACGGGGAAAGACCCAGTTTTTCGGTGAACAGGCTTTCGATTGCCTTGACCGCACCCAACCCGTCGAAGACAGCGCCAAAAGCCAGAGCCGCCAGAATGATCCACATGAACATGCACGAGATGCCCAATGTGTGCCGAATTGAATTCTCGAAAACCGTGCGTGTCAGCCGTCCTTTCAGAAAGGCGGCCAGCATGGCCGTGGTGGCTCCGATGGCAGAGGATTCCACCAATGATGTCCAACCGTTAACAAAAGGGACCATCATCACCATAAATATGCCCAAGGGTAACAATCCGGCTTGCAACAGCAGCAGCTTTTCTCGCAACGGAATGTCGCGGTCTTCTGCGGGCAGGACCGGGCCGAGCGACGGATTGATGCGGCAGCGGATGACAATGTAGATGATGAACATGGCAGCCATCATTAGCCCGGGTATCACTCCGGCGAGCCATAGCTGGCCAACGGGTTGCCGCGCGATCATGGCATAAAGAACCAGAACAACGGATGGTGGCACCAGAATCCCAAGGGATGATCCGGCCTGAATGACGCCGGTCACCATGCGCTTGTCATAATTCCGGCGCAGCAACTCCGGCAAGGCAATCGTGGCACCAATCGCCATACCTGCAACGGACAACCCGTTCATTGCCGAGATCAGAACCATCAGTCCGATGGTTCCGACAGCCAGACCACCGGACAAGCCACCCATCCAGACATGGAACATCTTGTAAAGGTCATCTGCGATCCGACTTTCGGAAAGGATGTATCCCATGAAAATGAACATGGGCAGTGTCAGCAGCGGGTACCACTTCATGACCTTGATCGCAGCGGCAAAACCCAGATCGTAACCGCCCCTATCCCCCCAAAGGAACAAGGCTGAAACCACAGCGACACAGCCGATTGCACCAAAGACGCGCTGGCCGGTCAGCATCATTAGCATCATTGATGCGAACATCAGCAAGGCAATCATCTCGTATGACATCAGATTACCTCACGCGGGATATCGTCGCCGCACAGGCGCAAGATATCCTTGAACAATTCGGACACGGCTTGCAGCAGCATCAGGAAGATACCGATAACCATGATCAGCTTGACCGGCCACAGGTAGGGCCGCCAGATCGTCGCGCTGCGCTCACCGCCATATTGGAAAGAATACATCAGGCTGTCCCATCCACCCCACAGCAAGATGAGCAGATAAATGATCAGGAATACGACTGTGAAGGCATCCGTCCAGGCCTTGCGGCGATGAGACCATTCGCCATAAAGCAGGTCCATTCGCACGTTTGACCCCATCTGGATCGAATAAGGGCCACCAAGCATATAGTAGGCCACCATGGCGAACTGAGCCATCTCGAGTGTCCAGAGCGACGGTACGAAAAAGGTTTTCGAGACCGAAGACCAGAACAGAATACCCATCATGACGAAAATGCCGTACATGACGACGCGTCCGATCCAGCGGTTCGTTCGATCAATGACCGCCACGTAGCCCCGCAAGAACTTCATCTCGATACCTCAACTCTCATTGTTTCGCCTCTGTGTGCGAATACGCATCAATTACCGTTTGCAGGATCGGCGTCAGAATCCCGGCGATGCGGTCTACTCCCGTTGGTGTGTCGATAAGATCGTTTCGAACCTCGACCATGACATTCGGAAGCCCCCGACTGATCGCATGTTCCTGCAACGTGTGCGTGACGCCATCCGTGGCAGAGTAAGGTTCGTTCAACGCGGCATTCAGACCCGAGCCCTTGGCACAGCGCAGCATAAGTTGGGCCGCCCTGTCGTCTTCGTCATGAAGAATGCCTAGTTCGACTGATCGTGTTTTTCCGTTGTAGACGGGCGTGAAACTGTGCATCGTGACAACGACAGGCGGCCGGTCCTGCGCGTCCAGAGTGGACGACAAAAGCTGTTTGAACGGCTCATAAACCTCGTGGATTCTTTGGGCGCGTTGGGTGTCTGTCAGGTTCTCATTGCCGGGAATGGAAAACACTTCGCTTACCTGCGGCATAGCATCTGCACGTTCAGGCGAGCGGTTGCAGTCGTAAACAAGTCGGCTGATGCAGGAATGAACCAGCGGCGCGTCCAAGGCCTTCGTCAGTTCGACCGAAAGCGCCAATGCGCCGATATCCCAAGCGGCATGGGACAATGCGGCGTCTTCAGTCAGGCCCAATCCGTTCAGTGACGCTGGGATGAATCGGCTAGCATGTTCGCATACCAAAACGCATTGTGCCCGGCCGTTGGCGTTCTGCACGCGGGCTGCCGGAGCTTCGGTTGGTAGTAGCATTGATGTCTCGGAATCGTGGTGCATAGGTAGCATTTGTTACAGCAACCTCAGACCTGTCAAGAAAATTACTGTAGACAAAATTACAAACGAACATATCCTGTAGAAAATTTGAGAAACGAAGGTGCCGATGGCCACCGTTGCGAAACTTGTCAAACAGCGGATCCAGGAAGAGCTTGACGATCTGACACGGTCAGAACGGCAGCTGGCCTCGGTACTTTTGCAGGATTACCCGATGACCGGCTTGCAATCGATCACCAAGCTGGCCGCTGCGGCGCAGGTCTCGACCCCGACGGTCATACGTATGGCACGCAAGCTGGGTTTCGACGGTTTTCCCGCCCTGCAGGATGCCCTGCGAGAAGAGGTTGCGGCACAGATCAAAAAGCCGATCTCGAAACGGGATGCCTGGGTTGTGGATGACGAGGCGGAACATCCCACAACGCGGTTTGCGCAGGCCGTTTGGACAAATATGCGCCACACGCTGGAACGTCTGGACAAAGAGATGTTCGACACCGTTGCCCAGCTTCTGGCAAACACGGATCGCCATCTTTACGTCGTGGGCGGGCGTATCACACGTTCAAATGCGGACTATCTGTTCAATCACATGCAGATTATTCGACCCAATGTGACGATGCTGGGCAATTCGGCAAACGTTTGGCCGCAGTACCTGCTTGATATGGATGAAACCTCGGTTCTGGTGATTTTTGATATCCGCAGATACGAGGCCTATCTTGAGAAGCTGGCGCAGGTCGCGTCCAACCGCGGTGTGACGGTTATCCTGTTCACCGACCAGTGGGGATCACCGATAGGCAAGACCGCCAATTACACCTTTCACGCACTGGTCGAGGCACCATCCAGCTGGGATTCAACAATTGCATTGCAGCTGATATCGGAAACCCTGATCGCTGAAGTGCAAGAGGCACGGTGGGAAGAAAGCAAGGAACGCATTGAGGAACTTGAGCGGTTTTTCTCCTCGACGCGGATATTCCGCAGTCACGATTGAAGGCCGTACATCCACCGGGAAATATCACGGTTTTGGTCGCGCGAATTTTCACACTTCCCGCTTGACGCGCCCCGGCGCATGACTTAACCAGCGCAAACCATTTGCGGGTATAGCTTAATGGTAAAGCCCCTGCCTTCCAAGCAGGCTATGTCGGTTCGATTCCGTCTACCCGCTCCAATCCCCACTGATTTCTGCGTCAAATGGCCCTTATGGCTGGCTGTTTTTGGCAGGAATGCTTGACCGGAACGACGGCTGAGGCCAAGAAAGCGTTCACTTTGTAGCGTTCAATTCACAAGGGCCGGACATGGCAAGACAGACCGCCAATAAACCAGCACAATCAGCGGCTCCTGGCGCTAGCGAAGAGCGGGCCCGCTCAAGGAAAATCGGGGTGCTGGGGTCGCTCTGGCCCTTTATGAAGCCTTACAGGTTATTGATGATCGGGGCGACACTGGCTCTGATCCTGACGGCCAGCATGACGTTGACCCTGCCATTGGCCGTGCGACGCGTGGTTGACAATTTCCGCATTCAGGACGGTGAATTGCTGGACTGGTACTTTTTGGCAGCGTTGGGCATTGCCGCTGTTCTGGCTGCGGGAACCGGTATCAGATATGCGTTGGTCACACGGTTGGGGGAACGTGTGGTTGCCGATATCCGCAAGGCTGTGTTCGATCGCGTGATCGGCATGAGCCCCGAATTCTACGAACGTATTATGACCGGTGAAGTGCTGAGCAGGATTACCACCGACACGACCCTCATCCAATCGGTTCTTGGCTCATCTGTTTCCATCGCGCTGCGCAATATGCTGATGTTTATCGGCGGGCTGGTTCTGATGCTGTTGACCTCGGCCAAGCTGACCGGGCTTGTCTTGCTGCTTATCCCCGTGGTGGTAGTGCCGATATTGATTCTGGGTCGGCGTTTGCGCGTGATCAGCCGTGAAAACCAGGATTGGATCGCTGCGTCATCCGGAAACGCGGGCGAGGCATTGGGGGCGGTGCAGACCGTGCAGGCCTTTACCCACGAACAGGCCAGCCGCCAGCAATTTGATGAGATGACCGAGATGTCCTATACCGTTTCGCTGCGTCGGATTCAGACGCGCGCGGTGCTGACGGTGATTGTGATCTTTCTTGTATTTTCAGGCATCGTTGGCGTTCTGTGGATGGGTGCAAATGACGTGCGCAACGGTGTGATGACCGAGGGCGTTCTGATTCAATTCGTGATCTACTCGATCATCATGGCGGGCTCAGTCGCGGCCCTGTCCGAGATTTGGAGCGAGCTTCAGCGCGCCGCCGGAGCCACCGAGCGTCTTGTCGAGTTGCTGAATGCCGAAGATACGGTTTCGGACCCGGCCAAACCCGCTCCTTTGCCAAAGGACGTCCGGGGCGAAATCCGGTTCGAAGATGTAAGTTTTCGCTATCCAGCGCGCCCCGATACAATCGCGCTGGATCACTTGTCGCTTCAGGTAAACCCGGGCGAGACCGTTGCCTTTGTCGGACCGTCAGGGGCGGGCAAGACGACGATCATTCAATTGATTCAACGGTTCTATGACCCAAATTCGGGCCGGGTGATGTTGGATGGCCATGATCTGCGGGAACTGGATCGCACAGATTTCCGAAAGTACATGTCATTGGTGCCGCAGGATCCAGTGATCTTTGCCGCCTCAGCCCGCGAAAACATTCGTTTCGGTCGTCTGGACGCAACGGATGCCGAAGTAGAAGCCGCAGCCCGTGCAGCCATCGCACATGATTTCATTGCCGCATTGCCCGATGGGTATGACAGTTTTGTCGGCGAACGCGGTGTCATGCTGTCGGGTGGGCAAAAGCAGCGTATCGCAATCGCCCGCGCCATATTGCGCGACGCACCTGTGCTGCTGCTGGACGAGGCGACCTCAGCTCTTGATGCGGAGAGTGAGCGAGCGGTGCAGGGCGCCGTGGATCAGATGCGTGCCGGCCGCACGACCCTGATTGTTGCGCACAGATTGGCCACCGTAAAGAAAGCCGACCGCATTGTCGTGCTGGACGAGGGCCGTATCGTGGCGCAGGGCAGCCATGATGATCTGGTGTCCCAGGATGGGCTATATGCGCGCCTCGCACGGTTGCAGTTCACCGATGGCGTAGCAGCAGAATAGGAGTGACGCTCGGGCATTTGTGAATTCGCCGTAGCGTCATTCTACAGTTTACTCTCTTTCAAAGCTAAGGCCTCGCTTGCGCGAGGTTTGTTTTGCTTCCATCTTGGATGCGAACAACAAGCTCGTGCAAAAACACGGGAGAAAAACGGGAGGAACCACATGGCCTTTGTGGGATTGGAAGACAAAACGCGCATGGAACAGGAAATGTCGTGGGAGGATCGGGATCTGCCTGTCACCTTCCATCAGCTCCTGTCGCGCACGGCAGAGAGATTTCCCAACCACAACGCCATCAGTTTTCAGCTACTGTCCGGGCCCACGGACAAGGCTGAGACCCTGACCTGGTCGGAACTTCTGGGCAAGGTCAATCAGGCGGCAAACCTGTTCCGCTCGCTGGGTGTCGGTGAAAAAGACGTGGTGGCCTATGTGCTGCCAAACTGTAACGAAACACTGATTACAATGATGGGCGGTGCAGTTGCGGGAATCGTGAACCCGATCAATCCGTTGCTGGAGCCCGAGCAGATTGCGGCGATCCTGCGCGAGACAGGCGCCAAAGTGGTTGTTACACTAAAGTCTTTCCCGAAAACAGATGTTGCACAAAAGGTAGAAGAGGCGGTGCGCCACGCGCCCAAGGTCAACACCATTCTGGAAATCGACCTGAACCGGTACCTGACGCCGCCCAAGTCGTGGCTGGTTCCCTTCCTGCGCCCCAAGATGGGCGAAAAAGAAAAGCTGGCGCACGCGGATTACAAAAACTTCAACAAGGAACTTGCCAAGCAACCGGCGACGCTGACATTCGAGGACAGCAAAGAAGATCGCGTTGCTTGTTATTTCCACACCGGTGGGACCACCGGGATGCCCAAGGTGGCGCAGCATAAATACTCGGGTCTGATCTACAACGGCTGGCTAGGCAACACGCTGTTGTTTGATGAGAATGACGTCATCATGTGCCCGCTGCCGATGTTCCACGTCTTTGCCGTGCATGTTATCGTGATGGCGGCCGTGTCGTCGGGTGCACATGTGATTTTCCCGACACCTGCAGGTTATCGCGGTGACGGTGTGTTCGACAATTTCTGGAAGCTGATCGAGCGCTGGAAAGTGAGCTTTATCATCACTGTTCCAACCGCCATATCAGCCAAGATGCAACGCCCGGTGGATGCAGATATCTCAAGCGTGAAAACCGCCTTTTCGGGTTCGGCGCCACTGCCGGTGGAGTTGTTCCGCCGCTTTGAAGAGGCGACGGGCGTCACCATCGTCGAAGGCTACGGCCTGACCGAGGCCACCTGTCTGGTCTCGTGCAACCCTGTGGATGGCGAGAAAAAGATCGGTTCGATCGGTATTCCGTTCCCCTATACGGATGTCAAAATCCTGCTGGACGGGCCGGATGGGCCGACAGAGTGCGGCACTGATCAGATTGGTGAGATCTGCATCTCGAATCCCGGTGTGTATGCAGGCAACACGTATACAGAGGCCGAAAAGAACATTGGTCTTTATCACTTTGACAAGTACCTGCGTACGGGCGACCTGGGGCGGTTTGACGAAGACGGCTACCTTTGGATCACCGGTCGCGCCAAGGACCTGATCATTCGCGGTGGTCACAATATCGATCCTGCCGAAATCGAAGAGGCGCTGCTGGGTCACAATGCAGTTGCCTTCGCAGGAGCGATCGGTCAGCCAGACGCGCATTCGGGCGAAGTGCCCTGCGCCTTTGTCGAATTGGTTGATGGGGCGTCGGTCACTGAAAATGAGCTGCTGGAATATTGCAAAGTTCACGTGCATGAGCGAGCCGCACAACCCAAGCATATAACCATTCTTGACGAGTTGCCGAAAACTGCCGTCGGCAAGGTTTTCAAGCCGGACCTGCGCAAACACGCCATCACCCGCATCTACAACGGTGCTCTTGACGCTGCGGGTCTTGCTGCGCGGGTTGTTCTGGTGATCGACGATAAAAAGCGTGGCCTTGTCGCGCAGCTTGACGCGAACGGATCTTCGGAAGACGATGTCTCGAAAGTGCTGGGCGCATATACCCGGCCCTGGGAGTGGTCCAAATAAGCCGGAGGAACAATGGACTATGAACGCCTGATCGACGAAGAAACCTGGGCGTTCATACGCCGCACGACCGAAAGCTATCCGGATGATGCGGTCGATTTGTCCATCGAGGACCAGCGTCGGGTCTATGACACGATGTGCAAGCAGTTTCGCCAACCGCGCCCTGCCGGTGTCGAAACCCAGGACCTGTACGCCGATGGCGTGCCGGTCCGCCATTATTCCGCCGGGCATCCGACCCGAACTGTTGTGTATTTTCATGGTGGTGGCTTTGTCGTTGGCGGGTTGGACAGCCACGATGATGTCTGTGCCGAGTTTTGTGCGCAGACGGGATACCGCGTCGTTTCAGTCGACTACAGGCTGTGTCCTGAACATGTGCATCCAGCGCAGTTCCAGGATTGCTGGACAGCTGTGAAATGGGCGGCGGTCGAGTATGGCGACCCGCTGGTTCTGGCCGGGGACAGCGCGGGTGGAAATTTGTCAGCAGCTATTGCCCACCATGCGCGCGGGCGGCTGGACAATATTCTGGGGCAGGTTTTGATCTACCCCGGACTTGGTGGAGATCAATCGCGCGGCTCATATCTTGAGCACGCCCATGCTCCTTTACTGACACTGGACGACATCAAATTCTATGAAACCGTCCGATACACAGGCGCCCAGCCGCAAGGCGATCCGACTTATGCGCCGCTACAGGAAAATGATTTTTCGAAACTGCCGCCAACTGTTGTGATTACCGCTGACTGTGACCCGCTCCGCGATGACGGGAAGGTCTATTGCGAGCGGATAAGCGCGGCTGGTGGTCAGGCCCATTGGATCAACGAACTTGGCCTTGTTCATGGGTACCTACGTGCGCGAACCTCGGTAAAGCGCGCAGCAGACAGCTTCGAACGGATCTCGGTCGCTATCGAAGCACTGGGGCAAGAGATCTGGCCCTACGACTGAAGTCAGTCAGTTACATCAGGAACGGCTTAGCCCTCATCGTGTCTGCGAGGGGCGCACCCAATCGGCTCAGAATGGTCGGGGCCAATTGGATCTGGTCGATTACGGTTTCTACGTCAGGCCCGTCGGCATCGCCGAAGTAATACAGCGCGGTTTCCTGTTGCAGGGGGCTGCGCCCTCCGTGGTGTCCGCGCTCGTCTTGGCCATGATCGGCGGTGACGATCACCTCATACCCCAATTGGCGCCAGCGAGGGATGAACGGGGCCAGCATCTCGTCTGCAACAAAGCAGGCATGATCCATTTCTTCGCAGTCGTGATAGAAACGGTGACCCATGCTGTCCAGTGTACAGGTGTGCAGGATGCCATAGTCCAGCCCAAAGCGCAGACACAGATTGGTCAAGGTGGCAAATAGATCGACGTCGGACGGGGTCATCTGGTTGTCTTTGCCGTAGCCGGTCATGCTGTGAAAGCGACCGTGATTGATGGTCTGGCTCTCTGGCTCGTCATATTCGACGTCGCGGACATAGTCGAACGGGTGACGGTTGAAGAACTGCGACCAAAAACTGTGTGTGACAGCCCCAGTCACGCCGCCGGCCTCACGTACCTGGCTAAAGACATCCTTATGGCTCAGGCGAAAGACGTTGCCGTTTCCGGTGCAGCCGTGTTCTTGCGGCGTTACGCCCGTATGGATCGATGCATAGCAACTGGCCGAAGTTGAAGGCAGCACTGCGCGGTGCTTCCACACCCGAGCTTCGCCGCTGTCGACCCAGCCTTCGAGGTTGCCGAACAGGCGGCGGAAATTCCGGTATGGTACTCCGTCCAGAATGATCAATAGTAGTTTACGGTCCATGGCTTGGCCCTTTGATCTGAGTATTTCATGCGGACGATACGCGAGTTGAAACCACGCGCCTGCCAAATCGCGTCCCAAATAATAAATTCCCGACGTCAGCCAAGGTGCAAAACGCCGGGAATCCATTTCTTCAAAGTGATGTTACAGGCGCAGAGATCAGTTCCCCGCACTTTCCATTTTGCGATGGGCAACGACCTCTTCCAGCCAGCCCAGATGCATCTCGGGCACCGAGCTCAGCAGAAGGTCTGTATAGTCGTCGAATGGCGGGCTGAGCACCTGACTCTTTGGACCATAACGAGCCACGCGTCCCTGATACATCACCGCGATGCTGTCGCTGATCGCCCGAACCGTCGCCAGATCGTGGGTGATGAACAGATAGGCCACATCCTCGATCTTCTGCAAATCCAGCAGCAGTTTGAGGATACCGTCCGCTACAAGCGGGTCGAGCGCCGATGTCACTTCGTCACAGATGATCATCTTGGGCTTGGCTGCCAGTGACCGCGCGATGCAGACGCGTTGCTTTTGGCCACCGGACAACTCGGCCGGATAACGGTCGATGAACTTCTCGCCCAACTCGATCTCGTCCAGCAGTTCGACGACCCGTTTGCGCTTTTCGGCACCGCGCATGTTGAAGTAGAACTCCAGCGGGCGTCCGATGATCGTACCCACTGTCTGGCGCGGGTTCATTGCCACGTCAGCCATCTGATAGATCATCTGCAACTCGCGCAGGTCCTCGCGGGATCGTCCGGCAAGGTCAGGCGAAAGCTTGCGTCCGGCAAACGTAATCTCGCCGTCGCGCGGCGGCAGCAGGCCGGTGATCACTCGGGCAAGTGTCGATTTACCCGACCCGGATTCACCCACAACCGCCAGCGTCTGACCCGGATGAAGCTCGACATTGACGTTGTGCAGCACGTCGAAATTCAACCCCTTGTAGCGCGCGGTGATACCGTCAACGCTCAGCAGCGGTTCCGCTGTGGGCTGTTTTTCCTCGTGCTCGATCGAACGGACCGAGACCAGAGCCTGCGTGTACTCTTCCTGCGGGTTGTTGATGATCTGATCGGTTGACCCGTATTCAACCGTATTCCCCATCCGCAAAACCATGATTTCGTCGCTGACTTGCGCCACGACCGCAAGGTCGTGCGTGATGTAGAGAGCAGCAACACCGGTATCGCGAATGGCTTCTTTGATCGCCATCAGCACGTCGATTTGCGTGGTCACATCCAGTGCCGTGGTGGGTTCATCGAACACCACCAGATCGGGTTCAGGGCACAGCGCCAGCGCCGTCATGCATCGCTGCAACTGTCCGCCTGAAACCTGGTGCGGGTAGCGTTCACCGATATTATCCGGGTCGGGTAGGCCTAGTTTGGCGAACAGTTCCCGCGCGCGGCCTTCGGCCTCTTTTCGCGAAAATTTCTTATGCTCAACCGCAGCTTCGACAACCTGATCCATGATCTTCTTGGCCGGGTTGAACGACGCGGCAGCGGATTGCGACACATACGCAACCTCACCGCCGCGCAGATTGCGGATATCGCCATGCGACGATTTCAGAATATCGCGCCCGTTTACCCAAACCTCGCCGCCGGTAATTTCAACACCGCCCCGGCCATAGGCCATAGAAGCGAGGCCGATGGTGGACTTACCGGCACCGGATTCTCCGATCAGGCCCAGCACCTTGCCGCGTTCGAGGTCAAAACTGACCCCGTGCACGATTTCGATGTCATGGGGTTTTTCACCCGGTGGATAGACCGTTGCACCGATCTTGAGGTCACGGACCTTGAGAAGGGTATCACTCATCCCCGGCCTCCTTTCAGCGATGTGGTTCTGTTCAGGACCCAGTCAGCGACAAGGTTGACCGAGATCGCCAGCGTCGCGATGGCCACAGCTGGGTACAAAGCTGCGCCGATGCCATAAACGATGCCGTCCTTGTTTTCCTTCACGATGCCGCCCCAGTCGGCCAGCGGTGGCTGAACGCCCAGCCCCAGAAACGAAAGGGTCGAGATGAAGAGGACCATAAAGATAAACCGCAGCCCAAACTCGGCCACCAGCGGTGACAGGGCGTTTGGCAGGATTTCACGGAAGATGATCCAGGCACGGCCTTCGCCGCGCAACTTGGCGGCCTCGACATAATCCATCACGTTGATGTCGACGGCAACCGACCGCGACAGGCGATACGGGCGTGTCGCGTCCAGAAGACCCATCACCAGGATCAGGATCGGGACTGTCACCGGGACAATGGCCAGAATGACCAGTGCCAGGATCAGGGTCGGGATCGACATGACCAGATCAACTGCCCGGCTGAGAACCTGATCAGCCCAACCGCCCAGAACCGCAGCCAGCAAACCCAGCGACGTGCCGGTTACAAAGCTGAGGATCGTAGCCGCAGCCGCAATGAAGATCGTCGTACGCCCGCCGTAGATCATGCGTGTCAGCAGATCCCGACCTATATTGTCGGTGCCCAACAGGTGTTCGGCGCTTGATGGCTCCCACACATCGCCAACCACTTCGGCCATGCCGTAGGGCGCAATCAAAGGCGCGGCTAAGGCGACAAAGAAATAGAGACCTGTGAAAAACAGACCGATCATCGCCGAAATTGGAATATTCTTCATCATTTCGGATGCCTCAGTCTTGGGTTGGCCAGGATCGACACGATATCGGCCACCATGTTCAGCCCGATATAGACGGCGGCAAAGACCACACCGCACGCCAGCACGACCGGCACGTCACGCTTGGTCACCGAGTCCACAAGGTATTGTCCCATGCCGGGATAAACGAACACCACTTCGACCACGACAACACCCACGACCAGATAGGCCAGGTTCAGCATCACCACGTTTACAATGGGCGAGATCGCGTTCGGAAAGGCGTGTCGCGCAATGACCTGAAAGTTTGACAACCCCTTCAGTTCCGCCGTTTCGATATAGGCTGACTGCATCAGGTTGAGGATCGCCGCGCGGGTCATGCGCATCATCTGCGCCAAGACCACCAGCGTCAGCACGAAAGCGGGCAACGCGATCGCATTGAGTTTTTGCCCGAATGACATCGAGTCGTTGATCATCGCAAGCGAGGAAAACCAGCCCAGCTTTACCGAGACATAGTAGATCACCACGTAGCCGATCAGAAACTCTGGTATCGACACTGTCGTAAGCGTGATGGCAGAGATCAGCTTGTCCGGCCAGCGGTTGCGGTAGCGAACTGCCAGCAAGCCCAGGAAGATGGCAAGCGGAACCGAAACCACGGCTGCGGCGCATGCCAGAAACAACGTGTTGCCCAACCGTTTGCCAATGCTTTCCGCAATGTCCAGCTTGTTGGTCAGGGACTGACCCAAATCACCTTGAACGATACCGCCCAGCCATTCGAAATAGCGGGTCAGGGCAGGCCGGTTCAGGCCCATTTCTTCGCGCAGGTTTGCAAGGGCCTCGGGGGTTGCGGACTGCCCCAGGACGGCTTGCGCTGCGTCTCCGGGAAGGGCTTCGGTCAGGCCAAAAATCAGGGCCGAAGCGCCAAACAGCAATAGGAGTCCCAGCGCGAGGCGCTGGGAAACCAGTTTGATGATAGGATGCATGATCCGTGGCCTGTTTTACGCGAACCACATTTTGCGGCTGGCTTGTCCACCCATTAATTCGTCATAGGGATCAGGTTCCCAACCGGCCAACTGATCGCTGACACCGTCGAGAAACTGGTTGAACATCGGACAAATCAGACCGCCCTCTTCGTTAAGCAGTCGACCCATCTGGGAGTACAACTCTTTACGCTTGGCGGTGTCGAGTTCACCCTTTGCTTTATTCAGCATGTCATCGAACTCGGGCCGTTTCCAGCGTGTGTCATTCCAGTCGGCGGTCGAAAGATACGCGGTGGTATACATCTGATCCTGTACCGGGCGGCCAGTCCAGTAAGAGGCGCAGAAGGGTTGCACGTTCCAGACTTCAGACCAATATCCATCACCCGGCACGCGTTCGACCACGAGCGGGATACCGGCGGCAGCGGCGCTTTGTTGGAAGAGCTGAGCCGCGTCCACAGCGCCCGGGAAGGCAACTTCAGACGTGCGCAGTACGATCGGTGATCCGTCGTGGCCAGACTTCTTGTAGTGTTCAGCTGCCTTTTTGAGATCGAACGGACGTTGCGGGATCGTATCATCAAAGAGCGGATAGGCCGCATTGATTGGAATGTCGTTACCGACACTGCCATAGCCCTGTAGAATCTTCTCAACCAGCTCCTCGCGGTTGATCGCATATTTCAAAGCCAGTCGTAGATCGAGATTGTCGTACGGTGCTGTGTCCGAATGCATGATAAAGACGTAATGCCCGCGACCTGTCGTGGGTTGTACACTGAGGCCCGGTGCGCGACCCAGTAGTCCTGCAACCTTGGGTTCAACCCGGTTGATAAGGTGAACCTGACCGGACTGAAGTGCCGCAGTCCGAGCCGTGGAATCATTGATCGCGATTATCTCGACACTGTCAAAGTGCGCATCATCCGCCCAGTAATTCTCGAACTTCCTAAAGACGTGACGCACACCCGGCTCATCGACTTCCAACTTGTACGGACCGGTACCGATACCTGCACCTGGATTTTCGAGGCCACCGCCTGGCTGAATGATCAGGTGATAGTCTGCCATGAGGTAGGGCAAGTCAGCGTTCGGGCTGTTCAAGGTGACAGAGAAGACATCGCCGTCAACTTTCATCGACTCAATCTCTTTCATGATGCCTAGGGCACCAGATTTCGAGTTTTCGTCCGAATGGCGCTGCATGGTCTTCAGCACGTCTTCGCTGGTAAGTGTCTTGCCGTTGTGAAATTCAACGCCCTGCCGGATCTTGAAGTTCCAAACTTTGGCGTCTGCGCTGGCTTCGACGCTTTCGGACAGGCGCGATTCAATCGAGCCGTCCGGCGCTACAACCACAAGCGTGTCACCGAATTGGCGACCGTTAAGCGCAGGCACTTGGCTGGCGTAAGTTGCGGGGTCCAGAGAGTTCGTCGATTCGCCACCGACAGAGCCGATCTTCAAATCACCGCCCTTTTTCGGCCCAGCAGCCCGAGCGGCGTCCGCGAACAGTGTGCTGGCCATCGCAGCCG
Organism: Ruegeria sp. N10; assembly: GCF_056531545.1. Classification (NCBI taxonomy): domain Bacteria; kingdom Pseudomonadati; phylum Pseudomonadota; class Alphaproteobacteria; order Rhodobacterales; family Roseobacteraceae; genus Ruegeria; species Ruegeria sp. N10. The sequence continues at coordinate 248,492 of NZ_JBQFLY010000002.1, read as the reverse complement.
AAACACCCAGCGCCGCGGCTTTCCCCATGAATTCGCGGCGGGTCATTTTTCCGGCTGTGACCTGACCGGCCATATGCGTGATTTGTTCGTTCATCGAGTATTCTCCCTATCGAGTGGTTTTAACCCTTTTCGGGTTTTTGTTGACGCATGAGTCAACGTTGACTTATTTCGGCGGACCGGGCAAGGATATTTCTCCTTGATGCCGAAGGCCGAAGCGCAAGTAACTTTGTTTGGCGCGATGCCCTTTCCACAAGAATACTATGATACAATTCTGTTTCAGGCCAGTTTCCGAGCCTTTGCGGTACGGCGCGGTGCGATATGCGTCAATTCATCCACGTATTGCGACAACCAGGTCCATGACATTGGTGCCAGTTGGCCCGGTTGTCAGCAAGGCTTGTGCTTTGTCCAGAAACGACCCGCTGTCAGCATTTATAAGCGCAGTCATCCCGCTGTCGTTCCATGTTGCACCGGTAATGATTCCCCCTGCCGCATTGGTCGGTCCGTCTGTGCCGTCCGTTCCGCCGACAACAACTGTCAGGTTTGACTGCCCGGCAATCTCCTGCGCCAGCGCAAGTGCCAGTGCCTGGTTTCGTCCACCGCGCCCTGGGTGATCCGGCAAGACCACAGTCGGTTCCCCACCGAAGACCATCACGCCTTTTTCCATTCCGCGCAGCAGTTGGCCAAGATGTGCGGCGACATTCAGATAGTCATCATGCAGCGCCTCTTCATTGGCCCAAACCTTTAGCCCAGCTGCTTCGGCGGCTTGCACAACCGCATTGCGGGCATGGGCGTTTGAGGCCACGATCCGAGTGGTGGCCCCAAATGTGTGGCTGGAAGGCAAAGCGCCGATACCCGATCCAATGACATTGAGGTCGTCGCCCGGTACATCCGAGATGGCCAGAACGGTCGCGCGCGCGCCCGCAAAGTGCGACAGTAACCCCCCGCCTTTGATGCGGGACAGTTTGCGCCGCTCAGCGTTCATCGCACCGATATCCATCCCCTCTGAAAGCAACTTGCGGTTCAATGCTTCGAGATCGTTCAGTGATTTTCCGGGCAAAAGGTCTTCGGCCAGCGAAGATGCGCCACCCGACACCAGAAGCAGCACATGTGATCCGGGGTCCATCTGTTCCAGCGCCTTACGCAGAGCACGCCCGCCTTCAAGGCTGCGGTTGTCCGGAACCGGGTGCGAGGCTTCGATCACCTCGACAGTGTCCGGCAAGTCACGGCCGTGATCGTCCTTGGTCACAACAAGCGTGGGAACCGTGCCGAACCGCGCCAAGGCCGCCCGTGCCATGGCGGCGGCGGGCTTGCCTACGGCCAGAATACGGTCCGGTTTCGGGATGTCGTGCAGGGCGGCCTCGGTGGCGGTGTATCCATCAACGGCCTCAACCCCGGCGCGCCAAAGTTGAACGGCTTGCTTTTCAGTATCCATCAAGTCTCCACCCAGATTGTGACCGGTCCGTCGTTGACAAGTTCAACGGCCATGTCGGCCCCGAATTGTCCAGTTTCCACCGCTACACCTTGCGCAGCAAGGTAGTTTGCGAAGGTGTTATACAGATGCTCGCCAAGTTCGGGCGGTGCTGCAGTTGAAAACCCCGGCCTGTTACCGCTTGTTGTATCTGCCGCCAATGTAAACTGGCTGATCACCAAGGCTGACCCTTTTACATCCAGAAGCGAGCGGTTCATCTTGCCCGCGTCGTCCTTGAAGATCCTGAGTCTGGCGGTTTTTCGGGCCAGTTTTTCAGCCTGGGCTTCATCGTCCCCCTGCATGGCGCAGACAAGAATCAAAAGCCCCGGACCGGATGCGCCAATGACATTGCCATCGACCGATACTTTGGCTTGCGAAACTCTTTGCAGCAATGCGCGCACGCGGTTCCCCCCTTGGCGATTATCTTGCCTGAGCGATGGTTTAGCCGCGCCAGTCGACAAAGTCACCCAGCGCGGCACGATCTGTGCGAAAGTTATTTGCGGGATGCTTTCTGTCTGAATACCCAAAGGAGATTGCGCACAGGATCAGGCGGTCTTCCGGGATCTGAAAATATCTGTGCAGGAACGGGCCATACGCAGCTAATGCGGCCTGAGGAATGGTTGCCACGCCCAACGCCTGCGCTGCCAACGAAAAAGCCGTAACAAACCCTCCGCAATCCATTGCGCCATATGGCCCAAGTTCCGCCGGGCTTGAGACGATGGCGCAATGCGGTGCATCGAACAGAGCGAAATTGCGCATCATTTGTTGGGCCGATCCTGCCCGGTCCCCGCGTTCCACACCGACTGCTTCATAAAGCGCCCAACCGCACGCGCGGCGGCGGTCTTGATAGACGCCTGAATATGACGCGGGAAACGGAAGATCGGGGGCCGGTGCGCCTGTTTCAGCTTCGTTTTGCATCGCCGCGCGGAACCTGTCGGTCTCTGCGCCGCTTGTGATCACCAATTGCCACGGCTGCGCGTTACACCAGCTTGGGACCCGGGCCGCGCTGGCCACGATTTGTTCGATCTGCTCCTTTGGTACAGGGTCGGGCAGGAAGGCCCGGCAGGAATGGCGTTTCTCCAGAAGGTTATTCAGTTCTGCAAATGACACTAGCGCCTCGTTGTTATGTTCCGACCCTTAGGCTGATCATGCCGCGCGAGATGTACAAGCAGTTGCTATTGCTGCCCGTTGGCTGCCAGATACCCGACAACCCCGGCAACAAGCAGGCCCAGAACAACGGCAATCGTGATCTTGATGGCTGACCAGGGACGTTCCCCCTGAACCCGCCCGGTTCGACCGTTCACCACAAATCGATAGGTCTGCCCGCGATATTTGTAAGCCGCCATCCAGATCGGCAGCAGAATATGTTTGAAGGTGACATCGCGCACCTCGGTGTCCACCGCGTGGATACGCTGCTTGTCACCCCCAATATCGAAGCGAACATCCCGTTCGATCACGCGCGCCATATGCGCGCGGGCCTCGGTATAGCCCTCTTTGAGTTCAACCGTATACGCCTCGGCGCGAAACCCGGCGAGGTATTCTGGCTGGTAAGGTTCAAGTGCCGGCAGATCCCAAGGCTGTAACGCGTCAGTGTAAGCCTTGGGCAGCGACTGCGAGGCCAGCACCAGAACGTCATCAAAAAACCGCGCAACACGACCTGATTTGGGCGACCAGCGCACTTTTGGCACCTGTTGCTGAACCCGTTTACCGTCCCGTATCACGGTGTGGGTTTCATAATAAATCACGCCGCGCTCACCACGGTAGGTGGACTTGGTGTCGGCATCAAAGGTCCAGTAAGGCACATAGATGCCCTGCATCTTGCGGCCCTTGCGGGCATAATCCTTCAACCCGTTTGGCGCGAACCATAACCGCCCCAGCCAATCGCTCATCGCCTTATGCGCCTCGCGCTCGTCGAAAGCAAAAGGCAGAACGCCCTTCGGTTTGATATGCCGGTTCACACCGGTGTCGGTTACCACCGGCGTGGCACAGAACGGGCATTCCGCAGCGTGCGTGTTGGGGTCGAATTCAACCTGCGCCGCGCAGTTCGGACAGGACAGAACGCGGGTCTGTTCCAGCTCGCTGTCAGGCAGACGATCCGCAATGGCCGCGTCAAAATCCAGTTCGCGCAGGCTGGCACCTTGCCAGGGACCCGATCCGATGGGTTCGGAATGACCACAATGATCACATGTCAGCGTACCATCGCCAGGGCTGAACCGGTAATCTGCGCCGCATTGCTGGCAGGGGAAGCGGTGCTCTGCAAGGTCAGGGGCGTGTGTCATACATTACCCAATAGTGTCAGGACAGATGGAGGAGTATCGCGTTTTGGTCAGGCCCCCGGCGGCGGTGGCGGCAGAATGGTGAACAACTGCGCCAGTTCCTGCACGTCTCCGGCCTTCTTCCAGCCGTCCTGGCCCGCGGTCCAGACATAGGTGTCGCGCGTCAGATCGCCCTCGCTGACCATTCTGCCCATCCTGGCTTTGGAAAACGGGCCGCTGGTCTGCCCATCTACGGCGATATGCCAAACATGCTCGACCGGTGGCGGCGGCGGGGCCACATAGGCTGCCGGTCGCGGGGCAGCGGGGGCGGGTGCTCCCCACGGGCCGCTTGGCTGGCCTGCTGCGATGTTTGACATCTGCTGTGCCATTGCCATGCCCATTCCCATGCCAAGACCTGCGCCCATGCCACCGCCTTGGTTGGGGTTGCTGGCCGCAGCCGTCATCGCCTCCGCCGCGGAATACTGTGTGAATTTACCCAGATCTCCGGCCAATCCCATCGAGGTCCGCTTGTCCAATGCGGCCTCGACCGCTGGCGGAAGCGAAATATTCTCGATGTAGAATTCTGGCATTTCCAACCCATAGCCTTCCAGCACCGGGGAAACTTCGGCCGCGATCAGTTTGCCCAGATCAGCCGTGTTCGCCGCCATGTCCAATACGGGAATGCCAGATCCCGAAATAACGCGGCTGAACTCCTGCACGATGATGTTGCGGACCTGAAAGCTGATCTCGTTCATGGTGAATTCGCCGTCGGTTCCAACGATTTCCACAAGGAACCTGGCCGGGTCTTTTACGCGCACGGTATAGGTGCCATAGGCACGAATGCGGGTCGGCCCAAACTCGGGGTCGCGCAGCATGATCGGGTTCTTGGTCCCCCATTTCAGGTCGTTGAACCGGGTCGTGTTGACAAAGTAGATCTCGGACTTGAACGGCGACTGAAAGCCATGATCCCAGTGCTGTAACGTGGTCAGGATCGGCATGTTGTTAGTTTCAAGCATATAGAGACCTGGCGTGAACACATCCGCCAGCTGCCCCTCGTGCACAAATACTGCCGCCTGACCTTCCCGCACCGTCAGCTTGGCACCGTATTTGATTTCATGGCCTTCACGCTCGAACCGCCAGACCATGGTGTCGCGAGTGTCGTCAACCCAATGGATGACGTCAATGAATTCTCCGGTCAGAAAATCGAATATTCCCATTTGGGTTCTCCTGTCCTTGGGGTCAGAGCGGCTGCCCCATCAATTCCCGGGCAATGACATGCACGATGGGGCGGGCCTGATCGACTGTCACGCCGGGCTCAAGCCGCTTGTCATAAAGCATTGTCAGCAGTTTTTCGTCATGGCTCGTCAGCAGGGCAAACTCGTCATCATCATTGAAGATCGATGGGCGCGCTGCCGGGCTGTCGTTCGACAATCCCAGCCCCTGTGCGATTTCTTCGTGGATACAGCTGCGACGGACCAGATCAGTCAATTCGGCCCGGATCAACGCAACGGCGCGCACATATTTATACGGAGAGGCCGTTGTCGCCGAGGCAAAAACAAAACAATCGAAATTCGATCTCGGATTTGCGACCAGATCAAGCGAAGCCTGACTGATATTCGGGATCAGCTGTTTCAGTCGGGACACCACATAGGCGCTGTCGTCCTTGCCCGCGAAGAAGACGTGGAAGTTAGCGTTTCGGGAGACCACGGAAATCGGATGATCCGTCAGCCTCGCCAGGCGCGACGCAAAGGATTGAACCCGTTCCGCATCTTGTTGCCGTACGGCGGGCAGCACGGAAGGCCCAAACTCAGTCTGGATGCGCACCGGCCCCGACCACCGGCTGAGCTGCCCGTCTGTCTGGCGCGAACCGATGGAAACGTTTTGGGTCGGATATTCGCTGTAGAACGCAATCGTTTCGAAATTTCGCGCCAGATCCTGGGCGTCATAAGGTGTATCAGGGCCGCCCCCGTCTGTCCGCAATAACCCCCGCACCAGAAGGTCGCGTTCGACACGCTGGTAAAACCGCGCCAAATCCTGACTTGCGGCAGAGGGCGGTACATAGGCATTCGCCGCAACAGAAACAGGCGCTGGGCGCGCTTGCGGTGGAATCGAGGAAGTCAGTGTTTCATCGCAATTGGCCAAAGCCAAAACCGCCGCCATCCCCAGCGCCTTTTTCAGATATTCGTAGGCCTTCACGCCACTCCCGCCTTTAGCCTGGAACTGCCGTACCGGCGTTATCGCCGATTCCATCCCGCCGCGCCTTGGCAGACGCCAAAGTGTCGCGCAGTTCCACCTCCATCTTCTGCAGCTCGGCCTCGGCCGCGGCACGTTTGGCTTTTCCTTCATCCGCAATGGCAAGGCTTTCGTTGATGGTGCCGATCAGGTCTGCGTTGGCCTTTTTGACAGCTTCGATATCGAACACGCCGCGTTCCATTTCCTCGCGTATCATCTTGTTCGACTGGCGCAGATTGGCAGCATTCGAGGTCAAAAGTTCGTTGGTCAAGTCGTTGGCGTCGCGCACCGCGGCGGCAGCTTCGGCGCTGCGCTGAATGGTAACGGCCTGTGCCAGTTGCGTTTCCCACAGCGGCACGGTGTTCACCAGCGTCGAGTTGATCTTTGTGACCAGAGACTTGTCGTTCTCCTGCACCAGCCGGATCGAAGGCAGCGACTGCATCGTGACCTGACGGGTCAGTTTCAGATCGTGCACGCGGCGCTCCAGATCGTCACGCGCGGCGCGCATGTCACGCAGTTCCTGCGCTTTCATCACTTGCTCTTCTTCTGGCGCGGCCTGAACGGCAGCTTCCCTTTCGGGGATGTCGTGGCTGTCCAATTCGGTCAGCTTTTCTTCACCCGCCGCGATGTACAGCGCCAGTTCATCATAGAAGCCCAGTGTTTTTTCGTACAGCAGGTCCAGCGATTTGATGTCCTTGAGCAGTGTATGCTCATGCCCCAGAAGATCGTCGGTTATGCGGTCGATTTGCCCCTGAACTTCTTCAAACTGAGCGGTGAACTTTGCAAATGGCGCGGCCCTGCCCAGCAGCCTTTCCCACCAGCTGCGCTCGCGGCGCACGTCCAGTTCACTGACCGAAAATCCGCGGATTGTGGTCACGATATTGCGCAGACTGTCGCCTGCGGGGCCAACATCCTTGTTGCGCACATCCGCCAGCATGGCCTGACTGATTTCCTGCAATTCGGCCTGAGCGGAAGATCCGAAAGCAACAATCGAATTGGTGTTGCTTATGTCGATCTCGTCCATGCGCTTGCGGATCTCGGCACTCACTGGTTCGTCGGCTTCTTCAAGCGAGATAACCTCGGCCTTTGGTTCGGGCAGGGCAACTGCGATGACTTCCTGCACCAGTGTTTCGGCCTGAGCCGCCTTGTTCTTGATCTCATCGGACATGGGGATGTTCCTCGCTCAAATAATGGCCGGTCAGTCCAACCGGACGCCTTCGCGCTGCAGTCTTTCGCGCAGCACGTCGATTTCGACCGTCAGATCACTGCGGTCATCCAATAGCATTTTGCGCGTACGCGCGGCGAAATTCTGTTCTAGGTCATCCAGCAGCGCGACGTAGTCCGTCATCGCCTGCGCATCGCGGGTCCGGGCATAGACATCGGCGAACTTGACCGTCGCATCACGCGCGCCCTGTAGATAAACCGTCATGTATTTTCGCGCGCCCGCCAGATCGCGCGGGTCTTCCTCGACCGTTCGAAAAAGGTCACGTGCAGTGTCCTGAAACCGTTCTAAACGGGCTTCGATCCGGCGATCACCCGCACGTTTGATGGCGTCCGTCATCTCGGAAAGACGGTTTTCCGCATCCTCAACGACCCGGGCAACGCGATCTTGCTGAAAGGTGTCAATTCCTTCCATGCCTTTGTCTTTCATCGGATCAAACCCGAAGGAGGCCGAATGCAGCACGGTTGCTGCCGCGCCGAACAAGACGGGGGCAAGCAGGCTGACTTGTGATGCCGTTTCCGCATTCAGAAACTCGGTCCGGTACGACGCAAAAGCGGCACCCAGACCTGTCAGAAGGCTGGCAAAGATTTTACGCGGAAAAGCAGGTCGGCGGGCGGTTTTACGGGCGTTAAACGCGGCTTCGGCCCGCAGACCTTCGCGCAGCAAAAACGCAGCTGCCGTCAGCAGGCCAGCTGCGATCAGACCAATGGTCATGCCAATCGCGCCGTCGTTCAGCGACAGAAATACCAATGGGATGGCCGGTATGAACAGGACATTGGCACGCGCGCCCGCAGGTTCGACCCGCGCGCCATCGAATTGCCCACGGGGCTGAAGAGTGTCGCCGGACTTATCATCCTGAGGGCTGTATTTGCCGCCAAATCGCTTTGCCATGCGTTACAAGCCTCCAAGCACGCCTGTGCACACGCCAAACAAAAGCACCAGCAATACGGCGTAGGCGAATTTTTGCACTCCGCTTCCGGACATCACGCTCCCCAAATAGCAGCAATCACAGAAAATTTAGGGGATACGCATGCTTGGCGCTAGGGGGAAGGTTGCCGAACCTGCATCACTTGCGGGGATTCTTGCCGATGGGCGGGCGTTTTCTTTGTGGTCGCGTCGGGCGTTTGGGGGCCGCTTCGGGTTTGGCATCCGAATCCAGGCCAAGTTGATCGCGCATAACGCGGCGGCGGATTTCTTCGACTTCGCCCGGCTTCAGATTGCCCAATTGGAACGGTCCATAAGAAACCCGCAACAAACGGTTCACATTAAAACCGATATCTTCCATCGCGCGGCGGATTTCACGGTTCTTTCCTTCGCGCAGACCGATGGTCAGCCAGGCATTGGCCCCTTGCTGGCGATCCAGCGTGACGGTCATCGGCTGGAACCGCTCTCCCTCAATCACCAGCCCTTTGCGCAGCGGTTCGAAATCTTCGTCTTTCGGGCGGCCGTTTACCCGCACACGGTATTTGCGCAACCAGCCGGTCGCTGGCAGTTCAAGCTTGCGCTTGATAGCACCATCATTAGTCAGCAGCAGCAGACCTTCGGAATTCAGGTCAAGCCGGCCAACGCTCATCACCCGCGGCATGTCTTCGGGCAGCTTGTCGAAAATCGTATCGCGCCCTTTTTCGTCGCGGGTTGTTGTGACCAGCCCAGCAGGCTTGTGATACAGCCACAAGCGCGAGGGTTCCGGTTCCGAGACCGGTTTACCGTCGACAACGATCTTGTCTTTTTCTGTTACGTTCAGGGCGGGGCTGTCGATGGCCTTGCCATTTACGGCCACGCGGCCAGCTTCGATCATGCGTTCGGCCTCGCGCCGCGACGCGACGCCGGCGCGGGCCAGGACTTTGGCGATCCGGTCGCCGGGAGGAGGGGTCTTGTTCATGTCTGGGCCATACCCTATCCCGCGCGCTTGCGAAAGGCAGGTTTCTGATGCAGTCAGGGGCATGATGTTCAAATCGCATATGGAACAGGCACTGAGTGAGGCGCGCGCTGCAGCGGATCGCGGCGAAGTGCCCGTTGGCGCGGTCATTGTCGGGCCGGACGGCTCTGTTGTGGCGGTGGCAGGAAACCGGACGCGTGAGTCGAACGACCCAACGGCGCATGCAGAAATCCTGGCTTTGCGCGCGGCCTGTGCCCATGCTGGATCTGAAAGACTGCCCGGACATGATATCTATGTCACACTGGAACCCTGCGCCATGTGCGCAGCGGCCCTGGCGGCCGCGCGTATCCGGCGCGTTTATTACGGGGCTTCCGATCCCAAATCCGGCGGCGTGGCCCATGGCGCGAGGGTTTTTTCCCACCCGCAAGCGCATCACAAGCCCGAGGTCTATGACGGCTTAGCGGCCAAAGAATGTGAAACCCTGCTGCTGGATTTTTTCGCAGAAAAACGAAAAGAAAAATGAGGCTGGCCTGACAGGACGGCTACTGTCAGTTCCAGTCCAGGCGATACACTGTCTGCTGCCCGCCGAACCCTTTCAGTGAGACCGATTTTGGCGTGCTGAATTTCAGACCGCCCGCCGGGCTGACCAGCAATCTGGTTACGTCGGTGACGTGAATTTCGTTCGGGCCACTTACGTCTGTCACGCGCGCGGCCTTATTGACGACGGACCCGAAGAAATCCTCATCTTTCTGTATGACGTCGCCGGTATGAATTCCAATCCGCAGACCCAGAGGTGTTTCGGCATTTGCCAACGCGTTCTTACTTTGCAGCTCGATTGCTGCCTGGATTGCATCCTGGACCGTTGGGAAGATCGACATCGTGCCGTCCCCAAGGGATTTGACCAGCCGTCCCTGATGGGCGTGGATGAGGTTTTCAGTCAGATCAAAATGACCGGAAATAAGCTGGGCCCATTTCTTGTCGCCCAATTGCCGGGTGATATCTGACGACCCGACAATGTCAGTGAACATGACCGAGGCGGTTCCCTCGGTCTGATCCTGTATGAACTCCTGCTTTGCGGCTTCGATCAGTGCATTCAACGCCGCATGTTCGATGCCGATCTTTTCCATGTTCGAGGTTGGGTTGGACACATGCAGCTGCACCATTTTCCAGACGCCGTCTTCCAGATGCAGTACAAATGTAAAGCGGTGCCAGGCTGAATTGCCGTTCGAATGAAAGGTCAGCGTCGCTTCGCAAAATGCCCAGCCCACATCCCCACATTCAAAAGCTTCCAGCGAATGTTCCTGCCAGTCATAGTCCGGGATTTCCTTGGTGTGATCCGCGAAGCCACGGCGAAACACCTGCCCGGACCATGCCTCTTCATCCGCCGAGCCCTGATACCGCAGGTGTTCCGAGGATGACAACATATTGACCAGCACAGCCCGATCCTTGTCATGAACGGCTTGATTCCATCGCCGTACAACTGCGATCAGTTCAGGTGAAGGGACAATGTCGCTGGTCATATCATCCCTACAGCTTTATCGCCTGCATAACCTGCAGTTCGATGACGTCTACACCCGGCAAAGCACCTGCCAGCGCCTGAGCGGATTGCTCAAGAATCGGGAAGGTCTTGTAGTGGCAGGGGATCACAGTTTTGAAGTTGAAGTATCGTTTGGCTGCATAGGCGGCGCCTTTCATATCCATGGTGAAGTGCCCACCTGCGGACAGGATGCCGATATCGGGTTTGTAGTAATCCCCCATCCAGTCCATATCCGCCATGATATCCGTGTCACCTGATACATAGACCATGCGGCCCTCGGTACTGATCATGAAGCCGACCTCGCTGCCGCCCGTGCGCAGGCCATCCGGTGTCGAAAATGTTGAGCTGTGAGAGGCCGGGACTATTGTTACCTTGACCCCGTTCAGGTTGACCGTACCGCCCTTGTTGAAACCAATGGTCTCGATGCTTTCGGCTTCGGCCCAGTACCCCATCAGGTCATATTGTCCCACAACCGGAATCTTCAGGTGTTTGGCCAAAGGCAGAACGTCGACGACATGGTCAAAATGTGTGTGGGTCAGAAGGATATGGGTGGCGCCATCAACGGCGGCGTCATGCTGTTCCTCGGGCAAGACCGGGTTGCCGGTCAGCCAGGGGTCGATTAGCAGCACCTTTCCCTGGGTTTCGATACGGAAACTTCCATGGCCCAACCAGATAATGTTCATAATTATTTCCTCCCAATCATTCTGTTGGCGGCAGCCTAACATCGGATAAGTAAATTTCCATGGATTGGTTTCGTGAAATAGACGGGTACTGCGAGCGGCTGTCTCCAGCCTACTGGGCAGAGCCCGTTAACGCGGTCACAAACGCTGCTTTTCTGATTTGCGCATGGGTCATGTGGCGGCGCGTGCGCAATCAGAACATGCCGCTGGCCAAGGTTCTGGTGGCGCTTCTGGCGATCATCGGGTTTGGCAGTTACCTGTTTCACACGCATGCGCAGGTATGGGCGGCTTTGGCGGATGTCGCGCCCATACTGTCGTTCATTTTGGTCTATATCTTTGCGGTGAACAAAAACATCTGGAGGATGCCTTTGGGGCTGGCGTTCGGGGGAATGCTTCTTTTTCTTCCCTATGCGGCTGCTGCTGTCCCACTTTTCCAACAGGTTCCGGGGCTTGGAGGGTCGGCGGTTTATGCGCCGGTCGCTTTGCTGATCCTGATCTATGCTGTTGCGTTGCGCGACCGTGATCCGATTCTGGCCAAAGGGCTGAAAATCGGGGCGTTGATCCTGATCCTGTCGATTGCCTTCCGTGCCCTCGATATGCGTCTCTGTGCTCAATGGCCGGTGGGGACACATTTCATGTGGCATATCCTGAATGCTATTATGCTGGGCTGGATGATCGAAGTGTATCGTGCGGCCCTCATCAGGGGCCGCTTCACCCAAACTCGTGGATCATGAGCATATGTCGTGGAGGCCTGTCGTGACCATCCTTCAGACTTATGATTCGGTCGGTGAAACGGCGCGGCCCTTTTCTCAGTCTTGAAAGGCCGCGGCCAGATGATCCGGCAGGTCGAATTCGCACAAAACCCGTGCGCGGCCCTCGGGCGACATCTTGCGGGCAGTCTTCTCAACGATGCTTTGGATTTTCTCGGCTGAGTGTTTCGCCGCAAAGGGCTGGAAATACCATTTCAGAAATACAAAGCAGATCACATCTTCCAGCGCCTGCACCTCTGCATCGCGTTTGATGCCTTGCTTGCGCAACATGCGACCCGCGGCTTCGGCCTGCTCGGCGTCATAGCCTTCTTGGGTCATCAAACTCATTACCACATCCGCGTGATGCACACCCTGCGCCTTGCGCCAGGCCAGATAACCCGCCCGGCCTTCAGGGAATTCATTGCGGGCAAGTTTCCACCGCTCCACATGTTGACCACGCGCCGCAATCTGCAAGGCGTCGGACGCGCCCGGAAACAGTCGGTCAAGCTCTGCGCTCATCCGCTCGCCGTAAAGCTGCGCTTCGGGGCGGCCATCATCGCGGTTGGGGTCATTTGCGTTGGCCGCATCGATGGCATCCAAGACCGCTTGTTTTTGCGTGTTCATCAGCTGCTCCACTGGCTTATTGGAGCCGCAAGTGCCTTATGCAGTTCCAATTTGGTATTTGCAGCAATGCTAACGACTCGCTTTGGGCTGTGCACCCTCGAATATGCGCTTTGGCCGGGTCGGAGAGGGGAAATCCGACCCGGCCGGAACCTGCGCATCACTTTGCAGGTTTAACCTTGTCCTGAGTGACCGGTTCCGTCACGGGCGAGGGGAAGGTCAAAGTGCGTGTCAGGTTGCTTGTGTCGATACCCAAGGCCATGGCCGGTGCGGCCAAAAAGGTGGCGGACAAGACCGCGGCAATCATCAGGGGTTTCATGTTTTTCTCCGGTTTGCGTTGTGTCGCACAACTAGAAATGAACAGTACAGTTCAGTTTTCAAGGACAATATTGAACTAATTAGTTTACTTTTTTGCATACCACTCATTCAGTTTTGAATGGCGGGTGTCATGCGGTGGATCTCAAACTCGGGACGGCCCATGGCGCAGCGGTCTTGCGACTGCCGCAACAGACAGGTAAACGCCCCATAACGTAGATGAGGGAAGCCGATGTCGATTGACCAAAGCACCGCCGCCAAAGTGGCCAAACTGGCCCGGATCAAGGTCGAGGATGACGCGCTCCCGGCGCTGGCATCCGAGTTCAACACCATCCTCGGGTTCATCGAACAGCTGAACGAAGTGGATGTCGAAGGTGTCGAGCCGATGGTCTCGGTCACGCCGATGCGGCTGAAACGCCGTAAGGACGAGGTGACCGACGGCAACCAGCAGGACAAGGTTCTGGCCAACGCCCCTGATGCCCGCGAAGGGTTCTTCGCAGTCCCTAAAGTGGTGGAGTAAGACATGAGCGATCTGAACAAACTGGGTCTGGCCGAGGCGCGCGATGCCCTGCGTTCCGGTGACGTCACTTCTGTCGAGCTGACTGACGCCTGCCTGAAAGCCATTGACGAGGCAGATGCGCTGAACGCTTTTGTCCACAAGACGCCGGAAATTGCGATGGAACGCGCCAAGGCTGCGGATGAGCGGATCCAGCGTGGCGACGCACCGTCGATGTGTGGCCTGCCGATCGGCATCAAGGATCTGTTTTGCACCAAGGGTGTGCCGTCGCAGGCGGCGTCGAAAATCCTGGAAGGGTTCAAGCCGGAATACGAATCCACCGTTTCTCAGCAACTGGCCGACGCAGGCGCGGTGATGCTGGGAAAACTGAACATGGACGAATTCGCCATGGGATCGTCCAATGAAACATCGACCTATGGCAATGCGGTCAGCCCGTGGCGCCGTGGCAACGATGATGCGCAACTGACACCGGGCGGCTCGTCTGGCGGGTCTGCGTCTGCCGTGGCTGCTGATTTGTGCCTGGCTGCGACAGGTACCGACACCGGAGGCTCGATCCGCCAGCCTGCGGCCTTCGTTGGCATCACGGGCATCAAACCCACCTATGGTCGTTGCTCTCGGTGGGGCATCGTCGCCTTTGCGTCCTCGCTGGATCAGGCAGGACCAATGACCAAGAACGTGCGTGATGCAGCGATCATGCTGGAAACCATGTGCGGACATGACCCCAAGGATTCGACCAGTGCCGAACTGGCGGTCCCGAATTTCGAGGCCATGCTGACCGGTGACATCAAGGGCAAGAAGATCGGTATCCCGAAAGAGTACCGTATGGACGGTATGCCCGCCGAGATCGAAAAACTCTGGGCCGATGGCGCAGCGATGCTGAAAGCCGCGGGTGCCGAGATTGTCGATATCTCGCTTCCGCATACCAAATACGCGCTGCCCGCCTATTACGTGATTGCCCCGGCCGAGGCATCTTCGAACCTCGCCCGCTATGACGGTGTTCGCTATGGCCGCCGCGCACAGCTGGCGCAGGGCGATGGCATCACCGAGATGTACGAAAAGACCCGCGCCGAAGGCTTTGGCCCCGAGGTGCAGCGCCGCGTGATGGTCGGCACATATGTGCTGTCCGCAGGTTTCTATGATGCCTATTACAACCGCGCGCGCCGGGTCCGGACCCTGATCAAGAAAGACTTCGAAGACGTGTTTGCCGCGGGCATCGATGCCATTCTGACACCGGCAACCCCTTCGGCGGCGTTCGGTCTGGGGGAAATGACCGAGGCGGACCCTGTTCAGATGTATTTGAACGACGTCTTTACGGTTACCGTGAACCTCGCGGGCTTGCCCGGTATCTCGGTCCCCGCAGGCCTGGATGCACAAGGTCTTCCATTGGGGTTGCAGCTGATCGGGCGCCCGTGGGAAGAAGGTGACTTGCTCAACACCGCTTATGCGCTGGAAAACGCAGCCGGATTTGTGGCCAAGCCCGGCAAATGGTGGTAAGCCTTCGGGAAAGTGGATTACCAAAAACGGAGCCAAACAATGCGTGTTTTGCTTTTGGTCCCGGCCCTGACACTGGCTGCGGCCTGCACCAATGTCGCGCCGTTGACCAGCACGGGTTTCAACACGCCTGAATATCAGGCGCGGCGCGAGGCTCAATTGGCCGGCCAGGGTGGAGCGGTCAATCCGCTGCTGGCTCCGGTCGATGTTTCCCAGCAACCACTGGGCGCGTCAGGAGCATCAACCTTTGCAACGGGTGAGAATGCGGACATCGCCAACCAGACTGCCGCAGCGTTGGCCAGCACGTCTGGGCAATCCGCGGTCCCCGCGTCGCCGGCTTCCGGCTCCAGCAGCAGTGCGATCTCTGACGAGCAGGACTTCGCGGCCGTGTCCGAGAGGCGCAGCATCCAATCCGATGCCGCGCGGATTGAACAAAACCGCCAGACCTACGAAGTTGTCGCACCAACCGCCGTGCCTGAGCGCACGGCGAGCGGCCAGCCGAATATCGTACAATATGCGCTAAGCACCTCCAATCCGGTGGGCACGCAACTCTACAGCCGCTCCGGTTTCAACCTGCAAGCCAAGGCACAGCGGAACTGTGCGCAATTCCCGTCACCGGATCAGGCTCAGATCGAATTCCTGTCCAACGGCGGTCCGCAACGTGACCGCAAGGGTCTGGACCCAGACGGCGACGGCTATGCCTGTGGCTGGGACCCCAGCCCGTTCCGCAGTGCCGTTAACAACTGACGCCCTGACGCCGATCTGGCATCCGTCTCCGAATTTCGGCAAGCGCCGGGGCGGGTTGGTGCCATTCTTGATCGTGATCCACTATACGGCCATGGACAGTGCACTGGCGGCTCTGGATCGCCTGTGCGACCCGGCTTCCGAGGTTTCGGCCCATTACCTGATCGGCAATGACGGCACCCTTTGGCAAATGGTGCGGGAAGAAGATCGCGCCTGGCATGCCGGGGCAGGGGAATGGGGCGGCAAGGACGACATCAACTCGCGCTCGGTTGGGATCGAACTGGACAACACCGGCAAACATCCGTTTTCGCAGCCGCAAATGGCGGTGTTGGAACAGCTGTTGCCCCTGATCATGACCCGCTGGTCCATTACTCCGTCCGGAGTTATCGGACATTCCGACATGGCGCCCGGGCGCAAATCCGACCCTGGGCCGCGCTTTGACTGGAACAGGCTCGAAAGGCAAGCGCTGGCCAAACCGCGCGGCACAGGAGTTGATCCGACGTCACCTGATGCAGAAGCATTTCGCGCCTCTGCTCGGATGGCAGGTTTCACCGCCCCCGTGGACGATGCAAAACTGCTGGCCGCTGTCCGATTGCGATTTCGACCCTGGGCGAAAGGTCCGCTGGACATGGCGGATATGAATGCGCTCACCCCGTCGGGCACAACAACCTGATCCGCTCTTCATCTGGCCAAAAATATCCCGGGGTTGAATTGGCCGCAGGCCAAGAAGGGGCTGGCCCCTTCTCTGATCCGTCAGCTCTTGACGCCGCAGACCACAAAGCCTACCCAGCCCAGGCGCGGAGGGCCGGATGGCCGCTGGGGCGTACGCCCGAGAGGAAAGTCCGGACTCCACAAGACAACGGTGCCGGGTAACGCCCGGGCGGGGCAACCCGACGGAAAGCGCCACAGAAATCAGACCGCCCAGGGCCTCGGCCCCGGGTAAGGGTGAAACGGTGAGGTAAGAGCCCACCGCGCCGCTGGCAACAGTGGCGGCACGGCAAGCCCCACCGGGAGCAATGCCAAATAGGGTCCCCGCGCGGGCCGGTCGGCGCAAGCCGATACCGCCGCTAAGCGCGTCTTGGCCGAGAGGGACCGGGTTGGCAGCTTGAGCCGTGCAGCAATGCACGGCCTAGAGGAATGGTCATCGAAGGGGGAAACCCCGGAACAAGATCCGGCTTACAGGCCCTCCGCGCGTATCCTTTTATCCTCCGGGCGGCGTGTACGTCCCCGTCAACCTTGCGGCTTTCTCAGTGACCGAAACGAACTCGTCCGCGGTCCAGGCGCGAACCGTTTCTATGTTCGTGACCGCACCCGATGCCGCGACTGCCATGCCGACCGCCACAGCATCTGTTCCGTCTGGCGCTTCGCTGATCACGACCACGTCATTGCTGCCGGTCGTCATATAGAAGGACAACAGTCGACCGCCGACTTTCTCCAGTAATGCTTTCACCGGGCCGGTGCGGTTCTCGGGCTTTTGCAACATGCCTTTGACGCCAGCCTGCGAGTAAGTCGCATAGGTAATGAAAATGGGCATTGGAACCTCCGTATTAACGAAAATTACAGGGCCTTTCAGTCAGCCGACCCCGAAGGCTGTCACGTGTCAAATGTCAAAAATCAACGGTGCCATGATAAACCAAAGACCTGTGCCGATCAGTGTCACACCTGACACTGGCACCAACCACCTGGTCCTGGGTAGAAGCTTTTCCAGTGCCACGTAAGCGGCGATACCGACAATCCAATAGAGGTTCATTATCCCCCCGATGAATAGCAGCAACATCAGAGCCCAGCAGCACCCAAGGCAATGTGTGCCGTGCAAGGCTCCGGTTCTGAACGCGCCGAAGGGGCCGGGCCGGTTGTGACCGGCCAGAAACCTTGCGGGGCTTTGGCAGTAACGAAGACACGCGTTCTTTAAACTCGAAAACTGGTAAAACCCGGCAGCCAGCAGAACACATCCCGCGAAGAGGCCGGAGCGGATTGTCATCATCGGCCCGTTCGACAGCCCGATATGTTCCAACTCCCACTGCATTGCCGTTGCAGCCAGGCTGAACGCACCCCAGGTCACCAGATAGCCCAACAGGAAACACAGGCTGAACTTTGCCGCACGGTCTTTCTCAGAACCCATTCGCTTTGTTGCGGCAAACAAAAGCACGGCTGGCGCGGCACTTGGGGTCATCATGGCAATCATCATGATCCACCACATCAGGAAGATGAGCAGGGTGTAACCGAAGCTCCAGACGGTTGCGGAACCCATCTGCATGGGCTCTCCAACCGGGCCTGCCATGCGGGTCATTTCGACCGCAGACATATTCATCCCGACGCCGGCAACTGTGTACCAGGTGGCTGCAAGAATGATCAGAAGGACGCTGCCCAACACGATTGCATTGTCCTGCCTCAACAGCCGCTCAATCGCCCCGGCAGGGGCTGTCGCACTCTGTCTGGTCATGAGAGGGTCTCCGGCTACGCGCCCAGAACACCGTGACCGGAGAGGTTCAGATGTGCGAGATGAGCGTGCGTGGCGTCAAAGGTAAGACTAATCTCACCACCCGTTGTTTTGGCCGACCCCGAGGCAGCCTCGGCGTGGCGGTACTCAAAGCCGTTCGGCAACTGGATCGATGCCCTGTGCGCAGCGCCCGATACGATATGAGGAATCGGGCTGACCTCGACGTCGAAGACCCCTTGAACCCTGGCATAGCCACTGCGATCATCGCGGTTCCAGTTCAATTCGATCGGTACAAAAAGCGTTTCATGTTTCGTCGGTGCCATCGCACTGTAAACGTACCACATGGTCGCCATTTCATCGGTGTCTTCGCCGGTCATGATGGCCTGCAATGCTGCGCGCTGTTCGGCTGTAGCACTTTCGTCAATGATCAGTTGCATCTGACCATTGCCTTCGTGGATCGGTCCCGGCCAGTGATAAACACCTGCTGCCCGCAAACCTGCCAGATCAGTATCGCCATAATGTCCGCTTTCGATGTCGAAAACGACCACTGCCTCGCAATTGCCATGAGATGGAAGAACGCTGAATTGGCAGGGGCAACCGAAATTGCAATTACAATTGGCCAGTTCTTCGCCCTGAATAACCCACTCTGTCATGATAGCCCCCCAAGAAAAGCTGCGTAAAACAACACTGCTCCGCGCGGGCATTACCTGTTTACACTGCCTTGGCCGTCGAGCCTGAAGTCGGCCTCTTGGACGTATCAGTCGCGGTAAACCTATCACGATATCGTGATATGTACAAACTTAGTCACTGCCGTCCGGTCCTCACCGGCTTGGAAATACAGTCCAGAATCCCGTGGGGGTTGAACGTGGTATTCGCCTTTGCATTCCTCTGATAGAATTGGGGCATATTTTTAAAAACCGGGAGGATTGTCATGAGCTTTATGAAGACACTTGCGTCCGTTGCAGTTGGTTTCGCAGCCGCGAAGGGGCTGGAAAAATACCAGAAAATGGGCGGAATGGCTGGCTTGCAGGACATGATGCAAGGCGCAGGCGGTGGCCTTGGCATGGATCAGCTCGGCAAGATGGCCGAACAGTTCGGCCTTCCCGGAGGTGCGACAGGCCTCCAGGATATGATGGGCAAGATGGGGTTGGGTGGCAGTACCGCCGGTGCCGCCGGTCTTGGCGGGCTTTTGAATGCGATGCAGGGGGCGGCCAGAACTGGCAGCCAGCAAACCACCGACATGATGGAGACGGTGTTTGGCGGAACACCAGCCGGGGCTGCGATGGAAGCTCAGGCCAAGCTCATGTTGCGGGCAATGATCCAGGCGGCCAAGGCAGACGGCGAATTGGATGAACACGAGAAAGAAACGATCCTGGGTGAACTGGGCGATGACATCAGCGACGAAGAACGCGCATTTGTGCAGGAACAACTGAACGCACCCGTCGACGTAATGGGGCTGGCAGCTGATTCTGGGGCGCCTCTCAGAACGCAGATTTATGCGACATCTCTGGCGGCAATACGGTTGGACAATGATCGTGAGGCCGCATATTTGCGGCAATTGTCCACTGCGCTGGGCCTTTCGGACGGTGAAAGAGACCAGATTCACAACTATATGGGCGCACCAACGTTACCGGGTTGAACCTATGCCCGATTCCTGGGCCAGGATCGTCCGATTGGCCTTGACATGCACGGCGTAGCGCGTAAAAGCGCACGCTCATAGGAATTCAACCGAAAGGCCCCTGCCTTTCCGGACGCAGGAGATAACCATGGCGAAGCCGACGACAATCAAGATCCGTCTGAACTCGACCGCGGGCACGGGCCACTTCTACGTGACCAAAAAGAACGCACGCACCATGACCGAGAAAATGACCATTCGTAAATACGATCCGGTGGTTCGGAAGCATGTCGAGTACAAGGAAGGCAAGATCAAGTAATCTTTCCGTTCCATTTGGACTTTCCAAAAAGGCTCTGCTTGGCAGGGCCTTTTTTCGTGCTGAATTCCGGTGGATGGTTGCCAGAAACGTCAACATGCCCATCTGGGGCCGTTGCAGGAGCGCATCAGCCACCGATGCAATCGCATGGCCTGTGGCTTGCTTTTTGTGCCGACCTGCAAGTACGCTTGAGCAAATCGCCACAAAATGTTGACCGCCATGAAAAAAATCTTGTTATCCACAATAGCCGTTCTGACTTTGGCGGCCTGTGAAGACCCGTTCAACCGCAAAGGTGTCGGGTTTACCGGAATCGATGGCGAACCCCGCACGATTTCCGACGTTCCCGGAGCCGTCGCTTTTCTGCCGCCCGAAACGAACGTCCCTGCCGAACTGGCAGAGCTTCAGACCGTCACTCTCTTGGTTGATGAAGTGGATCCATCCAAGGTGGCGTCCGTTGCCATCGACAATGGCGGGCAGACGCCGGGCAATGCGGTCCAGCTACAGGGCAGCGATACGAATCTGTTCTTGAGCACCGTCAGTGTCAACGGAACCTTGTATGGTGTCCTTCGTACGCCGACGAACAGCGTTAAGGTCGACAACTCGGTCGGCGTTGGTTTTGCGCAAGAGGCCGAGCGTTTCACCGGGTGTATACCTGCTGGCGATGTGTTCCGCAAAGGCACGTCCGAGCGTAGTTCGGGCTTTGCAGTACCGTTGAACTGTAGCTAAGTCTTTTACCTTCTGATGTATCATGCCCTCGCCGATCTAGCGGGGGCTTTTTCTTGACCGGGCGCGCGTACATCGCTGCCTTTTCCGGTAGAACTTGTGCGCCGGACAAGCTCTATCACCAGTTGGTTCAAAACGAAAAAAGGCCGGTCTGATGACCGGCCTTTCCCCATACCAATGGTATGCAATTACTCGCGGTTGCCCAGGAATTGCAGCAGGAACATGAACAGGTTGATGAAGTCCAGGTACAGGTTCAATGCACCCATGATAGCAGCCTTGCCCAGCCATTCCTGATCGCCACTGTGGGCCATTTGCAGGTATGTGGTCTTGATGTTCTGGGTATCGTAGGCGGTCAGGCCCGCGAAGATCAGAACGCCGATGGCCGAGATTGCAAAGGCAACCGCCGAAGACGCCAGAAAGATGTTCACAACCATCGCGACGATCAGGCCGATCAGGCCCATCATCAGGAAAGTGCCCATGGCGGACAAGTCTTTCTTGGTTGTGTAACCGTACAGGGACAGGCCCGCGAACGCGATTGCGGTGATCAGGAAGACCTGGATGACCGACTCACCGGTGAAAACAAGGAAGATCCAGCTGATCGAAATGCCCATCACCGCAGCAAAAACGTAGAACACCAGCTGTGCGGCGGCTGCCGACATGCGGTTGATCCCGGCGCTGAAGCCGAAAACAAACAGCAAAGGTGCAAACATGATGACCCAGCGCAAGGGCGACGCGTAAATGCTATAGCCCAGCGATGTCAGATAGGTATCGGCATTCAACTGTGCCGCCGCGGCTGACGGATCGCTTGTGGTTGCCAGGCCCGCGATGGCCCAGGCTGCTGCGAACGTAATCAGCATGCCGACGGACATAGTGCCGTAGACTTTGTTCATATGGGCGCGCAGGCCCTCATCAATCTCGGCAGCGCGCGCGCCGGCCGCCGTCCGGATCGTGTCGAATTGTGCCATCAAAGGGTCTCCCTTTACATAATTATTCAGCCCCCCTGCTATGAGGGAAGCGTTCTAGGCAAATATCGGCAACTCAGGGCTGTGTTTCAAGTATTTACCGCGGAAAACCTACTATTTTACGCAACAAAAGTGGCGATCCGCAACACGTGACCGCCACTCATGAACTAAAGATATGTATTTGCATCATTTCTGCCAGAATTCCGGCGCGTCCCAGACGAAACGTCTGGCTTCGGCATCAGCCTCTGATCTACAGACTCCGATGTCCTGAAGGGCGCGATCATCAAGTCGCGCCAGCCGACGGCGTTGACGCTTCAGGGAAACAGCACGCCTGATGATAGTGCCGAGCGATTGCTTCTTGGGATTGCAATGGTGATGAATGGCAATTTGGGTCATATTTATTGTCCTTTCGTGCATTCTCGATGGTTTATCTCGTCTTCATCAATTTCCTTGATTGATATGGGGGAGTATGACATATTTTTAAAACGAATATTTTTGATGAAACACATAAGGAATCGTGAAGATGCGGAATCTGGACATCACAACCCTTCGGTCATTTGTTGCGGTGGCGGATCAGGGTGGGGTGACTCGCGCTGCCGGATTTCTGCATCTGACGCAATCTGCGGTCTCGATGCAGTTGAAACGGCTGGAAGAGTTGCTTGGCCTTCAATTGTTGGACCGCAGTGGCAGAACGATTGCCCTGACCGCGTCTGGCGAGCAACTGCTGGCCTATGCGCGCCGTATGATCGCATTGAATGATGAGGTCATCTCGAAACTGACCGATCAGGCCTTTGAAGGTGAGGTGGTATTGGGGGTTCCTCACGACATAGTTTACCCGGCCATCCCACGGGTCCTGCAACGGTTCAACGCGGATTTCCCACGGGTCCGAGTTCAGTTGGTCTCGTCTTATTCCTTGCAGTTGAAAGACATGTACAAACGCGGCGAATGTGACGTGATCCTGACCACGGAACCGACGTCGGTGGACGGTGCGGAAACCATTGCAGAGCTGCCCTTGCGCTGGATAGGTGCGCCGGGTGGATCGGCCTGGCGCAAGCGTCCGCTGCCTTTGGCACTTGGACGTCGCTGCTTGTTTCGACCACAGGTGATCTCTGCGCTGGATGCAGCCGGTATTCCCTGGGAACTGTCGGTGGAAACTGAAAACGACCGCACAATCGAGGCCACAGTCAGTGCTGATCTGGCAGTGTATGCGGCACTGGAAGGTACCGAAGCCGCACATCTTGAACAGATCGAAAGCGGGGGTGCGTTACCGGACCTACCTGCGCATATGATCAACCTGTATGGTGGCGAACCGGGTCGAGACGCGGTTGTCAAAGCGCTGGCACAATTGGTGCGTCAGAACTTCCGCCTTCTTGGGGGGACGCAGCTCCGTGCCGTAGTGGGCTGATTGTGGTCAGGCGGTGATCACGATTTTGCCTGTCGATTTCCGTTCTTTCAGCAACCGCATGCCCTGCGCGACCTCATCAAGAGGCAAGACGTGGCTAATGTGTGGATTGATACGGCCCTCGGCGTGCCAGCGGAAAAGAGTGTCAAAACTTTCGCGCACGGCTTCTGGCCGGAATTTCAGATACCCGCCAATGTAAAAACCGATCACAGTCAGATTCTTGACCAGCAGATGATTGGCAGGGATTTGCGGAACATCGCCGCCGGCAAATCCGATGGGCAGCAGGCGGCCTTCGGGATTGGTGGCGCGGAAGGCCGCCTTGAACACATCGCCGCCGATTGCATCATAGACGACATCCGCGCCGCCAAGCGATCTGACCCGATCCCTTAGATCCTCTGAGGTATCAATCAGGTGGTCGGCCCCCGCCGCACGGGCAACGGCCAGCTTTTCAGGGCCGCGGGCCTGTGCGATGACGGTGGCGCCCATGAGCTTGCCGATCTCAACCGCGGTCAGCCCAACGCCGCCTGCTGCTCCGGTTACCAGAAGCGTCTCGCCGGGTTGCAGCCGGGCGCGGTGGTCAAGGGCCATGTGACTGGTACCATAAGCAATCTGGATCGCGGCGGCATCTTCGAAACGGGTCGTGTCAGGCAACGGGATCGCGCGATCGGCGTCGAAAACGCCATACTCTGCCAGCCCGCCCTGACCAGAATAGACGGCGATCCGATCACCCGGTTTCAGGGTGGGCACACCTGGACCGATGGCATCCACGACACCGGCTATTTCCATTCCCAAAGTAAACGGCGCAGGCGGTGTATCCTGATACGTTCCTTTCTGCATCAACAGATCAGCGAAATTCAAACCGCAGGCTTTGATCGCCACCCGCACCTGACCCTCACCCGGCTCGGGTTTCGGTACATCGCACAGCTGGGCAACTGCTCCCTCGGATCGAATACAAAAGGCCTTCATGTGGCTCCTCACGTGTTTCGGGCATTGGCACGTCGGCTGTACAAGATGTCAATTCCTTATGCGCGGCGTCCTGAAACGACTGAAAATCTGTCGCATGTCCAACCGGGGCAAGCGAAAAGCGCACAGGGCTTTTGACACATACAACCACAGCCCTTGTGAGGGGGGATCGACTCAACCAGCTTGAAAAAAAATTCAAAACGGGCAATATAGACTATCAGTGCTGGTAACGGGGGACGGCACAGTCCGGATTAGGGGGCGGTTAAGGAAGCCCCTGTTGGTATTGCGATCTCGGACGTCGCTCGATCCCGTACAAATGTGTGTGTAGTAGAGGAGAATACCAATGACTCATCACGTCGATGTCCATGTGGGCAAACGCGTTCGGCATCGCCGCTGGCTGATTGGGATGACCCAGCAACAATTGGCGCAGCAAGTTGGTATCAAGTTTCAGCAAATCCAGAAATATGAGACCGGAGCCAACCGAATCAGCGCGTCCCGCCTGTGGGACATTGCCGAGGCTTTGGACGTACCGGTAAGCTTCTTCTTCGAAGGTCTGGAAGAAGCAGAGAAAAGCAGCTCGGACAAGAAATCTGTTCCAGCTGATCTGATGGGCGATAAAGAAGCCCTGGATCTTGTACGCTCTTACTACGCAATTCCGGAAAACCAGCGCCGCCGCCTGTTTGAACTTGCACGTGTCCTCAGCGACGTCGCCTGATCAGACTGGCTTGACTTTGTCAGGTAATGCCCGCACCAGAGTGCCATGCATCCGGCGAGTTTAAGCGACATTGAAATTGCAGAAGAAATGGCCGAAGCGGCACGCGCGGCCATTCTTCCTTTTTTTCGTCAGACCAATCTGGAAACTGCGAATAAGCTGACCGAAGGGTTTGACCCCGTCACCGCGGCGGATCGGGCCGCCGAAAAAGCCATGCGAGAGGTGCTGTCCCGGTTGCGCCCCGAAGATGGCGTGTTGGGCGAAGAATACGGTGCGCACAAGGGCAGCAGTGGCCGAACCTGGGTTTTGGACCCCATCGACGGCACGCGCGGGTTTATCAGTGGCACACCAACCTGGGGCGTTCTGATCGCGCTCAGCACAGCAGACGGGCCGATCATCGGAGTGATTGATCAGCCCTATATTGGCGAACGCTTTGTCGGATCGACAGCTGGTGCGCATCTTACAGGGCCACTGGGGACCAGTAAGCTGCAAACCCGGGGGACGAAATCTCTGGCGGAGGCGACGCTGTTCACCACTTTTCCTGAAGTCGGCACCCCGGATGACCGGGCCGGGTTTCAGGCCGTATCGGAACAGGTGCAACTGACCCGATATGGAATGGACTGCTACGCTTATGCCTTGTTGGCCGCTGGGCAGGCAGATCTGGTGATCGAAGCAGGGCTGAACTCGTATGACATTCAGGCGCCTATCGCGGTTATTCAGGCGGCAGGCGGAATTGTGACCGATTGGCAAGGTGGCCCGGCGCATGAGGGCGGTAGGACATTGGCCGCAGCCAACGCAGAGATTCATGCAGAGGCCCTTCAGATCCTGCGTCGGTTCTGAAATCTGTTGTAGCAGATCCCGATGACGGGTACATAATACACGGTCGGTTCTTAAGCCCGTTTTCCGCCGACCTTCGCACTCCTTGCAAGAGACGGGCAGATGCAGGAGCGCGACATGACGGAAATCCTACTCAAAAACGCTGACCTGATCCTGACGATGGACGAGTCCCGGCAGGAACTCCCCGGGGCTGACATTCTGATCCGCGAAGGCCAGATTGCGGGGATCGGGTACGGATTGCAGACACAAGGCGAGGTTCACGATGTTTCGGGCTGTCTGGTGACACCCGGACTGGTGAACACTCATCACCATCTTTACCAAACGTTGACCCGCGCGGTGCCGGGCGGGCAGGACGCATTGCTGTTCGGGTGGCTTCAAACACTTTATCCGATTTGGGCGAAGTTCGGACCAGACGAGATGTTCACCTCGGCCCAGATCGGTTTGGCAGAGCTGGCGCTGTCAGGCTGTACGCTCAGTTCCGATCACCTGTACCTCTACCCCAATGGATCGCGGCTGGAGGACACGATTGCTGCCGCATCCGAGTTGGGGATGCGATTTCACCCGACACGTGGCGCGATGAGCATCGGTGAAAGCGATGGCGGCCTGCCTCCGGACAGCCTGGTGGAAGAAGAAACTGCTATTCTGGACGACATGATCCGCGTTGTGGATGCTTTTCACGATCCGTCCGAAGGGTCGATGTGCCGCGTAGGTCTGGCCCCGTGTTCACCGTTCTCGGTCAGCCGGGACCTGATGCGAGATGCCGCCCTTCTGGCACGGGACAAAGGCGTGATGTTGCATACACATCTGGCTGAAAACGATGAAGATATCGCCTATTCACAGGCTCAGTTCGGCTGTCGGCCCGGTCAGTACGCCGAAGATCTGGGTTGGATCGGCCCGGATGTGTGGCACGCTCATTGCGTCAAGCTGGACGGGGCCGAGATTGACCTGTTTTCGCGTACGAAAACCGGTGTCGCTCATTGCCCATGTTCGAACTGCCGTCTGGGATCAGGCATCGCGCCGGTGCGGGCGATGCGCGATGCGGGGGTAAAGGTCGGCCTCGGCGCTGATGGCTCGGCCAGTAACGACAACGGTAATCTGATGCTTGAGGCCCGGCAGGCACTGCTGTTGCAGCGGGTGGTTAATGGGGCAGATGCGATGTCGGCCCGCGAAGCATTTGAGATTGCAACACGTGGCGGGGCCGATGTGCTGGGGCGTCCTGATTGCGGGCGGCTTATGCCGGGAAAACGCGCGGATGTCGCTGTCTGGGATATGCGCAGTATCGAATGCGCAGGCAGTTGGGACCCGGCAGCACTGCTTCTGGCCGGTCCGATGCAGGTAAAGCACCTGTTTGTAGAAGGCCGCCAGATCGTGCGGGATGGGCATATCACGACGATTGACCTGCCCCGCGTGATTGAGCGTCAAAACAGTCTTGCCAAGGCGTTGCAGGCCTAAGCGGCCTTCCGCCCACCGATCCAGACCTCGGCCACAGCCCGATCATCACCCATCATGATGGTCGGGAAGATTGCCTCCCAAACATCGTTTGCACAAGCCTCGCGCTGGGCGATGGCCGGGGTCGAGGCGAGATCAATCACGACCAGATCCGCCTCCATTCCCGGCGCAATGTTGCCGATGCAATCATCCATCCGCAGGCTGCGCGCCGACCCGACTGTACCCAGCCACAGCAATTGCGCCGGATGCAGGGGGCACCCGCGCAACTGACCGATTTCATAAGCGGCAGCCATGGTGCGCAGCATTGAAAAACTTGATCCGCCACCGGTGTCGGTGGCCAGACCGATCCGGTGGCCATCGTGGATCAAGCCGTTCATGTCGAACAGACCCGACCCTATGAAGGTGTTCGAGGTGGGGCAGTGGATCAGTGACGCATCAACCTCGCGCAGACGATCGCGTTCCCGGTCTTCCAGATGGATGACATGCCCATAAAGTCCGTTCTGCCCCAGCAACCCGAACTTTTCGTAAGTGTCCAGATAGTCCCGGGCATCGGGGAACAGGGAGCGGACCCACTCGATTTCGTCTGTCTGCTCGCTCAGGTGTGTTTGCATCAGGCAATGGGGATGTTCCGCCCAAAGCGCGCCCATGGCCTCAAGCTGTTCTGGGGTGGACGTGGGCGAAAACCGGGGCGTGATGGCATAGGACAGGCGGTCGACACGGTGCCATTTCTCCAGCAGCGCGGCAGATTGGTCATAGGCTGTCTGGGCCGTGTCCCGCAGACCTTCAGGCGCATTGCGGTCCATACAGGTCTTGCCCGCGACCACGCGCTGTCCCCGTTGCTGCGCGGCAGTGAAAAAGGCATCCACGCTTTCGGGGTGGATGGTGCAAAAACTGCACATCGTCGTGGTGCCATGGGCGGCAGTCAGATCCAGATAACGGTTGGCGATTTCAGAGGCGTATTCAGGATCACCAAACTTCATCTCTTCGGGGAAGGTGTAGGTGTTCAGCCAGTCGATCAACCGCTTCCCCCAACTGGCGATCATGGCGGTCTGCGGGTAGTGCACATGCGGGTCAACGAAACCCGCAATGATCAGGTGATTGTCATAGTTCTTGATGACGGCATCAGGGTGACGCCGCATCAGCGCATCGGACGCGCCGACATCGGCAACGCGTCCTTTGTCAATCACGACCGCTTCGTCCAGCCGGGTCGCTTCGGTTGGCTCTCCGTCAAAGGGTGAGCCTGTGAAACTCAGAACGTGCCCTTTCAAAAGCGTCTTTTGCGCCATTTGCCCTGTTCTCCACCTGTTTGGGACCGCGCTGTAGCATAGGCAGACGAAAGAAGTGGGTAAATCGGCGCATTGTCATTGTTTTCTGGTAGCTGCTTCTTCTATTTAGGGGCCAATCGCCGAAAGAAGGGGGCAGCGCATGACGACAGGCAATAACCAAGCCGAACACGATCTGCCCCAGGACGAAGACGCGTATGCGCTGGATCGCCGGACCGTGGCGGCGATCCTTTATGCGGTTGATGTGGATGATCGCGACAAGCTGATTGAGCTGATGGAGCCGCTGCACGCGGCCGATATCGCTGACCTTTTGGAGCAGATCAATCCTTATGACCGGGCCCGGCTGATCCGGCTTTATGATAAGGAATTTGACGGCGACATCTTGTCTGAACTGGATGAATCGGTTCGCGAGGAAATCATCGCCGTTCTGACCCCCGAGGTTCTGGCGGAAGCCGTGCGCGAGATGGAAAGCGACGACGTCGTTGACCTTCTGGAAGATCTTGAGGAACCGCAGCAGGAAGCCATTCTGGGCGCGCTCGAAGATTCCGAGCGGCTAGCAGCGCAACAGGCGCTTGCTTACCCCGAGAGTTCTGCTGGTCGTTTGATGCAGCGTGAGGTCGTCATGGCCCCCGAGCATTGGACCGTCGGTCAAGCCATCGACTTCATGCGTGCCAATGACGATCTGCCCGAGCAGTTCTATCATGTTGTTCTGGTCGATCCGCGCCTGAAACCGACAGCGCAGGTGACATTGGGCAAGCTGATGGCGTCCCGACGTGAAGTGCCGTTGCGCGATCTGGCGGAAGAGGAGTTTCACATCATCCCCGTTGATCAGGACGAGGAGGATGTGGCTTATGCCTTCAACCAGTATCACCTGATCTCGGCCCCCGTGGTCGATGCCGACGGGCGTCTGGTTGGTGTGATCACCATCGACGACGCGATGGTTGTTCTGGATGAAGAGCACGAAGAAGACATCCTGCGCCTTGCCGGTGTGAGCGACGAAAGCTCGCTGTCCGACAGTGTGGCGGCCACCAGTCGGCGACGGTTGCCCTGGCTGGCGGTAAACCTGTGCACGGCAATCTGTGCTTCGTTGGTGATCTCACAATTTGCGGCGGCAATTGACCAGCTTGTCGCGCTGGCCATCCTGATGCCGATTGTTGCATCCATGGGGGGCAATGCGGGAACGCAGTCGCTGACCGTTGCAGTGCGCGCACTGGCGACGCGCGACCTGACCAACTCAAACGTGATGCGCGTTATCAGGCGGGAACTGCTGGTGGGCATGTTGAACGGGCTCTGTTTTGCCATTGTACTGGGGACCGTGGGAATGCTGTGGTTCGGTTCACCTTGGCTGGGTGTCGTGATTGGGTCAGCCTTGGTCGTGAACATGATCATCGCGGGCTTTGCAGGTACGGTAGTACCGGTAGTGCTGGATCGTCTGGGAATTGACCCGGCGCTGGCGTCAGGAACCTTTGTGACAACCACAACCGATGTCATGGGGTTCTTCATCTTTCTTGGGCTTGCCAGTGTGGTGCTATTGTGACCGATCTGACTGAAATCAAAGCAGCTGCACGCAAAGCGGCATTTGCGCGCCGCAAGGTCGCGTTCGACACGCGTGTTCCCGGTGCGGCCGGACGTTTGTCCGAGGTTCTGGCGGGTTATCGCGGCGTGCCCTTGTCAGGCTACATGCCAATCCGAACCGAGATCGACCCGGTGTCTGCCATGGCTGAAGCTGCGGCTTATGGACCTGTCGGTGTTCCCGTGATACAAGCCGCTGGAAAACCTCTGAAATTTTCGCGCTGGACGCCAGAAGGACCGCTGAAAGACGGCCCATTCGGTGCCAGAGTGCCCGAGGTTGATGATTATTTCGACCCCGAAATCCTGATTGTGCCGCTGGTGGCTTTTGATGCCAACGGCGGGCGTTTGGGATATGGCGGTGGATTTTATGACCGCACGCTGGAAGGATTGCGAGGCAAGCGCGCGACACTGGCAATCGGTTTCGCTTTTGACGCGCAAGAGGCGCAGAAACTGCCGCTGGAGCCGACCGATCAGCCGCTGAACATGGTTATCACCGAAAGCCGGGTGCTGACGTTCTAAGCCTCATTGCTGAAAGTGGCTGCGTAAATAGTCCCAGGCATCCACCTCGGTACCGTCTTTCAGGATGCAGATACCAAAGACGCTTCCATCTTCGTTCTTCCGAAGTTGGTAAACCCCATCATTCTCGACGCAAAAGGTTGCCGCGGGATTGGGCATGGATGTCTTTGTGCCTTGCGCCATAACACCCGAAGCGACCACAAGGCCGAATGTCAGTATTGCCAATAGCTTCACAACATGTCCTTTTGATTTAAGCGCATGGCTAAGACTTTGCCACGCCTGCATGCAATTTCAAGTTCGGCTCAACTTAAATTTCACGGTTCCGCCTTGTTATTGCCCAGCACAGCACCTACGACCCGGATCATGAGGATTTTGTTTCTTGGTGATGTGATGGGGCGCGCGGGGCGCGCGGCCGTTCAGCAACATTTGCCGCGCCTGCGCGACGAATGGCGGCTGGATTTCGTTGTGGTCAATGGCGAAAACGCGTCGAACGGCATGGGGTTGAGCGGCGATCACGCCAAGCTGCTGCTGGATGCCGGGGCAGATTGCCTGACATTGGGCGACCATGCGTTCGACCAGAAAGACATGCTGCAATATATCGAGAAAGAACAGCGCATCGTGCGCCCGGTGAACTATGCAAAGGGTGCGCCGGGGCGCGGGCACCGGCTGTTTAACGCACCCGGCGGGCGCAAAGTTCTGGTGGTGCAGGTGTTGGGGCAGGTCTTTATGAAACGGCCATTCGACGACCCGTTCTCGGCCATTGAACCTATCCTGAAGTCGCACCCACGGGGTGGACAGGCACAGGCCATCATCGTCGATATGCATTGCGAGGCGACGTCTGAGAAGATGGCCATGGGTCATTATTGCGACAAGCGCGCCAGCCTTGTGGTGGGAACACATACCCATGTACCGACAGCGGATTCGCAGATTCTGCCAGGTGGCACAGCCTATCTGACGGATGCGGGCATGTGCGGCGACTATGACTCGGTCATTGGTATGGACAAGCAGGAACCGATGCGCCGGTTCATAACCGGGATGCCCAAGACCCGGTTTACCCCTGCCAATGGCGAGGCCACGCTGAGCGGAGTTTTCGTCGAAACGGATGATCGCGACGGCCAGGCCAAATCTGCTCGCATGGTGCGCGTTGGTGGACGTTTGGAACAAGCCGGGCCTGATTGACGAACGTCAGGCTTGCCCTGCCACGCGCAATGCGTGAAACTGCATGTCATCAGGCGCTTGGGCCAGGGTTCGGACAGAATACCACGAATGAATTTCCTTTCACTGACAGAGACGGGCAGCGCAATTCTGGCGCTGCTGATTGTTGCGAGCATGTTCGTCATGTTCCTGCGCGAGGTTTATCCGGCCGAGGTCGTGGCCATCGGTGGTGTCTCACTGATGCTGGTCACAGGGATCCTGCCCTATCAAAGCGCGCTGGCGGTCCTGTCCAATCCCGCGCCCTGGACGATTGGGGCAATGTTCATCATCATGGGGGCCTTGGTGCGGACCGGGGCCTTGGACGCCTTTACGTCGACCGCGCAAAGGCAGGCGCAGGTCAACCCGCGTATTGCCATCGGATTGCTGATGGGATTTGTCGTGCTGGCCTCGGCTTTTGTGTCGAACACGCCCGTTGTTGTGGTCATGATCCCGGTTTTTGTTCAAATCGCCCGCACGCTGAACGTACCCGCGTCAAAGCTGCTAATTCCACTCAGTTATGCCGCCATTCTTGGCGGGACACTGACACTGATCGGAACGTCCACCAACCTGCTTGTGGATGGTGTGGCCCGCGCGCAGGGGATGAAAGCTTTTTCGATATTCGAGGTCACGCCGCTGGGGATTGCACTGGTGATCTACGGCATGATCTATCTGCGTTTCATCGCCCCCAGATTGTTGCCCGAGCGGGATAGCATGGCCTCGCTGCTCAGCGATCGGTCCAGAATGAAGTTTTTCACCGAAGCGGTCATTCCGCCCGACAGCAACCTGATCGGGCGTGAAGTGACCGGCGTTCAGTTGTTCAAACGCCCCGGCGTGCGTCTGATCGACGTGGTCCGGGGCGATGAATCGCTGCGGCGCAATCTGAAGGGCGTTGAATTGCAGGTCGGTGACCGCGTGGTTCTGCGCACCGAGATGACCGAACTTCTGAGCCTACAGAGCAACAAAGAGCTGAAGCGTGTGGATCAGGTTTCCGCTGTCGAGACCAAGACGGTCGAGGTGCTGATCACACCCGGATGCCGTTTGGTGGGTCGGACCCTTGGAATGATGCGACTTCGGCGCCGGTATGGTGTCTATGTGCTGGCCGTTCACCGTCGCAATCAGAATATCGGTCGCCAGTTGGATGATCTGGTGGTTCGGGTAGGGGATACATTACTGCTGGAGGGCGCCCCGGCAGATATCCAGCGCCTTGCCGCGGACATGGACATGGTGGATGTCAGCCAGCCCTCTGCACGCGCCTTCCGTCGCAGTCATGCACCGATTGCAATTGGCGCGCTGGTCGGGATCGTCGTCTTGGCGGCATTGGGTGTCGCGCCGATCCTGCTGTTGTCGATTGTGGCCGTAGCCGTGGTTCTTCTGACCCGTTGCATCGATGCGGACGAGGCGTTTTCGTTTGTCGAAGGTCGCCTGTTGGCGCTGATCTTCGCGATGCTCGCCATCGGTGCTTCACTGGACAGCTCTGGCGCGGTTTCACTGATTGTCGAGGCCGTGGCACCGGGACTAAGCGCTTTGCCGCCCTTCCTGATCATCTGGGCGATCTATCTGCTGACTTCGGTGCTGACCGAACTGGTTTCCAACAATGCGGTCGCAGTTGTGGTCACGCCTATAGCCATCGGGCTGGCCCAGGCCGTCGGAATGGACCCGCGCCCGTTGGTGGTTGCGGTTATGGTGGCGGCTTCGGCATCCTTTGCAACACCGATCGGGTACCAGACCAACATGATGGTCTACGGCCCTGGCGGCTACAGGTTCACCGATTTCATGAAGGTGGGTGTTCCGCTTAACCTGACGGTCGGATTGTTGGCATCCCTTCTTATTCCATTGATCTGGCCTTTGTGATTTCGGCGCAGAATCGCCACTTTGGCGAAGCACATCTTGCAAAGACCCAAGGGCACACGATCTTTTGCGAAGAGGGTTTGCAAAAGGATTTGACCGATGCAGCATTTGGGTCGCGCAATATGGGCGGGTGCAGCAACTTGGGCAGCTTTAAGCAGTGTCGCTATTGCCGGTATTGTTGAAGGGACCGCAACGTACCGAGAGCGCATTGCACTGCCACCGGACGCAACCCTTTATGTTGAGCTTCAGGATATCTCGCTGGCCGATGCCCCCGCTGTCACTCTTGCCGCGCAACGGTATGCGCTGAGCGGGGTGCCCGCGCAGTTCAAATTGACCTATGACGACGCGCTGATCATGGATGCTCATCGCTATGGCGTGCGGGCTTCAGTGATGCAGGGGCAAAACTTGCTGTTCACCACAGATACTGTGTACCCGGTTCTGACGAATGGGGCAGAGAATGCCGCCGATCTGCTGTTGGTTCAGGTCCAGGGGCAGGGGGCGGCAACGCTGGACAACACCCAATGGACCGCCTCGGGCCTGAATGGTGCGCCTATCGAGACCGAAAAACGCCCTGAGCTTGTCTTTGATCAGGATGGCGTCTTTTCAGGCAGCAGCGGCTGCAACCGGTTCAGTGGTCGGGCCGAGATCTCCGGTAATCGTATTGCGTTTCCTGACAACATGGCGGCAACACTCATGGCTTGCCCACCTCCGTTGGACGCGGTCGAGCGGCAATTCCTGCAAGCCTTGCAGAACGTCACGACCTTCGCGATGCAGGGCAACGCTCTGGCTCTGCTGGATGCGCAGGGCCAGCCGGTGATCAAACTGATGCGCAAGTAACCGGGAAAGTGCGTCAGGCGACAGCCCTTGAACGCCCGGCATTGCGACCGGAAAAGATGCAGCCGCCCAGGAATGTACCCTCCAGCGCGTTGTAGCCGTGATAACCGCCGCCGCCGAATCCGGCGACTTCACCAGCAGCGAACAGGCCCGGCACGACATTGCCGTCTGATCCAATCATCTGACTGTCCAGATTGGTCTGCAATCCACCCAGGGATTTGCGTGTCAGGATATGCAGCTTGACGGCAATCAGCGGGCCGTTGGCCGGATCCAGAAACTTATGCGGTTTGGCTGTGCGGATCAGTTTATCTCCGCGATAATTGCGCGCGGCAAGGATCGCCATCATCTGCGCGTCTTTCGAAAAGGGGTTGTCGACCTGCAAATCCCGGGCTTCGATCTGGGCACGCAGATGAGCCTCGTCTATCGGAGTGTCGCCCAGATGGTTCATGCCGTTGACCAGTTCAGTCAGCGTGTTGGCAACAACAAAATCCTCACCCTTTTCCTTGAACGCCTCAACCGGGGCGGTTGCGCTGGAACCGGACAGAATGCGTTGGCGGATTACCTCTTTCCAGCTACCTGAAGTGAAGTCGGGGTTTTGTTCCGACCCGGACAGCGCAAATTCCTTTTTGATCACCTTCTGGGTCAGAACGAACCAGCTGTATTCATATCCGGTTTTCAGGATCTCACGCAGAGTTCCCAGAGTGTCGAACCCCGGCAGACAGGGCGGTGCCAGGCGGTTGCCCCTGGCATCAAACCACATTGAACTTGGGCCGGGCAGGATACGAATGCCATGGGCGGGCCAGATCGGGTCCCAGTTGCGCACGCCTTCGGTGTAGTGCCACATCCGATCACCATTGATGACATGGCCGCCCGCCTTTTCGCTGATTGCGATCATGCGGCCATCGACGTGAAAGGGTACCCCTGCAACCATATCTTTGGGCGGCTCACCCAAACGGTCCCGGGGCCAGTTTTGACGCACCATGTCAAAATTGCCACCAATACCGCCGGACGTGACAATGATTGATGGGGCATAAACTTCGAACTCGCCAACCTCATCGCGGTTGGTTTTGTTACCGCGCTGGGCGGTGTCATCGGCCAGAATTTCTCCGGAAACACCTTTGGCGGTTCCGTTCTGCATGATGATATGGCTGACTTGGTGGCGGAACTTCATCTGGATCAATCCGGCGCTGACATGGTCGCGGACGCGTCGGATAAATTGTTCCAGAACGCCGGGGCCGGTGCCCCATGTGATATGAAAGCGCGGGACCGAGTTGCCATGCCCCGTCGCATAAGACCCGCCACGTTCGGCCCAGCCAACGACCGGAAACCAGCGCAGGCCCATTTCGTGCAGCCATGGCCGCATTTCGCCAGCGGCAAACTCAATATAGGCTTCGGCCCATTTGCGGGGCCATGCGTCTTCGCCACGGTCAAATTGCGCGCTGCCCATCCAGTCGCGCAGCGCCAATTCGTGGCTGTCGCGTATACCCATGCGGCGCTGTTCGGGTGTGTCGACCATGAACAGGCCTCCAAGGCTCCAGAACGCCTGACCGCCCAAAAAGGTTTCGGGTTCCTGATCGACAATGATCACCTTCTTGCCCCGGTCGCCCAGTTCCGCCGCAGCTGCCAGCCCGGCCAACCCGGAACCGACGATAATCGCATCTGCAGTATTGTTTGTCATGAACACTCCTTTCAGCGGCGGCGGAACAAAGCGGTGAACGGCAGATCCAGGGCAGGCAACATGATGCCACAGACGGCCGAAAGCAGGGTCAGCGAAACAGGGCGGCCGGCAATGGCAACCTGATGATCCGCAATCAACCCCTCGCAAAGTTGCGTCAGATCAGCCTAAGCGAGGCGGAAAGGCGCAGGCAACCACGCCGTTGGGTCACTCGTATCGCTGGACGAAACGGCGCAGGATTTCGCCGGGCTGCGTGACCTTCGCCGAATGGCAGTGGTCGATCAGTTTCTGCGCGTCTTCGGGCGGGAAATAGCCGTGGTTCCTGTAGATGTTGATACGCTGTTCAAAGTCTTTGGCATCGGCTTCCGGATGGAACTGAGTGGCATAGACGTTCCGGCCCCAGCGGATCATCTGGAACGGGCAGGGGTCGGACGCAACAAGGTGAACGCAGCCCTCGGGCAGGGCTTGAACCGCTTCTTTGTGGCCAACAAACGCATCAAAGGTGGCGTCCAACTCTGCGGTCAACGGGTCTTGTTGTCCTTCGGGGGTCAGGCGGCACCTGGATGGTCCCACAGGCTCGCCATACCGGGCTTTGCTCACGTTGCCATCCAAATGCACGGCCAGAATACCAAGGCCATAGCAACACCCCATGAAGGGATGATCCTGCGCGGTAATCTGCGGCATCAAACCCAGGATCGCTCCTTCGATCCGCGCATCCGTCGCGGATTTGGTCGCGGGGTCATCACTGACGCATCCCGGCCCGCCGCCTACGATAATCCCCGCATAATCGGTGACTTTCAGCCCTTCTGGCAGGTCTTCGCAATCCAGACGGATGCGATGCGTGCGTTCGGGTAACAACCCGCTGCGGTTCAGGATCGAGGCATATTCTGCGTCGGAGGCATCCGTTTCCGGGCGCAATTGCAGGATCAAAAAGCGTTTCATGAACAGCCTTTACCCGTCACAATGGCCAGAAGACAAGGATGGCGGGGACGGAAACCACGATGATCAGAGCCTCCAGCGGCAGGCCCATGCGCCAGTAATCGCCAAAATGATAGCCGCCGGGGCCCAGAACCAGCGTGTTGTTCTTGTGACCGATAGGCGTCAGGAACGCAGCCGAGGCCGCAACGGCCACGGTCATCAGGAACGGGTCGGGCGACACCCCGAGCGTTTGGGCCATCTGGATGCCCACCGGGGCCGCGACGATGGCGGTGGCGGTGTTGTTCAGAACATCCGACAAGGTCATCGTCACGACCATCAGTACGGTCAGGATCGCCCATGCGGGCAGACCATTGGTCAGCTGAATCAGCGCATTGGCAATCAACTCGGTGCCGCCGGATGTTTCCAAAGCGCTGCCCAGTGGGATCATCGAGCCCAGCAGCACAACCACGGGCCATTCGATATGGTTATAAATTTCTGTGATTGGCATGACCTTGGTCAGCACAAAGGCTATGACGACAAGACCCAATGCGACGGGAAGGTAAATCAACCCAACACTGGCCGCGAAGACGGCAACTGCAAATAGACCGATGGCCAACAAGGCCTTGTCATTTGCCGTCACGTTCAACCCGCGTTCGGCCAAAGGCAGACACCCCAGCCAGTCGGTCACATCGGCGCTGCGATCACGGGGGCAAAGCAGCAGCAAGATATCGCCCGGTTCAACCTCGGTCTTGCGAACCTGTTCGGTGATCTGACGACCCTGACGTGAGATGCCCATCAGGACGGTGCTCTGGCGCCAAGCCAACCCGATACCCTGCGCTGTACGGCCGGCTATGTGCGCACTTTCCGGAACAACCACTTCGATCACTTCCAACCCGTCGCCTTCAGCCGTCAGCAGCTCCTGCCGTCGCGTGTCCGAGAAATCCAGTTTCAGCGCAGAACGGAATTCGTCCAGCGCTTCGGGGCGCGCTTCCAGTACCAGCGCGTCGCCATCGTTCAGTGTGGCATGGGTTGACCGGCCATATCGCCGTTTTCCATCCCGGATCAGGCCGATGATAGCCACGTCGGATTTTTCGGCCGTTTCATAAAGTTCGCTGACCCGTTTGCCGATATGGGCAGAGCCCGGCGGAATCGTCAGTTCGGCAATGTATTCGGCCAGAACCTCGGATGTTTCTTGTTGCACGCCGCGATTGGGTATCAATCGCCATCCGATCAGCGCGACAAACGCCAGACCGGCGATCGCTGCTATTCCACCAACAGGGGCGAAGTCGAACATATGAAACGGCTCGCCCAGCGTTTCCTGCCGGATCGAGGCGATGATGATATTCGGCGGGGTGCCGATCAGGGTGACCATGCCCCCCAGAATGGTGGCAAAGCTTAGCGGCATTAGGGAAAGGCCCGGGGGCCGACCTGCTTTTCGCGCGGTCTGAATATCCACGGGCATCAGCAAGGCAAGCGCCGCGACATTGTTCATGAAGGCCGACAGAATCGCACTGATCCCACCCATCAGGGCGATATGCGCGCCCAGCCCCCGTGACGCATCAACCAGAGTTCGGGTGATCAGAAATACCGCACCTGACCTGACCAAACCGGCAGAGATTACAAGCACCAGCGCGACGATAATGGTCGCTGGGTGGCCAAAGCCCGCAAAGGCATCATCGACCGGCACAACACCCAGCACGACACCGATCATAAGCGCGGCAAAAGCCACAAGGTCGTATCGAAACCGACCCCAAAGCAGCATTCCGAAGACAGTGATGAAAAGCGCGAAAAGAATGATCTGATCTGTCGTCATGCCGTCACCATACAAGGCGGTGAGGTCGTCGCAAGCCGCTCTCTTGATCCTGCCCCCCGCAAACGTCTATATGAGCGCCGAACACGCAAACATGATGA
Organism: Ruegeria sp. N10; assembly: GCF_056531545.1. NCBI lineage: Bacteria > Pseudomonadati > Pseudomonadota > Alphaproteobacteria > Rhodobacterales > Roseobacteraceae > Ruegeria > Ruegeria sp. N10. The sequence goes on along the minus strand of NZ_JBQFLY010000002.1, from coordinate 209,612 downwards.
CGAGGACGCACTATGGCAGGCCACTCCAAATGGGCCAACATCCAGCACCGCAAGGGGCGTCAGGACGCCGCGCGGTCCAAACTGTTTTCCAAACTGTCGAAAGAGATCACTGTCGCCGCCAAGATGGGCGACCCCGATCCCGACAAGAACCCGCGCCTGCGTCTGGCGGTGAAAGAAGCCAAGTCGAACTCGGTCCCCAAGGACGTGATCGACCGCGCGATCAAGAAATCGCAAGCGGGTGAAGGTGACGATTACGAAGAAATCCGCTACGAGGGCTATGGGCCCAATGGTGTTGCGGTCATTGTCGAAACCATGACCGACAATCGCAACCGGACCGCATCGACCGTGCGTTCGACCTTTTCGAAGAATGGCGGCAACCTGGGCGAGACCGGTTCGGTCGGTTTCATGTTCGAACGCAAAGGCGAGGTTGTTTACCCGGTGACCGCAGGGGATGCAGATTCCATTTTCGAGGCGGCCATCGAAGCGGGCGCGGAAGACGTCGAAAGCTCGGATGACGGTCACATCATCTGGTGCGCCGATACCGATCTGAACGATGTCTCCTCTGCATTGGAAACCGCGCTTGGAGAATCAGAATCCACCAAGCTGGTCTGGAAACCGACCACAACGACGGAACTGGGCCTGGAAGACATGCAAAAGCTGATGAAGCTGGTAGATGCTTTGGAAGACGATGACGACGTGCAGCGTGTCACGACCAATTTCGAAGCCACCGACGAGGTCATGGCGCAGCTTTAAGCTGACCCAATACCAACTCATTGAAACCCGGTCGCACGGCCGGGTTTTTTGTTTTTTGATGGTCTTATTGAATTATTGGCTGAAACATTCGATGCGCTTAGGCTGAAAGTGCGGGAAATACAGAAAACACGAAGACACAGTACGAATGACATCCGAAACTTCCGATCAGACCAAGCGCAACGTGCCCGTCCTGGCCGGGCAAAGTATCCTGTCTCAGGTCGCTTGGACGCTCGGCAGCCCGTCGGTTGTTTTGCCGTTTTTAGCCGTTTCCTTCGAGTTGCCGATGTTTGTAGCAGGGGCACTGGTGTCGGTGCGGATGGTCGGTTGCTTGATTGCCGACTTCTTTCTGGCGCAACCCGTTGCAGCAAGAAGCCGGAAGAAACATGCAATTGCGTTGACCGAAGCGGTCATTGGCGCCTGTCTGGTTCTGGCAATAGCTGCGGCCGCGACCGGGGCTGTCCCATTGATCGCAGTGGTTTTCCTGTCTGTATTTCTTGTGATCGGGCTTGTCAGCGAAGTGCAGACCTTGATGCTTACGGATCTGCTAGGGGACCATGTTCAGGCGCGTTCGCGCATGATCATGCAATATCTACAGCTTGGTGCAGGGGGGCTATGTGCCATTGGCCTTGCGTTGCTGGTGCATCAGATCACCAAGGATAATCCACCCTTTTCGCGCCATTCAGTCATGATTGGCGTTTCGGTTTTATTCTTCCTGCTGTCTGGTCTGTTCATGCTGGCGATAACAGAAACCGCGCGTGAGGTCGCGCCGACGACACCGCAGGAGTCCGAAAGGGGCATTTCGATTAAGGCGAATATCAAGGGTGTTCTGGGCATGTTCGAATACCAGTGGTTCCGGAGCTATATGATCATGCGTCTGCCCTTGGTTGCTGTGTCGCTGTCCGTTCCGTTCTTCGCGCTCATCGCAGCCGAAGCGCATCACAGCTCGACACAGGGATTGACCGCGATGATCGTCTCTTCCGCTTCGGGATATCTTGTATCGGGCCCTCTGTGGCAAATCATCAACATGAAATCCCATCGTGCGGTCATGGTGGTCGGGACATTGATGGTCGCCGCAACAGGCAGTGTTCTTTTGGTGTTCCACTATTTGGGCATCGACCATCAGATTCACTTGCATGCAATTGCACTGTTCGTTGTCACCGTTGCTGTGACCGGGACCAGCAGTGCGCGTAAGCTCTATTTTCTGGATGTGGCACCCAAAGAGCAGCGGGTGCGGGGATCGGCGGCGGTCAAGGCGTTCGCGCGTTTAACCGCGGTGTTGTTGTCTGCGGGCCTTGCCGCTGTCGCCCATATGCACGAGGTCGCGATGGCCGTCGCATTCATCGTCGTCGCCAGTCTGGTGTCCTGTATAAACTGCTACCGCATGATGCAACCAGAACGAAAAAAGGCGGAACAGCCCTCGAATTGAGTTTTTGGCGAGCGTCGCGAAAGCCTCAGAAGAAGGATGAAATCTCTTCCAGGGGTTTCTTGAGTTTTGCCACAGCAGGCACAGTCGCTCCTTCTGACGGGTGTCCCACCGCGATAATCATGGTTGGTTTTTCCGACGCGGGCCGGTCCAGCGCGTCGTTCAGAAACCGCATCGGGTTTGGGGTGTGGGTCAGGGTGCTGAGGCCCGCGTGATGAAGCGCGGCAATCAGAAAGCCGGTGGCAATGTTCACACTTTCCGGGACGTAGTAGTTCTTGTACCGCGTTCCATCCTCGAATTGCCCCCAGCGCTGGGCAAAAACCACGATCAGCCAGGGGGCGATTGTCAGATGTTCTTTGACCGCGTTGGTGCCGATGGGCTCCAGTGCCTTGATCCATTCATCCCCGGCGCCACCTGCGTAGAATCGGCGTTCTTCTTCTTCGGCTTCTTCCCGGATGCGGTGTTTCAGGGCAGGGTCCGAGATGGCTGCAAAATGCCAGGGTTGGTGATTGGCGCCTGACGGCGCGGTACCCGCGGTGCTCAGGCTGGTTTCGATTACCTCACGGGCAACGGGGCGGGGGCTGAAATCCCGTACAGTATGACGCTGACGCATCTTTTCGTAAAATGCCTGCGCCGCGCCCAGCATGTCTGTATCGCTGATGTCGCATCGATCCGGCAGGGGAATGGGGTCATAGCTAAGAGCGTCACGTGAGAACATCGGTTCCTCCGAAAATGTCGTGTTTGTTTAGTCGCTTTGAGGCGGAAGCAAAATCCGTTCTGAAGCTTTTTTGACAGCCTGGGTCAGTGGTTTGAGTGCGGGCGCGAGAACACGCCCAACCTGCCAGCTCAGCGCGACATCCAACGGCGCATCAGGTACGATGGGGCGCAACAGCCCTTGTTTCAAAGCCTCCTGCACCAGAGCCGCGGGGTTCATACCCCACCCAAGCCCGGCAATCGCCGCGTCCACAAATCCTTGTGAAGAAGGCAGGAAATGAGACGGGGGTGACAGACGTTTGCCAGTGTGTTGAACAATCCAGGCCCTTTGCAGCCCGTCCTTTTGGTTGAAAACCAGGCAGGGTGCCTTGCCCAGTTCTGCCTCGGTCACTTTGTCCCGAAACCAGGTGTTGATGAATTCCGGGCTGGCCGTTGGCAGGTACCGCAACACGCCCAATGGGATCGCGTCGCACCCGGTCACTGTCTGGCCGCCAACGGTGACGGCGGCGCTTACCTCGCCCCGCCGCAGCCAGTCTGCGGAGTGATCCTGATCGTCGATCACCAGATCGAACAGCATGTCAGGCACCTGCGCCATCGCATCAACAAACCAGGTGGCCAGACTGTCTGCCGGTACGGCAATGCGGACGCGGGCGGACCTTGATTCCTGCTCCAGCGTAAGCTCTCGAACCAGCTGTGCCTCAAGCAGTCCGACATCTTCCGCGTAACGGGCGATGCGCAGCCCGGCGGGCGTTCCGGTGCAAGGGGTGCTCCGATGTATCAGGGTGGCTCCAATCCGATCCTCAAGCGCCCTGATCCGCTGGGATATCGCCGAGGGCGTCACCGCCAGCTCTGCCGCAGCCGCATCAAAGCTGCCATGACGCAGAATGGCAGACAAAGCGGACAGGTGAAGAGGATCCAGCAACATTAGTCAGGCTTAACTCGGGATAACATCTTTAATTTGATAGATCGCACCGACGATCTTAGTCAACGTCTTGCAATAGCAGGAGGTCCCATGCCCACGTCCATGATCGCCGGTTTCGCGCTGGGTTTCAGTCTGATCCTCGCCATCGGGGCACAGAACGCCTTTATTCTCCGACAGGGGTTGCGGCGTGAACATGTGTTTCTTCTGTGCCTGACCTGCTCAATGTCTGACGCGGTTTTGATTGTTGCAGGCGTCACAGGGTTCGGGACTCTGGCGCATTCAGCCCCCTGGTTTGAACCTGTACTGCGATTTGGCGGGGCCGCTTTTCTGACGTGGTATGGGCTGCGCAGTTTCGGGTCTGCCCTGCGGGGTGGCGCGGTAATGGAAACGGGCAACGGCCCGCGAACCAGCCTTAAAACCGCAATGCTTACCGTTATCGCCTTCACCTGGCTGAACCCGCATGTCTATCTGGATACAGTGGTTCTGATCGGTTCCATCTCGGCACAGTATGATGACCGGGTCGAATTTGCCATCGGGGCGGTCACGTCCAGCTTTGCCTTCTTCTTTTCACTTGGATACGGCGCAGGTGTTCTGTCTCCGGTGTTTGCGCGCCCGCGCGCCTGGCAGGTGCTGGATGCAGTGATCGGTGTCGTAATGCTGGGTATCGCACTGAAACTTGTTGTCATGTGAAGGGTTGTTCCCGGCAGGGTTTCGGTGTTCAACCTAAGCCATGACATCGCTTGCCGTTTCGTCGCGCCCGCTTGCCGCTATGTTCTGGATGTTTGCCGCCGGGCTGTCCTTTGTTGTGATGACCGCATTGGTCAAATCTCTGGGCACGACGATGAATCCGATCCAGGCCGCATTCCTGCGTTATGCGCTGGGATTGGTGTTTCTGTTACCGGCCTTGCGGTCGATCATGGCGACCCGGCTGACACCCCGCCTGCTGACGCTGTTCGGTTTGCGCGGTGTAGTACACGCGATTGCTGTCATGCTTTGGTTCTTCGCCATGACACAAATTCCCTTGGCCGAAGTAACTGCGATGAACTACATGACGCCGGTTTATGTCACCTTGGGTGCAGCCCTGTTTCTGGGTGAGAAGTTGGCTTTTCGCAGGGTCGCCGCGATTCTGGTCGCTTTGGTGGGCGTGCTGGTCATCCTGCGCCCCGGGTTTCGCGAAGTCTCACAAGGTCACCTTGCCATGCTCGGAACGGCCCTGATGCTAAGCGGGTCCTATTTGCTGGCCAAGCTTCTTGTCCGCGACGTTCCACCTTCGGTTGTTGTGGCGCATCTGTCCATCTGGGTAACCATAGCCTTGATCCCCTTTGCGGTTGCCGTCTGGACCCGGCCCAGTATGCAAGAACTCGGGGTTCTGTTTCTGGTGGCCAGCTTTGCGACCGCAGGTCATTACTTCATGACATTGGCGTTGCAGGCCGCGCCTGTGGCCGTCACACAACCCGTCACTTTCCTGCAGTTGATCTGGGCCACGCTTGTGGGTGCAGCAATCTTCCACGAAAGCGTCGACCTTTGGGTTGTGGCTGGCGGAACCCTGATACTGGGCGCTGTAAGCTTCATCTCATGGCGCGAGTTCATGTTGAACCGGCGGGACTTGACGCCTCCCAGTATTGCGCCGAAGCTGTAACAAGACATCTCAGTGTTTACATTGATTGACGAGTCAATAAAAACATCCTAGCTTGGTCGCATGACACCTGTATGGGGAAAGCGATGCCAAAAGTTGGAATGGAGCCGATCCGCAAGGACGCGATTGTTCGAGCGACGATTGCTGAACTGGGTGTCAAGAAATCCCTGGATGTAACCGTAAGCCAGATTGCCAAACGCGCGGGCATGTCCAGCGCATTGGCACACCATTATTTTGGCGGAAAGGATCAGATATTTCTGGCCGCAATGCGTCAGATCCTCGCCGACTTCAGCGACGAAGCCAGGGCCCAGTTGAAAGCGGCCAAACCGGGCAATCGGGCAGAGGCGATTATCCACGCCTGTTTTGCCCCTTCGTGTTTCACACCTGACGTGACTGCCGCCTGGATGACGTTTTATGTGTTGGCGCAGACCAACAGTGACGCGCTGCGATTGTGGCAGATCTATCAGGCGCGCATCAGATCGAATCTGGTTCATGCCCTGCGTCCAAGGATGCTGGATCCGGTTGAGGCTGCCGAGAATATGATTGCCCTGATTGACGGGCTCTATATTCGCGCAGCACTCAGCGCCCCGGAAGAACCGCAACTGGCCGTGAACCACGCTATGCGCGTGCTCGATACTCTGCTCGAGGCTGAAAAATGACAAAACCAAACATTCTGATCCTGATGGTGGATCAGCTGAACGGAACCCTCTTTCCCGACGGTCCCGCTGACTGGCTTCATGCTCCGAACCTGAAGAAACTGGCCGAACGGTCGACCCGCTTTGCCAACGCTTATACTGCGTCGCCGCTTTGCGCGCCGGGGCGGGCCAGCTTCATGTCCGGTCAATTGCCCTCACGCACCGGCGTCTATGACAACGCGGCAGAGTTTCGCAGCGATATCCCAACTTACGCACATCACCTGCGTCGCGCGGGCTATTACACCTGTCTGTCAGGCAAAATGCACTTTGTCGGGCCGGACCAGATGCACGGGTTTGAGGATCGCCTGACAACTGATATCTACCCGGCCGATTTTGGCTGGACACCGGATTACCGAAAGCCGGGTGAGCGGATCGACTGGTGGTATCACAACATGGGGTCGGTGACCGGCGCGGGTATTGCCGAGATTTCCAACCAAATGGAGTATGATGACGAGGTCGCCTATAACGCCAAGGCCAAACTGTATGACCTTGCGCGCGGCAAGGATGACCGCCCATGGTGCGTGACGGTCAGCTTCACCCATCCGCATGATCCCTATGTCGCCCGTCGCAAATACTGGGACCTTTACGAGGATTGCGCGCATCTGCTGCCCGAAATCGCTGATATCGGCTATGACAACCAGGATCCTCACGCCAAGCGGATCTTCGATGCCAACGACTGGCGTAGCTTCGACATCACCCAAGAAGATATCCGAAAGTCGCGCCGCGCCTATTTCGCCAATATTTCCTATCTGGACGACAAGATCGGTGAAATCCTCGAAGTGCTCGAAACGACACGGCAAGAGGCGATCATCCTGTTCGTCTCGGATCACGGTGACATGCTGGGTGAACGTGGCCTCTGGTTCAAAATGAACTTCTACGAAGGCTCGGCGCGCGTACCTTTGATGATATCGTCCCCGGATTTGCCTGCGGGGCGGATCGATACGCCGGTTTCCACCATCGACGTGACACCCACGCTCGGGGCTCTGGCAGGCGTTGACATGGACGAAATCGCACCATGGACGGACGGCGAAAACCTGGTGCCATTGGCGCAAGGTGGCACGCGAACCGCGCCTGTGGCTATGGAATACGCGGCCGAGGCATCTTACGCGCCGCTGGTGTCGCTGCGCTATGGCAAGTGGAAATACAATCGATGCGCGCTGGACCCGGATCAACTGTTTGATCTTGAGGCAGACCCGCATGAGCTGACCAATCTGGCAGACAGTCCCGAACATGCGGGCACGCTGCAAACCCTGCGGGCAAAGTCCGAGGCCCGCTGGGATTTGGAGCGCTTCGACGCGGATGTCCGCGCCAGTCAGGCGCGACGCTGGGTCGTGTACGAGGCACTGCGGCAAGGCGGATATTACCCATGGGATTATCAGCCGCTGCAAAAAGCGTCCGAACGCTACATGCGCAATCATATGGATCTGAACATCGTCGAGGAAAACGCCCGGTTCCCACGCGGCGAGTAATCTCTTCGTCTTTTTGAAAATACTCCCGCCGGAGGCGTTTTTCCCGGCGGGCGGGGAGTTGTGAATATGGAAGCAGATTTTGTCATCGTTGGCGCAGGGTCCGCAGGCTGCGCAATGGCATATCGTCTGAGCGAAGGTGGGGCCTCGGTTCTGGTGATCGAGCACGGTGGTACCGACTTGGGGCCGTTTATCCAGATGCCCGCCGCGCTCAGCTATCCGATGAACATGTCGCGCTATGACTGGGGATATCAGTCCGAGCCCGAACCGCATCTGAACAACCGCCGTCTGGCCTGCCCGCGCGGCAAGGTGATCGGCGGGTCATCGTCGATCAACGGCATGGTTTATGTACGCGGTCACGCACGCGATTTCGACACTTGGGCCGAGATGGGGGCCGACGGCTGGTCCTATGCGGATGTGCTGCCCTATTACAAACGCATGGAGACATGGCATGACGGTGGTCATGGCGGCGATCCGGCCTGGCGCGGAACCAACGGCCCGTTGCACGTATCGCGCGGCCCACGTGCGAACCCACTGTTTCAGGCCTTTGTCGATGCGGGTCAGCAGGCGGGATACGAGGTCACCGGCGACTATAACGGCGAAAAGCAGGAAGGCTTTGGCCCGATGGAACAGACCGTCTGGAAAGGGCGGCGCTGGTCAGCGGCGAATGCATATCTGAAGCCCGCGCTCAAGCGTGACAATTGCGATATCGTGCGGGGCCTTGCGTCTAGGGTTGTTATGGAAAACGGTCGCGCCACTGGCGTGGAATTGATCCGTGGCGACAAGAAAGAGATCATCAAGGCCCGGCGCGAGGTCATTCTGGCTGCGTCCTCGATCAACTCGCCCAAGCTGCTGATGCTGTCCGGTATCGGCCCGGGCGCGCATCTGGCGGAACATGGGATCGACATTGTAGCAGATCGTCCGGGGGTGGGTGCGAACCTTCAGGACCATCTGGAGCTTTATATTCAGCAGGCCTCGCTGCAACCCATCACGCTTTACAAACACTGGAACCTGTTCAGCAAGGGCCTGATCGGGGCGCAGTGGCTGTTTACAAAAAAGGGGCTAGGGGCGTCGAACCAATTCGAGAGCGCGGCCTTTATCCGGTCGAAACCGGGGGTGGAATACCCTGATATCCAGTATCACTTCCTGCCAATTGCGGTCCGCTATGATGGGCAGGCTGCGGCTGAAGGGCACGGATTCCAGGCACATGTCGGCCCGATGCGCTCGCCCTCGCGGGGTGCGGTCACACTGCGGTCGGGCAGGGCTGAAGACGCACCGGTGATAAAGTTCAACTACATGAGCCACGAAGAGGATTGGGAGGATTTCCGCACCTGTATCCGACTGACCCGTGAAATCTTTGGGCAGGATGCGTTCAAACCTTACGCCGGTAAGGAAATTCAACCGGGTGCCTCTTTGCAAACGGATGAAGAGTTGAACGCCTTTATCGCGGAACATGCCGAAAGCGCCTATCACCCCTGCGGCACCTGCCGGATGGGGCGTGCGGATGACAAAGGTGCGGTGGTCGATCCTGAGGGTCGCGTCATCGGTGTGGACGGGCTGCGCGTCGCGGACAGTTCGATTTTCCCGCAGATCACCAACGGCAATCTCAACGCGCCCTCGATCATGGTAGGCGAGAAAGTATCGGATTCCCTGCTGGGCAAAGACCCGTTGCCCAAGGCCAATGACCGCCCGTGGATTCACCCGGGCTGGGCAACCGCGCAGCGTTAATCCTTCTGAACTGCCCCCGGTTGAATGCGTAAATTTTCGGCGCTTGCCGGGGGTATATTAGCAAAAAGTTCAGTGTTCTTGTCCAGATAAGCCTGAGCCACGTTTCAGAACAACTTGCCCTCTGCACGGCAGGATGGCGCGTGGCGTTGTATTGAAACTCACGGGATTATTGCGGGTAGTTGATCCCGGTCAAAGCGAAAGCTCGGTCACGCTTCTATCACTGATTTGCAACGACATATGAAGGAGCGAACAGAGATGTCTCACACCCCGCATGAACTGGCCGAAGAGTTTCCGGACAAAGTTGAACTGATGAGCCAGCTCAAGCAAACGGATGCGCATTTTGCGCGGCTGGCCGATGAATATCATGAGGTCAACCGCGAAGTTCACCGCGCCGAAACCAATGTCGAGCCCATGGAAGAATTGGCTGAGGTTGACCTGCGCAAAAAGCGCGCGGCGCTGAAGGATGAGATTTGGGCGATCCTGTCCAAGGCTTAAACATAGTGACGGGGGCTCTGCCCCCGTCGTGACCAGAGACGCTACACCGGTGGGATAATAAATCAGACTAAGATCAGGTCACTTCATAGGGCAGGGTGCCGCGAATATGGGTGTCGATGCTCAGACGGCGTTCCAGCGGCGGGACCGAACGCTGGTGACAGGTTTGCCGCTCGCAGATGCGGCAGGAAATACCGATAGGCTCGTAGGCGCTGGCATTGTTGATGTCGAGGTTATCAGCATAAACAAGAGCCGGGGCATGACGGACCTCGCATCCCAGCGCTATGGCGTACCGTCTGACCGGAGCGCCAAACGAGCCCCCAGATTTTGAGACATCCCGCGCCAGCGAAATATAGCGAACACCATCAGGCGTTTCCGCCAGCTGCCGCAGGAAATGGCCGGGCGTTTCAAAGGCGCGATGCACGTTCCAAAGCGGGCAGGCCCCACCAAAGCGCGCAAATTGCAGGCGTGTGGCCGAGTGCCGCTTGGTGATCGTACCGGCCTGATCAACCCGGACGAAGAAGAACGGGATACCCTTGGCGCCGGGACGCTGTAGTGTCGACAGCCGATGTGCAACCTGCTCGACCGACGCCCCGAAACGGTTGCTGAGCAGCTCCAGATCGTGACGCTCTTCCTGAGCGGCGGTCAAAAACGCGGTATAAGGCATCAGAGAGGCACCAGCGAAATAGTTGGCAAGTCCGATCTTGGCGATGGCGCGGGCTTCGTCGCTTTGGAATTTGGCGAAATCCAGCGTCGCCTCCAGCAACTGGTCCTGACTGATCAGCGCAACCTGCAACAGAAGTTGGAACACTTGCGTCTGCGGCGCAGCACGGGAGGACAGGCGCAAAATTTTGCTGTCGACATCATAAGCGCGCAAGGGGCCCGTATCTGAAAAAACCACCTGAATTCCACGCTCTGAAAGGCTGCTCAGGGCGGCTTGCCGGATACCGCCGGGGCCGTCGGCGCGGTTGGCAAACAGTTCCGCAGCCCTGTCCACGGCGTCGATGTAGTTGTCGCAGTAGTGGAAGAAATCGCGCACTTCTTCCCACGGGCTGGCCTGAATGCGCGCATCTTCGCGTCCCAAAGCCTCGTCCAGCGAGGCAAGGCGTTCATGTGTCTGCCGATAGGTTTTATGCAATTCGATAAACGCCCGCGCCAGAGCCGGGGCGTTGGAAGCTGTCAGTCGCAGATCTGCCAGTGGGGGCTGAATGTCCGAAAAAACAGGATCGGCCAGCGCCTCGCGCATGTCTGAAACAAGACGTTCGCTGTCTCCGGTGCTGAGTTCGGTAACATCCATTCCGAATTCCTGCGCCAGAGCCAGCACAACCGTGGTCGAGATCGGCCGGTTGTTGTTCTCCATCTGGTTCAGGTAGGGCAGTGAAACTCCCAGTTTGGCGGCAAATTCGCGCTGCGTCAGAGTCAGGCGCGTACGCATTTCGCGCAGTTTCGCGCCCGCATAGAGCTTTTGGGTGGCCATAGGGTGCCTTTGCAAGTTTTCCAATTGCCGAGGATAACTTTGCAAAGTCATTGGGGCAAGCGGTTACAGCCCTAATTGCCGTTCTCTTCGTACGACAGTTGAAATTGCGACGATCGCCAGAACGGCTGTTGCCAGCATCAGCCAAAGCAGCGGCATCGCGCCGGTTTCACGCGTCAGCAAGGCACCTGCCAGCGCGCTCAGCCCGGCGCCGCCGCCCAACATGATGGCGCCACTCAGGCCCGAGGCGGTTGCAGCCAGGTGAGGGCGCACTGATAGCGCGCCCGAGGTTGCGTTGGGGATGACCATGCCATTGCCGACGCCCACAAATGTCATGAACCCAAAGAAACTAAGTGCGGTTCCGCGGTCCGCTAAAAACAGCAATGCCGATACAGCGACGCCAAACGCATTGAACAGGCTTCCCCACAGCACCATGCGGTTCACGCCGAACCGTACTGAAAACCGCCCACTCATAAAGTTACCTACAAAATACCCAACCGCAGGTGCGCCAAAATAAATGCCAACCTGTGCCGCGCTCAAGCCGAAGAGTTCTGTGCCAATGAACGGTGCGCCGCCGAGGTAGGCGAAAAACGAACCCGAAGAGAAGGCGCAAGCCAGTGAGTACCCCCAGAACCGTGGCGAGGTTAGAAGTTCGGGGTATTCCTTGAATTGCTGGACAAGTGTCTTGCCGCTTTTTGCCGATGTTTCCCCAAAGTCCGAATAGGTCAGTGCCATAGTCAGCAGACCTACGGCAAAGGGCAGCCAGAAATTCGCTTTCCAACCAAAACTCACTTCCAGCAAGCCGCCGATGGCAGGGCCAATCATTGGAACCACGGCCATGCCCATCGTCACATAACCGATCATCGAGGCAGCTTGATCCTGATCGTACATATCCCGCACCGCAGCGCGGCTGAGAACCATACCGACGACCACAACCGCCTGACACATCCTGAACGCCAGAAAAACCGTAGCATTGGGGGCAAAGATGCATCCCAGGGTTGCCATCAGGAACAGGCCAAGGCCCCAAAGCAAAACCGGCCGTCTGCCTGCCTGATCCGCGATTGGACCTATGAGAATTTGCAGAATGGCATTGATCAGCAGATAAAGCGCAATCGACAGCTGCATGACCTTGTAATCGGTTTCGAAATACTCGGCCATGTTTGGCAGGCTGGGCAGAAACAGGTTCATGCTCAGGGCGGAAAGGCCCGAGAGTAAAACAAGCGTCGCCAATGTGGGTGGTGTGCGGTGGACCGCGTCAGAGCTGAACTGCATGGTTCACATGTATAGCCGTGGATTTTCGGATTGCCAGTCATTCGCAGAATTGCTCGTGAAAATTCGCAGTTTTGCAGTTATCCAAATTACTGTTGCTGAAATTTTGCAAATTTGCCGAAAATAGCTTTGGATGAGCGGCCCAAACAGGTAGGGTCCCGGCAAATTTATAAGGGGATAGTCGTCATGAAAGACATTCTTTCCGAATTGGAAGCCCGCCGTGATCACGCACGTCTGGGGGGCGGGCAGAAACGGATCGATGCCCAGCACGCGCGCGGCAAGCTGACCGCACGTGAACGGATCGAACTTCTGCTGGACGAGGGCAGCTTTGAAGAGTTTGACATGTTCGTCAGCCACCGCTGCACCGATTTTGGGATGGAAAAACAAAAGCCTGCGGGTGACGGTGTCGTCACCGGCTGGGGCACGATCAACGGGCGCATGGTTTATGTGTTCAGCCAGGATTTTACCGTCTTTGGCGGATCGCTGTCAGAAACCCATGCTCAAAAGATCTGCAAGATTATGGACATGGCGGTGCAGAACGGTGCGCCGGTAATTGGCATCAACGATTCGGGCGGCGCGCGCATTCAGGAAGGTGTGGCTTCGCTGGCGGGTTATGCCGAAGTGTTCCAGCGTAACATCATGGCTTCGGGCGTGGTGCCGCAGATCAGTGTAATCATGGGCCCCTGTGCCGGTGGTGCAGTGTATAGCCCGGCGATGACCGACTTTATCTTCATGGTCAAAGACACCTCTTACATGTTCGTGACTGGCCCGGATGTGGTGAAAACCGTAACCAACGAAGTGGTGACTGCCGAGGAACTGGGCGGGGCTTCGACCCACACCAAGAAATCCTCGGTCGCTGATGGCGCGTTCGAAAACGACGTCGAAGCTTTGGCCGAGGTGCGGCGCCTGGTGGACTTCCTGCCCCTCAACAACCGCGAAAAGCCTCCCGTGCGCCCGTTCTTTGACGAACCCGGCCGGATCGAGGCTTCGCTGGACACTCTTATCCCAGAGAATCCGAACACCCCCTACGACATGAAGGAACTCATCGCCAAAGTAGCGGATGAAGGCGATTTCTATGAAATTCAGGAAGATTTTGCCAAGAACATCATTACCGGGTTCATCCGGTTGGAAGGTCAGACCGTTGGCGTCGTCGCAAATCAGCCGATGGTGCTGGCCGGGTGTCTGGATATCGACTCGTCACGTAAGGCTGCGCGCTTTGTACGCTTCTGTGACTGTTTCGAAATCCCGATCCTGACACTGGTCGACGTTCCTGGCTTCCTTCCGGGAACAAGCCAGGAATATGGCGGCGTCATCAAGCATGGGGCCAAGTTGCTCTTTGCCTATGGTGAGGCGACCGTTCCGAAGGTTACTGTGATTACCCGAAAGGCTTATGGCGGTGCTTATGACGTTATGGCCTCGAAGCATTTGCGCGGTGATTTCAACTATGCCTGGCCCACCGCCGAAATCGCGGTCATGGGGGCCAAAGGGGCGACCGAGATCATTCATCGCGCCGATCTGGACGATGCGGACAAGATTGCGTCTCACACCAAGGATTACGAAGACCGATTTGCAAATCCCTTCGTGGCAGCCGAGCGCGGCTTCATCGATGAGGTGATCATGCCGCATTCGACCCGCCGACGTGTGTCCCGGGCATTTGCCAGCTTGCGCGGCAAGCAGCTGAAGAACCCGTGGAAAAAGCACGACAATATCCCGCTGTGATCCTTCTGGGGGCGGGGTGCCCGCCCCGCTCAATCTTTGACCGTCACAGCGGTTCCGAGGCTGAAACCCCCTCAAATTGAGGCGGAATTGACAAAAACCAGCAAATAGTTGAATGATCCGACCCGTCAGACATAGAACCGCGCAGACCAATAGTACTGCGCGCGCGACCCCGGAAGGAGGAGCTCGCCGCTGGTGGGTCCGGGGTCGCGCCATTTGTCTGATTGCTCTCACCTTCAGCCATCCAGCTTTTGCGGACACCGATACGTTGCTGCCGGTGCCGTCGGGCCAGCCAGTGCAACTGAGCGATGTCCTGCTGGACAACAATCCTGGCGAGCTTTGGCTGCGCTTTCGCTTTATCGCGCCCAGAATAGGCGCGTCAGTGGGGCGGATCGGGTATGATGTGGCGTCGAAGGATATGGAGCACCTGTGCCAGATTCTGGCCGTTCCATATGTCGCGCAGCATGAATTGCAGCCGGCGCGGGTCGTGATCTCTTTGTCCGATCGCCCGGTTGAGTTTGGTGATGCCGCCCCTGATGCGACCCAGTTTTTTGAGGCCTACCGGCTAGAGCAGTCCCAGTGTATCTGGGAGGGGCTTTGACCATGACCGCAAGATTCCATGAGTACAAAGCATCTCAAACCAACTGTGCGGCTTTGGAGGTGCGCATCATGAACCCATCCCGTTTCGGGCTCGAATTGCTTTTGTCTGCAAGTATGACACAAGGGGGCCTTTCATGCTGAAGCATCGTGGTTTTCCCGGTCGCCTTTCAGGCACAGACTTTCAGTTCACCATTCGTCGCGCCAACCCAAAGGGCGTTACACCGTTAACGCGGCGGGAGCGGTTTCGGGATCGCAAACCTGCGGACAAGCGCGCTGATATTGCGTTCATGGAAGCCCTTTGGACCCATTTCGGTGACCAGCCGTTCGAACGGGGCAATCTGGATGCCGGGCGTTTGAGCTGGCTGTTCGGGCGCGAAGTCATTCCGGCAGAAGACCCCTTTGATCCGGCTAACTATGATGCCTTGCTTGTCATCGACGTAGATGCTGCGCGCGCATCCTTCCCGGACATCATCGACGGGATGGACTGATTGTGATATTCGCCGCCGTACATAAGCCAATCACTGCCGGTTTCGGGAAGATCCTGCCCGAAACCGGGCAGGATTTGTGTGTGGTCTCAGAAGTTCAACTGCGCCGCAAGCTGAACACGGCTGCCATCAAAGGTTCTGCCGGTGGGCGCGTCGTTCCGCTCGCCATAGATATACTCGGCGCTGAGTGTCAGACTGTCTGTCGCCTTGTAGAACGCGTTGACATGGATCGTTTCCAGCTCGGTGAAGGACAGGGTGCCGGTCGAGGTCGGCAGATCATAACTCTCGCGACCATAGGAAATGCCAACGTTCAACTTCGGGCTGAGGTCCTGCCTGAATTCCACGGTATAGCCATCCACATCGTTGGCCTGTCCTCCGACAATGGCATCGCCGAGACCGATCAGGTACGGCCCAAGCGCCTCACCAGTGACGTAGTTGACCTGGAACAATCCACCTTGCCAGGGGCGAATGCCGCCCGACAACGTAAAGCCCGTCTGATCCACTTCGACATTGCCGGAATTGGCTTTGCCGTACAAAACGGCTCCACGGGCAATATATGTGCCGTCGTTATACTCCGCCGAGGCCGTCAGGACGGGATCATCGGAATTCGACCCGCTCACGTTCTCTTCGATCGAGACCGCAAACTGTGCATTGCTGCCAAGCTGCCCAGTGTATCTCAACTGCGGGACACGGGCGAATGCGATACCCACCGGGCCGTTGAATTCGACGGTGGTCGGGTAGGTGTCCAATGGTTGGAAGTTTGTCCAATACTGACCGATCAGGAACTGGTCGCCAATGGTGATGTTGGCATGGCGTATGCGCAATTCAGCCGTGCCACCGGAACCGAACAGGTCAAGCTCAAGCTGTCCGCCAATGTCACCGATCCCGCTTGGGGTGGTGGTACGCAGTCCGATCCGAGATTGGCGAACGGTTGCCCCGAAGGTGCCGTCGGTCGCGGCCGAGGGTTCGCCGATAACATTCACGAACGCTGTATCCCCCTGATCGTAGTCGAAGTCATAAAAGAAATCGGCCTTCACGTATCCGTAAATGTCCAGAACGGTGTTGCCGATGCGGAAATCTCCGTTGGCGGGGCTGCTTTTGCCGGCTTCCAGCGCCTCGATCCGTGCGCGCAAAGCGTCGAGTTCAGCCTGGGTCTGGGCGTCCTGAGCGAAAGCAAACGTGCCAGTCACACTGAGCGCAGAGGCAGCGAGCAGGAGTGCCTTTTTTCTAGTCATAGTCATGTGGGTGTTCCTTTGAGTGCGAGTGTGCCCAAGGACCGTTTCACGCAGCAGAAATCTTTGGAAATCACGAGAAAGAGAATAGAACCGTCTGATTTCTCAAGAAAATGTGCCTTTTTCGGCTTCTTGAATCACGGCGTCTTGAACCTGTCATCTAACGCACTGCTGCGAGGGAATTCCTTCGCCTGTGCAGTAGCGGCGATTCGTGATGTTGCAGTCGCAGAAAACATCGGAAGCGGCCCCTTTCGTCACGAAACTGTGACGGTAAACGGGTCTATCGCGCTGGTAATTCCCATGAATGCTGTCGGCACGAAGTTGCGCGCCATGTTGCGGCTTGGGCAGAAACCAGCCGAGTTGCCCTTGGGAAACAATACTGTGTTTGCCCAACGGATTGTGCCGTGCAATCTGAATGGGCCGTGCGGCTCTACTTTGCCTGCGCCGCACATGCACCTACTATTCCGTACCCCTTCCTTGCGCGGGCAGGCTTGTGTTCCCCACATAGACCTGTCCGCGTTTTTCTTTGTGGGCCGCGCAGCCAAAAAGTGGCGAAATCCCGCACAAAACCTGCCTGCAACCCCATTGATATTGAATAACAAGCCGCATTTCGCGCATCTGGCCCTAAACGAACCAAGAAACCTAAAAGGGCAGACACAATGCGATTCTCGAAACTCATCCTTGTTGCGGCGACCTGTGCTGGTCTGGCCGCGTGCGGTGACACCACGGGCGAACAGGCAATCCTCGGCGGCGGTGCCGGGGCTGTGGGGGCCGCGGTCCTCAATGCCGACCCGCTGTTTGGCGCGGCCGTCGGCGCAGCGGGCAACGTGCTGTACTGCAAGACGCAGAACACCTGTAACTAACGCAAATCTTTCGGGGCGCCTGGCGCCTCAGCCATCAACGCGCATCACGCCGTCGTGGGGATCGTTCCCTGCGGCGGCGTTTTGCGTTTTCGGAACACCAAGCCAAAGGACGTTTCATGTTCAATAAGATCCTGATCGCCAATCGGGGCGAGATCGCCTGCCGGGTCATCAAGACCGCCCGCAAGATGGGTATCGGCACCGTTGCCATTTATTCGGACGCGGACAAGAACGCGTTGCATGTGTCGATGGCCGACGAAGCCGTGCATATCGGTCCGCCCCCGGCGAACCAGTCCTACATTGTGATCGACAAGGTCATGGATGCCATCCGCAAAAGCGGCGCGCAGGCGGTTCATCCCGGCTATGGCTTCCTGTCGGAAAATTCGAAGTTCGCCGAGGCGCTCGAGGCCGAAGGTGTCGCCTTTGTCGGTCCCCCTGTTGGTGCAATCGAAAGCATGGGCGACAAGATCACTTCGAAGAAGATCGCACAGGAGGCCGGAGTTTCGACGGTTCCGGGTTACATGGGGCTGATCGAGGACGCGGACGAGGCGGTCAAGATCTCGAACGAAATCGGTTATCCGGTCATGATCAAGGCCAGCGCCGGTGGCGGTGGTAAGGGCATGCGCATCGCGTGGAGCGATGAAGAGGCGCGCGAAGGCTTTCAGTCGTCCAAGAACGAAGCCGCAAACTCGTTCGGAGATGACCGGATCTTCATCGAAAAATTCGTAACCCAGCCGCGCCACATCGAAATTCAGGTTCTGTGCGACAGTCACGGAAATGGCATTTACCTGGGCGAGCGTGAATGCTCAATCCAGCGCCGGAATCAGAAAGTGGTGGAAGAGGCGCCGTCACCCTTCCTTGATCCCGAAACCCGCAAGGCGATGGGTGAACAGGCTGTCGCTCTGGCCAAGGCCGTGAACTACGCAAGTGCAGGTACGGTCGAGTTCATCGTGGACGGAGACAAGAACTTCTACTTCCTCGAAATGAACACGCGCCTGCAGGTGGAACACCCTGTTACGGAACTGATCACCGGCGTCGATCTGGTCGAGCAGATGATCCGTGTCGCAGCGGGTGAAAAGCTTTCGATAACGCAGGATGACGTGACCCTGACCGGCTGGGCGATTGAAAACCGTCTGTATGCGGAAGACCCGTATCGCAACTTCCTGCCGTCGATCGGTCGTCTGACCCGGTATCGCCCGCCGCAGGAAACCGCGGCTGGTCCGTTGCTGGTCAACGGCAAATGGCAGGGTGAAGCACCAGAAGGCGAAACCGCCGTGCGCAATGATACCGGCGTCTACGAAGGCGGCGAGATCAGCATGTATTACGACCCGATGATCGCCAAACTCTGCACCTGGGCGCCGTCCCGCGAAAAAGCTATCGAGGCGATGCGCGTGGCGCTGGACAGTTTCGAAGTGGAAGGCATCGGTCACAACCTGCCGTTCCTGTCGGCAGTTATGGATCACCCAAAGTTTGTCAGCGGTGACATGACAACGGCCTTCATTGCTGAAGAATACCCAGACGGGTTCGAGGGCGTCACGCTGCCCGAAGCTGATCTGCGCCGGATTGCTGCTTCCTGCGCGGCCATGCACCGCGTCGCCGAAATCCGGCGCACTCGCGTGTCGGGGCGGATGGACAATCACGAACGCAAAGTAGGCAAGCGCTGGGTTGTGACATTGCAGGGGCAGGAGTTCGCCGTGCAGGTCAATGCCGACAAAGAGGGGTCAACGGTCAAGTTTGAGGACGGACCGTCCTTGCGTGTCGCCTCGGACTGGACGCCGGGCGATCAGCTGGCGGTTCTGGACGTGGATGGCAGCCCGCTGGTTCTGAAAATCGGCAAGGTCTCGGGCGGGTTCCGTGTTCGCAACCGGGGCGCTGACATGAAAGTGCATGTGCGCCGCCCACGGCAGGCGGAACTGGCCAAACTGATGCCGGAAAAACTGCCGCCTGATACCTCGAAGTTGCTGCTCTGCCCAATGCCGGGCCTAGTCGTGAAGGTCGATGTCGAAGTGGGGCAGGAAGTGCAGGAAGGTCAGGCGCTTTGCACGATTGAGGCGATGAAGATGGAAAACATCCTGCGTGCAGAAAAGAGGGGCGTGGTGGCCAAAGTCAATGCAGGCCCCGGTGACAGCCTTGCGGTGGACGACGTAATCATCGAGTTCGAGTGACCATGTTGGCGCTTTCGATATACATTCCAACGTTCTCGGCGCATCGCGCCGGGGCCATTGGGTGTGGCGAAAGCGTTCAGCCCCCTTCGCGCCGGTCGCGGATCTCGCGTTCGCGCAGGGGGGTCTTGTCGATAGATCTGCCAATCTCACGCACGCTCCACGGGCTGGGTTTGCGCAATTTGACCACACCGTCTTTGTCGACGAACACCATCTGGAAACCACGCGGTCGCAGCTTGGTCCGGATCGGGGACCGGGCAGACGGGTCCGTGTCTGTTAGCACGATGACATCGCGGTCGCGCATGGCTGCTTCTTCTGCGACAAGCATATCGATCTGCTGCTGGAACCTCGGATCGGCAGGCGTGTCAGCAAAAACCACGATGGGGCGTTTGACCCACAAGAACTCGCTGAGTTCACTTTCACCCACCGGGCGGACAAAACTGTCATCAGACGGCGCGGTTCCGTCTGCCGCTAGGACAGCCAGAGGGATTAGTGCCGAGAAAACAAAGGCAAGCGTGCGTGTCATGTGGCCTCCTGTTCTTTCGAATATAGCCCCTGTGCCCGCGATTGCGACCGGCGATTTGCGCCGGGTGACCACATTTTCGCGCTTGCACCTGAATGAACAGGCCAAGTGCAGGACTTTGGCGCGGACGCTTTCAGCGACCGCCATCCGTATTGACGAGAGGAAATCGAAATGACCGACACGAAGGACTGGAAAGCGCTTGCCGAGAAAGAGCTGCGCGGACGTCCGTTGGACGACCTGACCAAGGAAACGCTGGAAGGTATCGCGGTCAAACCGCTTTACACCCAGGAAGACACCGCCGATCTGCCTCATATGGGGTCTTTGCCGGGATTTGGCCCGTTTACCCGTGGTGTCAAGGCCACGATGTATGCCGGGCGTCCGTGGACGATCCGCCAATATGCGGGTTTCTCAACCGCCGAGGAGTCGAACGCGTTTTACCGACGCAACCTGGCAGCAGGCCAGCAAGGCGTTTCGGTTGCCTTCGATCTGGCGACACATCGCGGCTATGACAGTGATCACCCGCGCGTTGTTGGCGATGTCGGTAAGGCAGGCGTTGCGATCGACAGTGTCGAGGATATGAAGATCCTGTTTGACGGCATCCCGCTGGACAAGGTCTCGGTCTCGATGACCATGAATGGCGCGGTTGTTCCGATCCTGGCAAGTTTCATCGTTGCGGGTGAAGAACAGGGTCACGACAAGTCTGTCCTTTCCGGCACCATTCAGAACGACATTCTGAAAGAATTCATGGTGCGCAACACTTATATCTACCCGCCTGAACCGTCGATGAAGATCATCTCGGACATCATCGAATACACGTCGAATGAGATGCCTAAGTTCAACTCGATCTCGATCTCGGGCTATCACATGCAAGAGGCCGGGGCGAACCTTGTTCAGGAACTGGCCTATACGCTGGCCGATGGGCGCGAATACGTCCGTGCCGCGACTGAGGCCGGAATGGACGTGGACAAGTTCGCGGGCCGTTTATCGTTCTTCTTCGCCATCGGCATGAACTTTTTCATGGAGATCGCCAAATTGCGTGCCGCGCGCACGCTGTGGCATCGCGTCATGACCGAGTTTGGAGCAAAGTCCGAACGTTCAAAGATGCTGCGCACCCATTGCCAGACTTCCGGTGTATCGCTTCAGGAACAAGACCCTTACAACAATGTCATCCGCACCGCCTATGAAGCGATGAGCGCAGTTCTGGGTGGCACCCAGTCGCTTCACACAAATGCTCTGGACGAGGCAATTGCGCTGCCCACCGATTTCTCGGCCCGTATCGCGCGAAACACGCAGCTTGTGCTTCAGGAAGAAACCGGTGTGACTGATGTGGTCGATCCGTTGGCCGGTTCTTACTATGTCGAAAGCCTGACCAATGAACTGGTCGAAAAAGCCTGGGCCCTGATGCAAGAGGTCGAGGAGATGGGTGGCATGACCAAGGCCGTTGCCTCGGGTATGCCCAAGCTGCGCATCGAGGAAAGCGCAGCCCGCCGTCAGGCCATGATTGACCGGGGCGACGAAGTGATTGTCGGCGTCAACAAATACCGCAAGGAACAGGAAGACCCGATCGACATTCTGGATGTCGACAACGTCGCCGTTCGCGAGGCGCAGGTGGCGCGGCTGGAACGCATTCGCGCGACCCGTGATGAAGCCGCGTGCCAATCCGCGCTGGACGCCCTGACCAAGACCGCCCAAGAGGGCGGAAACCTGCTGGCCGCTGCGGTCGAAGCCGCCCGCGCCCGTGCATCCGTAGGAGAGATCAGCATGGCAATGGAGAAAGAATTCGGCCGCCACCGCGCCGAGGTGAAAACCCTGGCCGGTGTCTATGGCGCTGCTTATGAGGGCGACGAAGGCTTTGCCGCGATCCAGAAATCCATCGAGGACTTTGCCGAGGCCGAGGGCCGCCGCCCGCGTCTGCTGGTGGTCAAGATGGGGCAGGACGGGCATGATCGCGGTGCCAAGGTTATCGCCACGGCCTTTGCTGATATCGGTTTTGATGTGGACGTTGGCCCGCTGTTCCAGACACCTGCCGAGGCCGCGCAGGACGCGGTGGACAATGACGTGCATGTGGTCGGCATTTCCTCGCAGGCGGCGGGGCATAAAACACTGGCACCGCAGCTGGTGGAAGAGCTGAAGAAAGCAGGGGCCGGCGATATCATCGTAATCTGTGGCGGGGTGATCCCGCAGCAGGATTACCAGTTCCTGTATGACCACGGGGTTAAGGCCATCTTTGGTCCGGGCACCAACATTCCCGAGGCCGCTCAGGACATTCTGCGCCTGATCCGCCAAGCACGGCCCTGACACAAGGCAAGACTTTCAACGAAAGCTCTTGTGATCCCGCGCCAATGGCGAAAACATGCGACCGGATCCCTTCGGGGCCGGTCGTTTTTCGAAGGAGGGTGCGCATGTTACTCGATCATCTGGCCGTCGCGGGCGAAACGCTTGAAGAAGCGTCTGCGCATATCGAACAGGCGCTTGGCGTTGCGCTGCAACCCGGTGGAAAACACGAAAAATTCGGTACACATAACAGGCTGCTGGGTCTCAGGGATGGGCTCTATCTCGAAGCGATTGCCATCGATCCGCAGGCGCAACCTCCGGGCAGGCCGCGATGGTTCGATCTGGACAATTTTCAGGGCGGCCCGCGTTTGACGAACTGGATATGCCGGGTCGAGGATATCGAGGCCACGCTGTCGATCTTCCCAGATGGTACCGGACAGCCCATCGACCTGACCCGCGGCGCGTTGCAATGGCGCATGGCGGTTCCGCCAACGGGGCGCTTGCCGTTCGACAATCTGTTTCCCGCCCTTATCGAATGGAAAGGCGACCTGCACCCAGCAAACATGTTGCAGGACAGCGCGTGCCGGTTGCGACGCCTGGTTGTCTATCACCCCGACGCCCTGACACTGGCCCGTCAACTGGGTGAACTGGATCATGTGGTGTTCGACACCGGCCCCGCGGCTTTGCAGGCAGAGATCGAGACAGCTCATGGGCTTCGGGTGCTGGAATGAACATTCGCCCGGCCACAGCGTCAGATGCACCAGCCATTGCCCGGATCACCAATGCGATCATCCGGGACACTTTGGTCACTTTCACGCCGGACGAGCGCAGCGCCGCCCAGATTGCCGAAGATATCAAGGCACGCGTGCCTGGTTATCTGGTTGCCGAGCACGACAGCCACGTTATCGGCTTTGCCACATATGGCCCTTTCCGAACCGGGCCCGGTTATGCGCAAACATGCGAACATACGATCCAGCTGTCACCGGATGCGTGGGGCAAAGGGGTGGGACGTGCGTTGATGTCAGAGCTGGAGGAAATCGCGCAATCCCAAGGCGTTCATGTTCTGGTCGCGGGCATATCCTCGGCCAATCCGGGGGCTGAGGCGTTTCATGCCGCACTTGGCTATTCGAAAGTCGGGGTGATGCCCGAAGTCGGCTTTAAGTTCGGCCAGCGGCTGGACCTTGTGCTGATGCAGAAAATTCTTGGTGCTGAATGACCTGTTGCACCTGACAGTCCCGAATTGTGACGCTAGGGTGCGGTCATGTCGATCTGGACCCGCATATCCGATGCGCTGAGCGCGCTTGCCCAAGGCGAAAGCCTGACCGCAGTTTTTGAAAAACTACGCTCGCCACCGGAGCGGTCCGTGGCCTTTACGATTGCGGTCATCGCACTGGGTGCCAAAATGGCCAAGGCAGACGGTCAGGTGACCCGTGATGAGGTCACCGCCTTTCGCGACGTGTTTCAGATTGCGCGCGAAGATGAGGAAGGTGCAGCCCGAGTCTTCAACATGGCCCGTACGGACGTGGCGGGATATCAGGACTACGCGCGCAAGATCGCACGCATGTTCTCGGAAGACAGCACAACCCTGTGTGACTTGATGGAGGGGCTTTTTCACATTGCGATGGCGGACGGTTTCTATCATCCGAACGAAAACGCATTTCTCGAAGATGTCAGCCAGATCTTCGGACAAACCGACGCGCAGTTCAAAGCACTGCGGGCGCGTTTTGTCCCCGATGCGCCAAACGATCCTTATACGGTACTGGGCGTTCCGCATGACATGCCGCTGCCCGATATTCGCAAGGTCTGGCGGCAGCTGGTTCGGGAAACGCACCCCGACGCCATGATGGCCCGGGGTGTCCCCGAAGAGGCGATCCGGCTGGCCGAAAAAAAGATGATCGACATCAATCGTGCCTGGGATGAAATCAACGGCGCGCGGGCCTGATCAGATGCGGCTGGCGACTTATAATATCGAATGGTTCGCCAATCTGTTTGACCAGAAAGACAGGCTGATCGTCGATGACAGCTGGTCTGGCAGGCACGACGTCACCAAAGCGCAGCAGGTCGAAGCGATTGCCAAGGTGCTGACCGCAATTGACGCTGATGCGATTGTAATCGTCGAGGCGCCCAACACCGGCAGACGCCAGAACACGGTTCGGGCCCTGCAAACCTTTGCCGAAGCGTTCGACTTGCGCACGTCTGATGCGGTGATGGGCTATGCAAACGACACACATCAGGAACTGGCATTGCTCTATGACAGAACGGTGCTGAGTGTTCGCCATGACCCCAAGGGAGATATTGCAGATACGGCAGCCCCCCGGTTCGATGGCGTGTTCAAAATCGACCTCGATATTGATGCGACCGAGGACGTCGTGCGGTTCTCCAAACCGCCGATGGAACTGGCGGTGACGACGCAAGCCGGGCACAACATCCGCCTGATCGGGGCACATCTGAAATCCAAGGCACCGCACGGTGCCGAATCGCGGGACGAGGCGATCCGGATCTCGATTGCCAATCGCCGCAAGCAGCTGGCGCAAGCGATCTGGCTTGCACGGCGCGTCGAATGGCATGTTGCGCAAAAACAGCCTGTCATTTTGCTGGGCGATCTGAACGATGGCCCCGGGCTGGATGAGTTTGAACACCTCTTTGGCCGCTCGTCGGTCGAGGTGTTGCTGCAAGCCGGATTGTTCGATCCGAACGCCGTCACAGCCTACAGGTTTCGGCCCGGCCCGGTGCCTGCCACTGCGCGCTTTGCCCGTCCTGAGGAAGGCAAATTTCTGGACGCTTTGCTGGATTACATAATGATTACCGCGGACCTGCAAGCATATCGCCCGTCCTGGCGTATCTGGCACCCGTTTCAGGATGCCACCTGTTGGACTGAACAGGAATTGCGGCAGGCGCTTTTGACGGCCTCTGATCATTTTCCGGTCACGCTGGATATTGAACTGTGACCTTTCCAGCCCGCCACACGGGCCTTATATGTCAGGTATGACACGCATTTTGCTGATCGGTACGATCTCAATGTTCCTTGCCGCGCCTGCGATGGCGCAGGAAGACAATGAAAAATCCCTGATGGAGCAGGGGGCCGAACTGTTTTTCGAAGGTCTGCGCAAGGAAATGGAACCGGCATTGGAAAACTTGCTGGGTCTGGCGGAAGAGCTTGGCCCGGCAATGCAGTCATTCTTGCAGCAGATGGGCCCGGCACTTGCCGAACTGGCGGCTGAGGTCAATGACTGGAGTGTTTATGAACCACCCGAGATCCTGCCCAATGGCGATATCATTATCCGCAGAAAACCGCCCCAAGAGCCTTCTCAGCCCGAAAAGCAAGATATCGAGGTGCCCAAAGGACCCACAGATATCTGACCCGCTCAAGAGTCAGCCTTTGACAATCACGCGAGTCTGAGATTTTAGCGCCGCTGCCAAAGCGTTCAGCCGGGCTTCAGCCACTTCGCTGAACAGGGGGGCAGCGGTTTCGGGCAGATACAGTTCCAGCTCTCGCTTCTTGGGGAAAAACTTGAGCTGCCCCATATTGGCATCGTTGTGCATCCACAGCATCGCGCCAAAGCGCATGGCCTTGCCCAGAATCTCGGCCTGTTTCTGGCTATTTTCGTCCAGCAACTCGTAAAGCCGAGAGAACCGGTTGCCTTCCCGCTTGTTGCGATAGCGGTGTTGCAGTGCCAATCCGATGAAGACACGCTCGGAGTGCTTCAAGCCACCAAGATTGGCGCGCGTGACGTTGTCGAAACACACCTCGGCCCGATAATCGGGATGCGCGCGCCAGCTTACATCATGCAGCAGGCAGGCCGCTTTGATCAGGCGCACCCTGCTGGGCGGTGCGGATCTGAACAGCGGGATGACAAAATCATAGAGATTGCTGCCAAATCCGGGCAGGCGGGCGTCCTTTGCTTCCGAGAACCGGCTGGCTTCGATCAGCGGGTCGCGGTCGCGCACTTCCTGCGGCATCTGCTCATACAACAAGCCCTCGCGGATACCATAGCTTGAGATGGCGATATCTTTGGGTTTGAACGTGCGGATCAGTCGCGCCAGAACGTCCATCGCGTAAGGGATAAGCGCCATGCGCGAGCTGGACACGCCCGCCTGAGCACGCAGCTTTTCGCTATCGTGTTTTTCGATGTATTTGATCGTCTCGCGCACCTGTTTGGTGGTCATGCGGTATTCATGCAGCACGTTCAGCGGATAGCCCCGCCGCAGCATGTCCAGCCGCGCAAAGGCACGCCAGCTGCCGCCGACCAGAAATAAACGGTCCCGCTGCTGACCCATCTGATTGCGCAGATCCTCCATCGTTTCCTTGATATGCGCTTTTCGCGCACGTCGCCCGCCTTTGATGTCACGCAGTTTCAACGGCCCAAGCGGCGAGGTCACGCGGCGGCCGACCTGACCACCGCCGATTTCGGCCAATTCCATCGACGACCCGCCGATATCGCAGATCAGTCCATAAGCTCCGGGCCACCCCAACAAGACACCCTGCGCCGACAGGCGGGCTTCTTCGTCACCGTCAATGATGGCCACCTGCAAACCGGTTTCAGCCTGCACCTGATCGCAGAACTCGGGCCCATCCGAGGCTTCGCGCACAGCAGCGGTGGCCACAACGTGCAAACCGGGCAAATCCAGATCCATTGCCAGGTGCTGGAACCGTCGTAGGGCCGACAAGGCGCGGTCGCGGCCACGCGGGTTCAGTCGTCCGGTTTCGGACAGGCCTGCCCCCAGTTCGCACATGACCTTTTCATTGTAGAAATAGGCCGGTGATCGCGCCGCCCCGTCGAAAATGACCATCCGGACCGAGTTCGACCCGACATCGACAACCCCGACGCGGGATAGTGCCCGTGCATCCGGTTTGTCAAACAGGGGCTTTCCGATTGTTCCCCAGTCCGGGATATCGGTTTCGACGGTCTGATCCATGTGCCTTCCAGATTGTCCTGTTTGAGGATGCGAAATTGACGTCAGCGGGTCAATCATTGGTCTCGACCTCATCCGGAGCCGTGTTCAGTACGCGAATGGCCAGCGCGCGTGTAATGTCGCGTTTTTCCGCCAGGGCCAGTTGGTCCAGTTGGGATACAACGTCGGCTGCGCTTTCAAACCGCCGGTCCATATGCTTGACAAGATAGGCGATGACATCGGGGCCGGGGTTGAGCTGCCTGTCGACAAACAGCTTGGCAAGAACCGCGCCCAGCAATGCGTCGTCGGGCGGATCCAGTGCGACGTGATGGGCACCTTCGACCCGGCTTTGCAGGTCGGCCAGCGGCAACTCCCAGAATTTCGGTGCAAGACGGCCGGTCATCAGCAAGGGGTGCCCCTCGGCCAGAACAAGGTTATGCAGGTGGAACAGCGTTTTTTGCTGCTC
The DNA here is from genome assembly GCF_056531545.1 of Ruegeria sp. N10. Taxonomy (NCBI): domain Bacteria; kingdom Pseudomonadati; phylum Pseudomonadota; class Alphaproteobacteria; order Rhodobacterales; family Roseobacteraceae; genus Ruegeria; species Ruegeria sp. N10. Next base: position 181,829 of record NZ_JBQFLY010000002.1, on the reverse strand, counting down.
GAGATCACCGGCTATCAAAGGCACGTCTTCGACCGCGATCGGCATACGCGCCAGGTCTGGCACATCGTCATATCGCAGGTCTCTGGCCTGAAGGATACGCCCGCCGGTTTCAGCGGCCCAGACATGGGCCAGATGGGTTTTGCCCGCGCCAGCAGGCCCACTCAGTACCAGCTTGTTGCCAGGCCAGGACGTGGCCGAGATCATTGCCACCGCCAGCGCATTGGCCGGTGACACAAAGAAATCCTCTCGCCCGAGCGCAGTTTTGGCAGGCAGATCAAAGCTGAGTTGTCGGGCCATTTACTCGGTTTCCTGATCCAGACCTTCAAGACCAGTGTACAATCTGCTGTCGAGGTATAGCGATGTGGCAAAGCGGGCCAGCACGCCCAATGCTGCGGCGACCGGGACAGCGATCAGCATGCCGACGAAGCCGAACAGCGCGCCAAAGACCGACAGGGCCAGCAGTAACCAGACCGGGTGCAGCCCGACAGAGCTGCCGACCAGCTTGGGTGTCAGGAAATTGCCCTCGGTGACTTGTCCAATGGCAAAGATACCCGCGATCAGCCCGATATGAGCCCAGTCGCCCCAGAACTGAAACAGCGCAAGCCCGATTGCCAGCGAGCCACCGATAAGGGCGCCCAGATAGGGAATGAACGTGACCAAGCCCGCGATAAAGCCCACAATCAGACCGAATTGCAGGCCAGCAAGCATCAGTGCGACCGCGTAATAGCTGCCAAGGATCAAGCAGACCGTTCCCATGCCGCGCACGAACGAGGCCAGAACCGCGTCGATCTCTCCGGCAAGCCGCCTGATGATGGGGGCGTGGTCACGTGGCAGCAGCTCTCCGATGCGGGCGGTCATGCGATCCCAGTCCAACAGCAAGTAAACGGCAACGACCGGGACAATGACCAACAGAACAACGATGTTGATCGCGGAGCCCAGCGAGGTCAGCAGCGTCTGCATAACGTCGCCGGTCTTGGATTTCAGCGTTTCGCCAAAGGACACCAGCATCGCGTGCGTGCTCGATTCCCGGTCAAGCAATGACGGGAACTGTTTTTCTATGAAACTGCGCAACTGTTTGAACAGATCGGGCAGTACATCGACAAGATCCAGCAACTGGGTGATCAGCGCAGGGACCACCATCAGAATTGCCAGTACAAACCCCAGAACACCGACGACCGTGATGACTGCCGTGGCGGCCATACGCGACAGGCCCAACCGCTCCAGCCGGTCAGCGACCGGATCCAGGAAATAGGCAATGGCCCCGCCGATGACAAAAGGCAGCAAGACATCCCCAAGCGCCCACAGGATCAACGCGAAAACCGCAGCGGCGATGCTCCAGTATCTCAGCTGATCCTTAACCGGCAAAGCCATGGCGATCCCCTTGTTCAGGCCCTTGCAGGTGTTCTTGGCGCATCAAAGCCCATGATGCAAGCGGTTCATGGCGCTTGGGTTTGCAGGGGTCAGCCGCGCAAGGTTCCCAATTCAGGTGTGTCTTCGGTGGCGGTCTCATCGGGCCAGTTCGTGCGCCAAATCTCGGCCGACCAGTGACCACAATGAACCGCCGGACGGTCAAAGCCGGGCAGGGGCGGCAGCAAAGGCGCGACGACGATGTCGTGACGGGGCACCGCGAAATAGGGAAAAGAATACCGTTCCCGCCCCGATCGGTTCACAACCCGATGCGGCGTGGATTTCAACCGCCCGCCCGACCACAGCTCCAGCATGTCACCGATATTCACCACGAAACCACCGGGCGGGCAGTCGGGCGTGATCCAGCCGCCGTTGCGGGTCTGCACCTCAAGCCCGCCCACCGGATCGGGGGCAATGATGGTCAAGGCGTCGGTATCCTTGTGCGGATGGATACCATAGCCTGCCTCATCCTCGGCCTGTGGCGGGTAATGCAGCAGGGTCATGTTGGTCATCGGGACCCGGAATGCACTGCGCAGCGCGTCGGCTTTCAGATCCAGTCCCGCCTCTAACGCGCCCAGCAACAGATCGGTGACGCGATCCAGTTGCCGCCAGTAACCCAGAATGACCTCCTTCGCACCGGGTACACCGTCGGGCCAGAGGTTTGGCCCGTATAACGCGCAATCCTCACGCACCGGGTCGTCTGCTGCGACCTCGTGATGCAGTTTGTACCCCTCGTACTTGTCGGCCTTGCCCGAGCCATCATTGGGTGTGAAAAACCCCATGGGTATATAGCCGCGATAGTTGGCGCGGGTGATGGCCTGATCCCATTTTTGTGCGTCATCGACGGCAAAAATCTGTCGGGTGATCTGGCGTACCTGATCCACGGTCTGCCGGGATACGCCTGTCCCGGTGATCGACAAGAAGCCGATCCCCTGACAGGCCGCAAGGATGTCTCGGACCGTCGCGTCATAGGCTGCGGTTCCCGGGGCAGTCAAAGGCGCAATATCAATCGTTGGGATACTGTCCATCAGTGAATCCTCACCCCCTGGCGTTGCAGTTCAGTTCGAACCGGTGCCAGATTCAGCTGGTCCAGCTCCTGATTGCTTTTCAGTGAGACCGCAGCGGCGATGCCCGCGCCCTGACCTAAGACCGCGCAACAAGCCATGTTTCGGGTTGCGGCATGTGCCACCCGGTCCGCGCCATGCGACCGTCCTGCAACCAGCAGGCCTTTGATGCCCTTGGGCAGCATCGAGCGATAAGGGATTTGCATGTACCGCCCCGTAGTTGGCAGGATCAGGATGCCATAGCCGTCGATGAACTCGGGATAGATGCCGATCGTATCCTCGAACCGGCCCTGATGGCGGGCATCGTTTTCGGTCATGTTGTAGACCGCGTCGATCTTGCGGGTGTCGCGGATGCCGATGGTCATCCCGAAATTCCGCAAACGTGCGTTTTCGCAACCGGGCATGAACCGTCGCAGCGCCTCGATGGCCAGCATGGTCTGGCGGCGACCTTCAATCTCGCCGCGCGTCAGGCTGTCGGGATCGGTGCCGTCAACCTCGGCCAGATGGATGAGGTTCATGTATGTCAGCTCGCCCGTGTCATGCATCGCGCCCCAGGTGCCGGCGATGGTGTTCAGATGCGGCGGGATCAGCCCCTGATCGATTGCTTGCTGGAACGGTTTGTGCACGAAGGGTGAGAACATATCGTCCTCTTTACCGGAGGTCTCAATGTTCCACTCTCCGCCGCCGCCCCAGTCCTTGTAGGTCTGCGGGTCAGCTTTTACACCTTCCATAAAGGCCCGCTTGTCGACGCCCGCCAGATGGAACATGACCGAGGCCGCCATCATGTCCTCGCGCGGAGTTTTGTGGGTCGGCGCACCCGCGCGATGGGCCACATCCGCGTCGCCGGTGGCATCGATGACGACCTTGGCCAAAATCGCTTCGCGCCCGGCCTTGGATTCTGTGATGACACCGGTGATCCGGTCGCCTTCCAGGATCGGGGACACGAATTGCCGATGCAACATCGGATGCACGCCCGCTTCTTCGACCAGCTTGTCGGCCACCAGTTTGAATCCTTCGCTGTCCAGCTCATAGCTCAGGGACTGGCTTTCCGGAACGGCGGCTCCCATCTCCTTGGCGCGGGTTTCAAACTCCATCCCGATGCCGCCTGCCTCGACGGTTTGCTCGTGCCGGTACCAGGCAAATCCTTCGACGCCGACGGCAGTGATATTGCCGCCCATGCAGCCGAAACGATCAACCAAAGATACCTCGGCCCCCGCACGTGCCGCCGCAAGCGCTGCTGCCAACCCGGCAGGGCCGGAACCAACGACCAGAACATCGGTTTGATGAATGACGGGGATTTGGCGTGCGGGTTCCTGAATGGTCTGCATCGGCGCCTCATGGAATTTGCGTTTCCGCTACCATGGCAGTCCCGATTGGCGGGTCAATCAAAAAACCGACTGCCGCAAGGTCGGAAAACACCAATGCGCGATTGCCCCCGGCGGGGCTTTGGCATAATCACCTGTCCAGTCGAATTCTTACCTTTGAAGGTCCGTCCATGCGCCTGAGCCGTTACTTTCTGCCCGTTCTCAAGGAAACCCCGTCCGAGGCTCAGATCGTCAGCCACCGGCTGATGCTGCGTGCAGGGATGATCAAGCAGGCCTCTGCCGGGATATATTCCTGGTTGCCGCTGGGCTTCAAAGTGCTGCGCAAGCTGGAAAACATCGTCCACGAAGAACAGGCGCGGGCCGGTCACATCGCGATTCAGATGCCTATAATCCAGTCGGCGGATCTGTGGCGTGAATCCGGGCGCTATGATGACTACGGTCAAGAGATGCTGCGGATGAAGGACCGTCATGACCGCGACATGCTGTTCACGCCCACAGCCGAAGAACTGGTGACCGATATTTTCCGCGGCCACGTCAGCAGCTACAAGGACCTGCCGCTGACGCTCTACCAGATCCAGTGGAAGTTCCGCGATGAAATCCGCCCGCGTTTTGGCGTGATGCGGGGGCGCGAGTTCTATATGAAGGACGGATACAACTTCGACCTGACCAAGGAAGATGCGCTGCACGCCTATAACCGCCATCTGGTCAGCTATCTGCGCACTTATGAACGGATGGGACTTCAGGCGATTCCGATGCGCGCCGATTCAGGCCCCATCGGTGGCGATGACACGCATGAGTTTCTGGTTCTGGCCGATACCGGTGAATCCGAGGTTTTCTATGACAGCGCCGTCACCGACCTGACCTTTGGCGATCGTGAAATCGATTATGACAACCGCGAACAGTGTCAAGCCATTCTGGAAGAGTTCACTTCGAAATACGCCCGCACTGATGAAACCCACGATGAAGCTCTGTTCAACCAGATCCCCGAAGAACGCCGCCGCGTGGCGCGCGGCATTGAGGTGGGCCAAATCTTCTACTTTGGCACCAAATACTCCGATCCCTTGGGCGCAACTGTCCAAGGCCCGGATGGCAAACCGGTTCCGGTTCACATGGGCAGCCATGGTATCGGTGTCAGCCGCCTTGTAGGAGCCATCATCGAGGCCAGCCATGACGATAAAGGCATCATCTGGCCCGAGGGCGTGACCCCGTTCAATTGCGGTATTGTCAACCTCAAGCAGGGCGATGACGAAGCCGATGCAGCTTGTGACAAGATCTACACGGCGCTGACGGCTTTGGGTCTGGAACCGCTCTATGACGACCGCAATGAACGTGCTGGCGGCAAATTCGCCACGATGGACCTGATCGGTTTGCCCTGGCGCATCACGGTTGGCCCGCGTGGTCTGAAGAATGGTGTGGTTGAACTGACCTGTCGCCGCACTGGCGAAAACGAGGAACTGAGCCCCGAGGCGGCCGTTACCAAAGTTGCTGAGATTTACCAGCGGATCGCATAAGCGACCATCAGTTGCTGCTGCGAGGTGGTGTTGAAACTCACCCTGTGATCTGGATGGGGTGCCGGAGGCTCAGACCTGGCGGCCCTTCCCAAGCTACCTGAATACCGACCGCGTCAGTCGGTCGGTTCTCAGTTTTGATCCGACGTCGGGCGCTCGGCCAGGACGTCTCCGTTGGCTCCGTCACCTGTCGCCACAACAATCGGACGGCCAAGGCGGCTGATCAGTTCGCGAAACTCGATATCCAGAAAGCGCAATCCGCAAATCCGCGCATCAGTTGCCCGATCCGTGATACACAAACGGCCTTGCCGGAAAACCAGACGATATCCTTTGTCTTTCAGGATGTCTGCCAAATTGCCCCAGCTTGCCGCGGTGACAAAGATTGGCCGAATGGCCGCGCGCAGCAAGGCTGCGGTTTCACAATCTAATTCTGTTGAAGCCTGACGGGTCGAAATTGCACCCGCACCATTGGTTGAAATTTCTAAATTCATTGAGCGACCCCCGCTCTTTAAATGTGTTCCCCCATGGTCAGGGTGGCAAAGTTTCTGAAAATAATCAAAAAGAGTAATAAAATTTCGCACTTATTGTTGCCTTTACGATTCAGTGGCTCACGATGCGCGATGATTAACGTCATACCTGAAACAATCACCTTCTGTCTGTGATGCGCTTCACAACTCATGGTGTAGCGCCCGAATTGAAAGACACCTGTTTTGCACATGTATTTTGGTCATGTCCCGAAACGATTCGGCTCATTCAGGCTGAGGAACCGGTTCAGGGTGACAACCGGCTTGACCATTGGGCGAAATGCCGAAAGGGTCGCCGCAAACAAGAAAACCCGGAGCAGGCATGGCCAAGACACCCCCGCCCTTTGCCCCTTTTGAATGGAAAATCGCCTGGCGATATCTGCGCGCGCGCAGGGCCGAAGGCGGCGTCAGCGTGATGACATGGATCTCACTGATCGGGATCACGCTTGCCGTGTTCGCGCTGATTGCAACGCTGGCCGTCCGTTCGGGTTTTCGGTCTGAATTCGTCGGCACCATTCTGGGCGCCAATGCGCATGTGACAGTCTATTCCTCGGGTGAATTTGACGCGCAGGGCCGGGTGGATCGGACAATTGCCGACTACAACGAACGCACTGACCGCATTGCGCTGGTGCCCGGTGTTGAACGTGCCGCACCGCTGGTGAAGGGGCAGGTGCTGATCACCAACCGCGACAGCAGCAGCGGGGTCGAGGTGTTTGGCATCCGACCAGACGATCTGTTCGACCTGCCGGGTATCGCGCAGGCGGACCAGGCGGCGGGGGACCTGTCGGACTTCCAGACAGGTGAGGATGTAATCGCCATTGGATCGGGTGTGGCCCGCAGTATTGGGGTCACTGTCGGGGATGTGGTCAAACTGACCTCGCCCAACGGGGTCAAAACCGCCTTTGGCACGTCACCGCGCGTGAATGCCTATCGCGTTGTCTATGTGTTTTCGGCCGGTCGCTATGACATCGACCGCACCCGCGTCTACATGCCGTTTTCGCAGGCGCAGGGCTTTTTCAACCGTGAAGGTGTGGCGGATGAGATCGAAGTGATGGTGGACAAGCCCGAAGACCTCGGCCCGATCCTGATCCCCATTCTTGAGGCGTCGGGCGAGCGCAGTCAAATCTGGACATGGCAGGACGCATCCGGCGGCTTCCTGCGCGCGCTCGAGGTTGAGGATAACGTGATGTTCATCATCCTGTCGATCCTCGTTCTGATTGCTGCGATGAACATCGTTTCGGGCCTGATCATGCTGGTCAAAAACAAGGGGCGCGATATCGGTATCTTGCGCACAATCGGCCTGAGCGAAGGATCGGTTCTGCGTGTCTTTTTCATCTGCGGTGCGTTCACCGGCCTGATCGGCACTGCAATGGGGGTCATCCTGGGATGCCTCTTTGCAATCTACATTGATCCGATCTTCTCATTCGTGAACTACGTGATGGGCGGTGGCGTGTGGGATCCGTCGATCCGCGGCATCTACGCTCTGCCGGCCGAACTGCATCTGAGCGATGTGCTCAAGGCGACGTGCCTGTCGCTTGGCCTGTCTTTCATCGTCACCTATTTCCCCGCCCGCCGCGCGGCGCGGCTGAACCCGGTCGAGGCGCTGCGCTATGAATGAAGTCACCTTGCGTCTGAACGGTCTGACCAAGACCTACCTCAAAGGTACACCGGGCGAGGTGCAGGTTCTGCGTGGGGTCGATCTGGAGCTGCGCGCGGGTGAGGCCGTGGCCATGGTTGCGCCGTCCGGTGCGGGCAAATCAACGCTTCTGCACATCGCCGGTCTGCTGGATAAGCCTGACGACGGAACCGTCGAAATCGGGGGACAGAATGTGAACGGCAAGGGCGACCGAACCAGAACGGCGTTGCGTCGGCAGGATATAGGGTTCGTATATCAGTTCCATCACCTGCTGCCCGAGTTTACGGCGCTGGAAAACATCACATTGCCGCAACTGGCCAATGGCGCGTCCGAAAAAGCTGCTCAGGCACGGGCGTTGGATTTGCTGGACCGTGTGGGCGTCGCCCCGCGCGCCAGCCACCGCCCTGCGGCGCTGTCGGGCGGTGAACAACAACGCGTGGCCTTTTGCCGGGCGCTTGCCAACGCGCCACGTGTTTTGCTGGCAGACGAACCGACAGGCAATCTGGACCCTGAAACTTCGGATCAGGTGTTCGATGCGCTGATGACGCTGGTGCGGGACGAGGGATTGTCGGCGTTGATCGCGACCCACAACCTCGAACTGGCGGCGCGCATGGATCGCATGGTCAGGCTTGAGGGCGGCGTGCTCAGGCCAGTTGAGTGATCGCAACACCGATGGCCATGACCGCGATACCACCTGCCCGCATCAGGGTGAGGGGTGCCACCTGTGCGCCGAACAGGCCGAAGTGATCGATTGCCGCGGCACTGATCAATTGCCCCAACAGAACAAAGAACACAGCGTTTCCCACACCGAAATGCGGGGCGACATGGGTGATCGACAACACATAGAATGCAATCAGGATGCCAGCGAACAACAGGTGTTTCGGGGCTTGCGCAACCTTGGACAAGGCTGCAAAACCGGGAAACAACAGCATGGTCAGCACCGAGGCGGCCAGGGCAATTGCAAACAGCACCACAGCTGCCGTTGTCGGTGATCCGATGACCTTGCCAAGGGCCGCGTTAAGAGCGGCCAGTATCGGAATTCCAAATCCGGCGGCCAGCATGATGGCTGCGTATTGTGTCATTGCCCGAACCCTCTGCACCTATTTCGTTGATCTGGATCATTGCGCCCATATGCCTGTCGGGCAACCCTGCAAATGTCAATCGTGACAGGAGGATACGATGTTCAAGGCAACGATCGGTATGCTGGTTCTCGGGGTTTCGGCTGCTGCCGCACAAGCTGCCTGGGCGCAGGATGCCGCGACCGGAGAGGAACTCTATTTGCATTACTGCGCGACCTGTCACGGGATTGACGCAACCGGGCAGGGGCCGATGGCCAGCGTGCTGGTTGTTCAGCCGTCCGATCTGACCGCATTGTCCGGCGAAAGCGGGGTGTTCCCGACCGCCCGCGTTGTCGCCCGCATCGACGGTAGGGACCCGCTGGTCAGCCATGGCAGCCCGATGCCGGTCTATGGCCCTTATTTCGACGGGCAGGACACATCCATGAAAACACCGGAAGGTCAGCCGATCCTGACCAGCCAGCCGATCGTTGATCTGGTGGCATATCTGGAAACCGTGCAGCGCGCACGGAACTAACTGCAAATCCCTTCGATCCTGGCTTCGCTCCATGGGATCAGGACCGGGCGCTCGCGCCCTTGTTCCGGCAGGGGCGACAGATCAAAATGGGTGCCCAGCATGTCGTGCAGTCTTTTGGTACGCTTGGCCTGGGGGGCCAATGCGCGACAGCACACGTATTCCTCGACGATCGCGCCCTGCTGTTCGAACCCGTAGGTCAGAAAATCCGGAGAGGTTTCGAGGTCGAACAGATACGGATCCCTCCGGCCCCCATGTTCCGCCGCAGCGCGCAGGGGGTGGTAACCCGTGGTCCGGCGATTCTGCCATTGCCAGACATGCGTCAGCTCATGGGCCAAAAGCATCGCGGCCAGCAGGTTCATCTGATCCGGAAATTCCGACATATAGTCCTCCAGATACCAGTCGCGGGCAAAGTAGACTTTGTTGAACAGGGCCACGGCGGCGGGTTTGCCCGTCACCGGCCCGGGGTCCACCGGGGGCAGAATGCGCTCGCGGCAGGCCAGTCGCGGGCGTTCTTCGCGGAAATACGTCACGTTTGCCACCGGGGCACCTTCGACCAGACGGATGTGATCCAGATTCAGGGTTCCCCCCTGAATGGTTTCCGCAAAACCGCGCTCCTGTTCGGTCAACTGACGACCGCAGGCGGCCAGCAACAAAAAAGAAGCAAAGAATATACGCAGAACCATAAGTTGAATCTTATTCCGCTGCGGGTATTCCGCAAACCGTTTTCACAGACTCATGGCCAGAACCCGGCTGATTTCCGTAAGTGATCGCCCGGACTGACCCATCCATGTATTAAAGGCGTTCTGAACCGCCTCCATCGCTTTCTTCGAGGTGGCAGGCTTGTCGATCACACCTTCGGCAATCAGGCGGGCGGTGACATCCTGGGACAGAATGAAGCTGTCCCGCCCGGCAAACCGCATCGCGTACTGTGCCGAAGCGCCGCCCAGTCGGGCCCCGCGTTTGGCCAACATGGCCAGAAGATTGACGTAGTCATCAGATGGCCAGCCGCCTAGCACTTTACCCACGCCGCCTTCCTCGCGCAGCTCAAGCAGGAACGCAGCGTTATCCCGTACAGCCGCGATCTTGGTTCCATTCCTGACGATGCGCGTATCCTGCAACAGGGTGTCAAACTTCTCATCATCCATGAACGCGCATCGCCCCACGTCGAACCTGTCAAAGGCTGTTTCGAACCCGTCCCATTTGTTTTCGATGACTTTCCAGTTGAAACCGGCCTGAAAGATGCATTTCGTGATGATCGACAGCCAGCGATCCTCGGGCATCGCTGCCAGTTCCTCAGGGGATTTCGGTTTGCTCAGTTTTGCGTCCAGTGCTTCTGGCCCGCCGTGGCGCGCGGCTGCGATTTCAAAGATTTCGTCAAACGTTCGCATCTTTCTAACCTTGATGTTGCCCGACAATGAATGTTTGTCTTTTGTTCTTGTTTGGCAATAAAAAATATGACCGTTTCCAGATTTGAGGCAGTCCCCGGAATAACCGAATTCGCAGAAAAATGCGGTTTTTTGAAAGAAGTTCTCGACAAAAGGTGGCAAAATGTTTTCTGATTGACTCGTCAGTCAATGTCCCGTCTTAGCGAAATGAAACAAGGGCTAGCCGGGTTGGATGCGTAAAGGGAGCCGGGAGGGGGAAACAATCTGGCAGAAAAATCTTTTCCACAATTTGGAAACGGATCACTGTTCTTTTCCAGCCAAATTTGTGCATGCTGCGGCATGGCATTGTCATCAGACAGAAAGACCGGCGGGAAAATCCTTGCCGGGATGGGCAAAACAAATATCACAGGGAGTTAAGTCCATGAAAAAACTAAGTGTAAGCCTAATGGCTCTGAGCGTTGCAGGCGCGGCGCAGGCGGCGGATATGGGCGCCGTGGATGAACCGATCAAACTGGCGATCAACGAATGGACCGGCCAGCACGTCACGACGCATGTGGCGGGTGAGATGCTCAAGGCAGCCGGGTACAACGTCGAATATGTGACCGCTGGCATGATGAACCAGTTCCAGGCGCTGGCCGATGGCGACATCGACGCGACACTGGAAATCTGGTCTTCCAACGTTTCCGATGAATACGCCAAGAAAATCGGTGAAGGCACTGTGGTCGAAATCGGTGATCTGGGTCTGGATGCCAAGGAAGGCATCGCATACCCGGCGCATGTGGCCGATCTGTGCCCGGGCCTGCCCGCATGGGAAGCACTGAAAGATTGTGCACAGGTCTTTGCGACGGCGGAAACTCTGCCCGGTGGTCGTCTGGTCGACTACCCGGCCGATTGGGGTACTCCGGGCGCGGATCGCATGACCGGTCTGGAATTGCCGTTCAAAGCCGTACCAGCAGGGTCCGAAGGGGCGCTGATCGCGGAATTGCGCGCTTCGACCGAACGCAAATCGCCACTGCTGATCACCTTCTGGCAGCCGCATTGGGCGATGTCGGCCTATGACGTTCAGTTCGTTGAACTGCCCGCCGGTGAAGAGGCGTGCTTCAGTGATCCGGCCTGGGGCCCGAACCCGAACGCTGTCAATGACTGCGACTTCTCTCCCTCGCGCATCTTCAAAGCCGGCTGGAGCGGTATGGAAGAGAAATGGCCGGCAGCCTTTGAAATCCTGACCAACTATCAGCTGGCGGTTGAAGACCAGCAGCCGATGATGGGCGCGATCGACGTTGACGGCGGAAAGGTCGAAGAAGTTGTCGCCGCATGGATGGCTGAAAACGAAGGCAAATGGCGTCCGGTTGTAGACGCGGCAACCCAGTGAGCCCGCGTAAGTGACGGACACGACCATGCCAGCCATCGCCTGCCGGAATCTCTGGCAGGTGTTTGGCCCCGGCGCTGACAAAGCCCTGACCGACGCGCTGTCTCGGTCAGGGAATGACGCAGACAAGGCTGCCGCCGCCCTTCGCGAACAGGGGCTGATCCCCGCTGTTCAGGATGCCAATTTCGAGGTTCAGGAAGGCGAGCTTTTCGTCATCATGGGCCTCTCGGGCTCGGGCAAATCCACGCTGATCCGCTGCATATCGCAGCTGCTGCCGGGCACAGGTGGTGAGATTCGGGTGGATGGCGAAAATGTCATCGGAGCCTCAAAAAAGGCGCTGACCGAGTTGCGCCGCAAAAAACTGGGTATGGTGTTCCAGCATTTCGGCCTGTTCCCGCATATGACCGTTTCTGAAAACGTGGCCTATCCGCTGCGCGTGCAGGGTGTGGGCAAGAAGGAACGGCTGGCGCGCGCGCAGGAGGTGATCTCCCTGGTCGGTCTGGAAGGGCGCGAAGACAGCTTTCCGCGCCAGCTTTCAGGTGGCCAGCGTCAGCGTGTGGGCATTGCCCGCAGCCTCGCTGTAAATCCCGATATCTGGTTTCTGGATGAACCGTTCTCGGCCCTCGACCCATTGATCCGCCGCCAGTTGCAGGATGAATTCCTGCGTATTCAGGCGACGCTGAAGAAATCCATCGTCTTCATCACCCATGACATTCAAGAGGCGCTGAAGCTGGCCGACCGCATCGCCATCATGCGCGACGGCAAGATTGTTCAGATCGGAACGCCCACTGATATCGTGTTGCGCCCGGTGGATGATTACGTGCGCGAATTCTCGAAGGATGTCGCCAAAGGTCAACACGCCAAGGTCGCCTCGGTCATGCGGAGCGAGGCGGAATGTGGCCCCGATGATCCCGGCCTCACCACCTCGATGACGCTGGACGCAGCCCTTGCGCATTGCATGGAGCTGTATGAACCCGTGCCCGTGCGGGATGAGGCGGGCAATGTCGTCGGCACGGTGCATCCGTCCGATCTGGCCGCAGCTCTTCAGGTGGACGAGACATGACCGCCATAACCGACCTCCCGACACGGCGCAGTGCGCAGTTGACGGCAGGTGCGAAGGCCGCCCTGATAACTGTTATCGTCGGTGCAGTTTGCCTTGCGCTCGAGGGTATCGCCCCGTGGCTGGTCAAGTGGCCCGCCGCGTGGGAACTGCCTGCAACCCAATGGGTTGGCGCGTTTCTGGACTGGTTTCTGAACCTGATCAAACCGGCAATGCGGCTGTTTTCGGACCTGATGACCCACCCAATGAACTGGGCGAATTTCGTGCTGGGCAAAACGCCATGGCCCATTCTGATCGGGATCGTGACCGCGTTGGGCTGGTATCTGGGCGGCTTGTCCATGGCCGCACTTGGCTTTCTGGGCCTCAGCTTTGTTTTGGCCTCGGGCTATTGGGCCGAAAGCATGAATACGCTGGCGCTTGTCGCCGTGTCTGTCCCTGTGGCGCTGGTCATTGGGGGCGCCATCGGCATCCTCGCCAACGAAGTGCCAAAGGTGAAATCCTTTGTGCAGGCCGTGCTGGACATCATGCAGACGGTGCCAACCTTTGCCTATCTGACACCGCTGCTGCTGCTGTTTGGATTTGGTCCTGTTGTTGGTCTGATTGCTTCGGCCATCTATGCCGCACCGCCAATGGCGCGCAATGTGATGCTGGGATTGGAACGGGTAGAACCCGAAATCAAAGAGGCGGCCATCATGTCTGGCGGCACTCGGTTCCAGCAGCTGTTCCAGGTCGAAATCCCTGCCGCCACCACTCAGATTATGGTCGGTGTGAACCAATGTCTGATGGCCGCATTGTCGATGGTTATCATCGCCGCGGTCATCGGTGGGTTCAACGATATCGGCTGGGAGGTTCTGCTGACCATGCGCAAGGCGCAGTTCGGCGAATCGCTGATGGCGGGTCTGGTTATCGTGGTCTTTGCGGTGGTGATCGACCGGATGAGCGGCACTTTGGCGACCGAGCGTAAACGCTATGACAGCCGCGTTGTCTGGGCGATGCTGGGTTTTGCTGTTGTCTTCACCGCCGCCTTCTGGGCGTGGTTGCCAAATCCTGCGGAATTGACCCTGCTGGACCCGATGGCCGAGGTCGTGGACAGCGGCCTGACCGCGTTCACGCAGGCCAACGGCCAGTGGCTGGACGCCCTCAAGAACAACTCGTTGTTCTATGTACTGCTACCGCTTCGGATCGGGTTGGATCAGGCGGTGCTGCCCTTCACATGGGGTTTCCAGTGGACGTCGAGCATGAGCTATGGTCTGTTCGCGGCCGGTGCCGGAATTGCGCTTTTGATGGCGTGGCGCGGGCGGCTGACTGGCGGGCTGGTCGTTCTGATCTTGATCGGAATGCTGGAAACCGGCATCGCGAACCTGCCGTGGCCCTTTGTCCTGACCGGCGCTGCCGCGCTGGGCTGGGTCGCCGGGGGCTGGCGTCTGGCCGCGCTCTGCGTGGGGCTGCTCTGCACCATCCTCGTCTCGGGCCTGTGGGAAAAGGCGCTGCTGTCGCTCTATCTTAGTGGTGCAGCGGTGTTTACCTGCGCTTTGGCAGGGGGGCTGATCGGTCTTGCCAGCGCGGTATGGCAGCCTGTGTGGAACGTGGTTCGCCCGATCTGCGACATGTTGCAGACGATCCCCCTGTTCGTGTTCCTGATCCCGGTGCTGATGGTGTTCCAGATTGGTGAGTTCTCGGCCTTTCTGGCGATCTGTGCCTATGCGATTGTCCCGATGATCCGCTACACGCGGCACGGGCTGGTCAATACACCGGATGAGATGATGGAGGCCGCAATTTCAAGCGGTGCGACCGAGTGGCAGATCATGCGCGATGTGCGGGCGCCTTATGCGGCCCCGACCATCCTTCTGGGGCTGAACCAGACCATCCTTTACGCCTTCGCCATGCTGGTCATCGCGGCACTGATCGGGACCACCGGTCTGGGCCAGTCGATCTATCTGGCGCTGGGTCAGGCGGATGTAGGATTGGGCATATCTGCCGGGGCCGCGATGGCGATTCTGGCACTGATCGCAGACCGCATCGTGCAGGGCTTTGCCGAAGAACGCCGCGCGGCGCTTGGGCTGTAATACAAGGCAGGGACGGTGCGTTCGCCCCTGCGGCCCAACTTGATTTCGGGCAAGGACGTCGCTGTCCTCCCAGTCTAGACCGACCCCAACACGTTTGGAGAATATCATGACCGGTTGGGGCCTGTTCCTTGCAGCACTCATCGCTTTCCTACTCAGCCATGCAATTCCTGTACGGCCCACCGTGCGGGGTTGGCTGATCGGCACGCTCGGCCGCCGGGGGTATTTCACGGCCTATTCACTTCTGTCTTTGGCCGTGCTGGCATGGCTGATTGTTGCCGCTGCAAACGCCCCCTATGTCGAGGTCATTCCGCCGTTCGCAGTCTTGCGCTGGTTGCCGATACTGATCATGCCCGTGGTGTGCTGGCTGGCTGTGACCGGGCTTGCGATCCAGAACCCGTTTTCTTTCGGAGGGATGGGCAACAGGCCCTTTGACCCCGAACACCCCGGTATTCTGCGCACCACCCGCCACCCGATCCTTGCCGCGCTGCTGTTGTGGTCCTTGGCGCATCTTCTGACCAATGGAAGCCTGTCACATGTGATTCTGTTCGGCCTGTTTGCCGGATTTTCTGTTATGGGCATGGACCTGATCGACAGGCGTAAATCGCGTGAGATGGGCTTTGAATGGGTCCGGTTGTCCCGAAATACGTCGCGGTTCTCACTCCGCTCACCGCGACCCTGGCCACGCCCCTGGGTCTGGCTGACCGCACTGGCCGCTTATGCGGTTCTTCTTCACCTGCACGCACCTGTGATTGGTCTGTCGCCGCTTCCTTGACTGGGGGAGTGGTCGGGCAGCGCCTTGCGTGCTATTTGAAACGTCACAATCGAATTACAAGAGGTCCAAGATGCATCTGGCCTATGTCACCACCACCGACCGCGGCGCGACGGATCGCCTGCTCAGTGCTGTTGCTGAACGTCTGCTGGCGTCCGGCGCGAAACTGGCCGGTGTCGTGCAAACAAACACGGAATGCGCCGACAGCAGCAAATGCGATATGGACGTGCGCGTGCTGCCTAATGGCGAAACCATCCGTATCTCGCAATCACTGGGCACCCAGTCCCGCGGCTGCCGTCTGGACCCCGCAGCGCTGGAACAGGCGGTTGGGTATGTGACCGCCTCGCTTGCGAACGCGCCGGACCTGCTGATTATCAACAAATTCGGTAAACATGAGTCTGATGGGCGGGGGTTCCGCCCGGTGATCGGCGAAGCGCTGGCGCTGGAAATTCCGGTGCTGGTCGGCGTGAACGGGCTGAACGCCGAAAAGTTCAACGCCTTCGCCGAAGGCGCGGCCGAGGAATTGCCTGCGGACTTGGACGAAATCGTGCGTTGGTTCAACCGCATAGCTCAGATGCGCCCGGCTGCGGAATAGGTGGGCAATCGACCGGCGTGTTGATCTGAACGTCATGACATGCGGTGGCGAAGACCACGCGGAACCCTTCGTCCACGATCCAGTCGCGTTAGCCCCGGGTTAAGATCTGTAAAACTGATCAGGTCTGTCGCATCTGAGTATGGTGGCAGACCAAAAGCAATAACGCAGCTGCCAGATTACAGGGCAGTGCGGACTACACGTCCCGACCATCTTCGAAATACATTGGAAAGATGGTGGGCGACCCTGGAATCGAACCAGGCGTGCGTCTCCGCGAGGGAGTTACAGTCCCCTGCCACACCTTGCGGCCTGTCGCCCACTGTCAGGCGTTGCACCTGACGTGGAGGCGTGATTACTAGCGCACCAAAGGAGCGTCAACAGGAAAATTTCCCTTTGGCGCAGGAAACCGAATTCCCGGCCCGGAGGCCCTTGAAATGAAGAAACCCAAATGGGTCGTCGAAAAGGAACAGGCGCGCAAAGCTGCCGCTGCAGAAACCGTCTGGCTGTTTGGCCTGCACGCGGTTCGCGATGCGCTGATGAACCCAAAACGGCAAAAACTACGCCTGATGGTGACGCGGAATGCGTGTGACAAACTGGCGGAAGCTGTTGAATTTGCTGGGATCGAGGCCGAAATAGTTGACCCGCGCAAGTTCTCTGCACCCATCGATGCTGGATCAGTGCATCAGGGCGCAGCGCTGGAGGTCAAGCCGTTGGAATGGGGCAGTCTGGCCGATAACTGCATCGGTCGCGAAAACCCTCGCGTCATTCTGCTGGATCGGGTCACAGACCCGCACAATGTCGGGGCGATTCTGCGCTCGGCCGAAGTTCTGGGGGCCAGTGCGGTGATCGGCACACGCCACCACTCCGCACCCGAGACCGGAGCACTGGCAAAAACCGCCAGCGGCGCGCTTGAGCGGCAGCCTTATCTGCGGGTGCGCAACCTTGCGGACGCGATTGTCGAGCTTCAGGGCATGGGCTTTCTGGTCCTTGGGCTGGACGGAGAAGCCGACATGACAATCGAAGGTGCGCTAAGCGATGGCCGTGACCGCCCTGTTGCGCTTGTGCTGGGTGCGGAAGGTCCGGGCTTGCGGCAGAAGACAAAGGAAACCGTGGATCAGTTGGTTAAAATTGACGCAGCCGGGGGATTTGGCTCGCTGAACGTCTCAAATGCTGCGGCAATCGCCTTATATGCATCGCGACCCTGAAAAAAGGAGAGCGTCATTCCCGGTCCTGCCAAAATCGCGACCTGCTGCTATTGCGGCACCCGGGCTGCCCTGATCCTGAAAGGCAAGGAACGGCACGAGCTTAGCTGTTCCAGCTGTGGGGCACCGCTGCACGACCTGAAGATGTTGCCCGTGCGGAAAGTACTCAAACCCGAACCGCTGCGCGCCGCTGTGTCTCATACTGCCCCTCGGAAAACAAAGCGCAAAAAGAGGAAAAAGACCATGCTTGCGCGCGTGTTCGATGAAGCATGGGACGTGATCGAAGACGTCTTTGACTAAGTTTCAATTGGCGGACACTCATTCACAACCGCGTCAACAGGGGTTTCGAAAAGCGCGAAAAGTTGCATCTTGATGGTCTTGAATGTGCAGATTCCAATGTGACGATGCTGAACCGACGTACTCTTCTTTGCTCGCTGAGCACTGTGCTGCTTGCCCCTGCCGTATTTGCGCAGGACAAACCCGTGTATTACGCCACTGATGGTGTGGCGTTGGCGGGGTATGATCCCGTGTCATATTTTGGCAGCGATACGCCCTCAAAAGGGGTGCCCGAAAATGCGGTCATGTGGAAAGGTGCCCGGTGGCATTTCAAATCGCAGACAAATCGTGAGCTCTTCGAGAGCAATCCGCGCGCCTTTGCGCCGCAGTTCGGCGGCTATTGCTCGTACGGGATGGCGATGGGCGTGCTGAAAAGCACAGATCCCAAGGCGTGGCAGGTGGTCGATGGGCGTCTTTACCTGACGCATTCGCCCGAGGTCGAGGAAATCTGGCAGCAGGATCAAACAGGGTACATTGCGATGGCCGAAGAAAATTGGCCCGCAATTCTCTACGGAAGATAGGTAAAGTTCAGCTAATTGTGAAAAGTCATCACAAAAATGCGCTGCCCCTCTTTTTTTTAATAGATCCATGCTTAAATGTCACAGTGACCGCGGAACGGAACTGCCGCGGGTCATTTCACTGTCCCTCGTTCCAACAACTGGCGCCCAAGCTTTCTTGGGCGCTTTTTTCTTTTTGGAACGCTGTTAAGGATAGGGCATGCCAGATTATTCCGATCAGTACCTCAAGGCCATTTTGCAACGCACCAAGACGGTGGCCGTTGTCGGCGTTTCCATGAACCCGGTGCGACCCAGCTATTACGTGGCGCGCTATTTGTCGCTGAAAGGGTTCAGGGTGATTCCCGTCAATCCGGGCCACGCGGGCAATGACCTGTTTGGTCAGACGGTTTGCGGCAGCCTGTCAGAAATTTCCGAGCCTGTGGACATGGTGGACATTTTCCGGCGGTCCGAGGCCGTGCCACCTATTGTGGACGAGGCGCTGGATGCGTTTCCGTCGCTCGGTACGATCTGGATGCAGATTGGTGTGGAACACCCTGAAGCGGCGGCAAAGGCCCAGGCCCGTGGCGTGGATGTGGTGATGAGCCGTTGCCCAAAGATCGAATATCAGCGCCTGTTTGGCGAATTGCGCATGGGCGGATTTTCGACCGGGATCATCTCGTCCAAGCTTTAGGGTTTGGCGGGCACGTAAGGTTTCAGACGGGCGACCTGTTCCTTCCGCCGCTTTTCCAGCACCACGTCGCGCGGAACCCAGTCATACCGGGTATCCTCGACCAGCGGAGACCAGAACAACACGCCGCCATAACGCCACGGGTCCAATACGACACCGTCATACAGCGTCGCACCTTTACCGCTGATGATTGCGGTGCTGTGGTCGATCCGCGTCGGGTTGTCCGCGTTTGCAATGGCACGGTGCAGATCCAGCGTCCGGAAGTTTTCCTGTTTCAACCGCCGCTCGATATCCTCGGCCCAATGCCAGCACAGCCCACGCGGGCGCAGCCCCTTGTTGACCTTCATGTTATG
Source organism: Ruegeria sp. N10 (assembly GCF_056531545.1). NCBI lineage: Bacteria > Pseudomonadati > Pseudomonadota > Alphaproteobacteria > Rhodobacterales > Roseobacteraceae > Ruegeria > Ruegeria sp. N10. The sequence continues at coordinate 162,455 of NZ_JBQFLY010000002.1, read as the reverse complement.
GATCAGGGGCGGGTCTGTGATCTGGTATTCCTCGACCAGCTGAGCGGTATAGGCGTAAGCAATTCCCGCTGCGCGTCGGGCCTCCTCAGGGTCGATATCCGGGCCAAGGCCCTGAATCTCCGTGGCGAGCCGCTGCACCTCATCCCCGGTCGAGCGCGGCGGCGCGGCGCAGCCAGCGACGATGGCAAGGGTTGCCACAAGCATCAAAACTCGGATCATATCGCGCCTTCAGCCTGACAGTCTGGCATCCGATTATAACGGCACAGGCGACGGTGCGGAACCCGGGCCTTACCCTTTGGGGCGGGCAGCCTTTTCGGCGATACCACTGGTGCCCTGACGGCGGTCCAGCTCGGCCAGAACATCATCCAGCGCCACGTCCCGCGCGGCCAGCATGACCAGAAGGTGATACAACACGTCCGCCGCTTCCGAGGTCAGCTTAACCTGATCCCCTTTTACGGCTTCGATGATGGCCTCTATGGCCTCTTCACCAAATTTCTCGGCGCATTTCTCAGGGCCTTTCGCAAGTAGCTTGGCCGTCCAGCTGCTGTCGGGATCAGCCCCCTTGCGTGCCTCGATCGTGGCGGCCAGATCGTGCAAGATGCTCATGTCAACCTCATGGGGATGCCAGCTGCGACCATATGTTCCTTGGCCTCGCGGATGGTGTATTCGCCGAAATGGAAAATCGATGCCGCCAATACGGCGCTTGCGCCGCCCTTGGTGACGCCCTCGACCAGATGGTCCAGAGTGCCAACACCGCCCGAGGCGATCACGGGCACATCTACCGCGTCGGAAATGGCGCGGGTCAGCGGCAGGTTGAACCCGGATTTGGTGCCGTCGCGGTCCATTGAGGTCAGCAGGATTTCACCGGCCCCCTTGGCGACCACGGCTCTTGCAAAGGCAACCGCATCAATGCCGGTGGGTTTGCGCCCGCCATGGGTAAAGATTTCCCACTTGCCGGGGCTGACGGTCTTGGCGTCGATGGCGCAGACAATGCATTGACTGCCGAACTGATCTGCCGCTTCGGCAATCACGTCCGGGTTGGCAACCGCGGCCGAGTTGAAGCTGACCTTGTCCGCCCCCGCCAGCAGCAAGGCGCGCACATCGTCTTTTGTTCGCACCCCACCGCCCACGGTCAGCGGCACGAAACACTGTTCCGCCGTGCGCTGTACCACATCGAACATGGTGCCGCGATTCTCATGGGTCGCGTGAATGTCGAGAAAGCAGATCTCGTCCGCTCCAGCTGCATCATAGGCTTTGGCCGATTCCACCGGGTCGCCCGCATCGCGCAGGCCCACGAAATTCACGCCTTTGACCACACGGCCATCAGCAACATCAAGGCAGGGAATGATCCGGGTTTTCAGCATCTGATCGTCCTTCGTTGCCGGACCTTTACCGACAAAGCGCTGCCGATGCCACAGACGTTTTGCCATCCTTGGCCCTGGTAGCAATGGCCATGGGCGGCGCGGGGGGCTTAGTGATCCCGGTTCTTCAGCAGCGTCAGCGCCGAAAGCAGGTTTGCCTTGTCATCGGTCCATGGCAGCGCTCCGTCGGTCTCGACAATTCGCCAATTTCCATCCTGCGCAAAATTCTCAATTCGGGATTTGTCGGGGCTCAGGATCACAACGCTGCTGGTGGCGGCTCCGGTTTCAACCTGCTCTTCACCCACGGCCAGCCGCTGATGCGCTGCGGTCAGGTTCAAGCTGTCGGCAATTCGGGCCAAAGGCTGGACCAGATCGTAGAACCGGTTTGTGATGTGGAACACCAGAACCCCATCGTCAGTCAGGCGGCTGGTATACATCTCTACCGCCTCGCGTGTGATCAGGTGAAGCGGAATCGCGTCCGAGCTGTACGCATCCAAAACCAGGATATCGAAGGCAAAAGGCTTTTGCTTCAGAACGATCCGGGCGTCACCCAGATGGGTTTTGGAATCGGGCGTGCAATCCGACAGATAGGTGAACAGTGAAGGATCGCGTGCGATCTGGTCTACGGTCGCGTCGATCTCGAAGAAGTCCCAGTTTTGCGAAGGCTGCCGATAGCAGGCCAGTGCACCTGTTCCCAGACCGACAATTCCGATGCTGTTGGATTGCTTGCCGAAGTCCGACGTGATGACCTGTGCCATCGGTCCTTCGGGGTGATAATAGGACAGCGGTGTGGGCCGAGTGCCATATTCGGATTCGCGTTGCCAGCCATGCACCGTGGTGCCGTTCTTGTAGACGCGGTAGCCCTCGCTTGAATACACCGAATGCACGCCGAAAAAGCTGCGATCTTCGAACACAGGATTGTTCTTTACCGCAAATGCGGGCAGCAGAACGACGGTAAGAACCACAGGGATACGCATGGCCTGTGCCCGGAACAGGTACAGCACTCCGAATATCAGCACGAACAGGGCACCTGCACGCGGGATGTCCGCGCTCAGGGCCGCGACGCCGCGTGTCGCACCTGCGATGACGAAGATGAAAACACTTGCCGCGATGCCCATGATGACGTGGCGAAAGGCAAATCCCGGTGCGCGGACAAGGAACAATCCTCCGGCCAGGATCATGGTGATTGGCACCTCCAACTCACGTGTGAAGGCAATCGGTGCAAGGATCGAGTTGAACAGCCCGCCAATCGCTCCGCCCACGGAAAGGGCGATGTAGAACACGGTCAACTGCTCGGCGGATGGGCGCATGTCGTAAAGCAGGCGGTGCGCATAAAGAGCGATGACGAACAACACCGGGACATAGAGCAGAATAACCACCGGCGCGTCATGCTCGCTGACCACGTCGGACACCAGTACGACACCCGCTGCCAATGCCGCCAGCATGGGAAGGTTCAAGGCGTCAAGCGTCAGGTGCTTCCATTTGGCGAATGCGATGATGAAGGACAGGATGTAGACTGCCAGTGGCACTACCCAGATCAGCGGGAGAGCACCCAGATCCGTACTGACCCGCGTTGTAAAGGATAGCATCAAGGAAGAGGGAATGAAGGCGACGAACACCCAGACAGCGATTTGCCGCAGGGTGGGAAAACTGGCCTTAAGCGCCGTTTGAACCGACGATTTTGTATGCTGTGATCCCCGCAAGGCGATCATGCCACTGCCAAGCAAAAGCGCGCCGAACAGCACGAAGCCGACCAGCCAGGCGTGGCTGATCTCGGCAGCGCCAAAAAACGGGTCTGCAACCAGGGGGAAGGCCAACAGCGCCAGCAAGGATCCGACATTGCTGGCGCTGTAAAGGAAATACGGATCATCCGCCGAAGGCCCGCCCGACTTGGCGTACCAGGCCTGCAACAGGGGCGCATTTGCCGACAATACCGCAAAAGGTACACCCACACCTACGGCGAACAGGCCAAGCGTTTGCAGCGCGGTCGAGGTCGAAGCGTCATAGCTCCAGCTTTCGCGGGTGGACAGCGGCAGGAAAGTCAGCGCCGCCACCCAGAAGGCAAAATGGGTGATGATCTGCCAGCGCAGGGGCAGAAACTTGGTCAACAGGTGCGCGTAAACATACCCGATTATCAGCACCACTTGAAAAAACAGCATTGCGGTTGTCCAGACCGCCGGGGCACCGCCGATTTTGGGAAGAACCAGTTTGGCAAAAAGCGGCTGGACAAAGAACAGCAGACTGGCGCTTGTGAAAACCGCCGCACAGAAGATCACAATGGTTGCCGATCCGAATCTGGACGTTTTGGGAACGTCTAGGTTGGAAATACTCACGTTTGCCACCCGGGTTGTTGTGTTTGACGAAGGAGTTAAGCGGAGATTCCGCCCGAATTATGGCTCAACGCAGTAAAATGTTTGGCTTCTGGTTGGATTGTTCTCGAAAGCAAGGGTAAAATGGGCGTTTTCAATTCTGGCAAAGCCTTGCCGATGCCAGACTTGTGATTGTGAGAGGTCTCAAATCTGTGAAAATTGGAGTGAATTTCACAGAAGGAATATCGATATGCGTAGACTGATTCTGGCTTATGTTTTTTCGTTCGGAGGCGCGCTGACCGCTATGGCAGATGATCTGATCAAGGTTCAAACCGACAAATCCGTGGCCGAGGCGCTGGACGCGCTTGAAGCTGCCGTCGGAAATGCAGGCGCAACCGTGTTTGCCCGCATCGACCACGCGGCCGGGGCGGAAAAGATCGGCACGCCCATTCCCGCCAATCAGGTACTGATTTTCGGCAACCCTGCGCTGGGTACGCCAGCCATGCAGATCGACCCGCGTGCCGGGCTGTTTCTGCCTCTCAAGGTGCAGGCTTACGAAGACGCCAATGGCCAGGTGTGGCTGATCTATGAAGACCCGAAAGAGACATTGGACGACCTGAACGATGTCGACAAATCACCGGTCATCGAAAAGATGCGCGGTGCGCTGGCCAAGCTGACCGCCGCAGCCGCGCAATAACCGATCACGACAGGGCGCGGATGGCCTCGGCCAGGTCAATCGCGCCATCATAAAGCGCCCGACCCGAAATCGCGCCGTTCAGCGCAACGCCACAATCGCGCAGGGCGATCAGGTCGTCCAGCGAACTGACACCGCCTGAGGCGATCACCGGGATGGAAACGGCCTGTGCCAGGGCAGCGGTCGCTTCGATGTTCGGGCCCTGCATGGCACCGTCGCGATTGATATCGGTGTAGATGATTGCCGCAACGCCTGCGTCTTCGAAACTACGGGCCAGATCGGTGACCTGAACGTCGGTCTCTTCGGCCCAGCCCTTGGTGGCCACCATGCCGTTGCGTGCGTCGATGCCGACGGCGACCTTGCCGGGAAAGGCTTTGGCTGCTTCGCGCACAAGGTCGGGGTTTTCGACAGCGACAGTGCCCAAAATGACCCGCGCCAGCCCTTTCTCGATCCAGGTTTCGATCGTGGCCATGTCACGGATGCCGCCGCCCAGTTGCGCAGGCACCTTGCACGCTTTCAGAATTGCCTCAACCGGCGCTGCGTTGACCGGCTCGCCTGCGAATGCGCCGTTCAGGTCGACCAGATGCAGCCATTCGCACCCTGCCTCGACAAAAGCACGGGCCTGAGCGGCCGGGTCTTCGTTGAACACGGTGGCCTTGTCCATTTCACCACGCAGCAGGCGTACGGCATTGCCGTCTTTGAGGTCGATGGCGGGGTAGAGGATCATGTCGGGCGGCCCTATATCACTGTTACACGCGTGGGATATCGCACAAGCAGGGCAGGGGATGCAACGCGACGCTGGGTCATTCTTGCCCGTCGCCCACCGGCGGGTCAGACTGCCTTCAAAACAGGGAGAAAATCATGAAGACTTTTACTCTTTCAGCGGGCCTGATGCTGCTTGCTACGGCTGCTTTTGCAGACGATCCGGTTGACGGCCTGTGGAAAACCGCGCCGGGCGACACGGGTGGCTATCTGCATGTGACGATTTCCGAATGCGGCAGTGCGATCTGCGGCACCATCGACAGCGCGTTCGACGCCGATGGCAACCAGCAGCTGGAATATGAGAACCTTGGCAAAAAGATCATCTGGGACATGGTTCCCGAAGGGGGCGGCAGCTATGACAGTGGTAAAATCTGGGCCCCCGACCGGGACAAAACCTACAACTCGAAGATGTCACTGGACGGCCAGAACAAGCTGACCGTCAAGGGATGCGTGGCGGGCGGCCTGATCTGTCGCGGGCAAACCTGGACGCGGGTTCAGTAAGCCTCAGGGCTTCCAGGTCAGGAAGTTGCCCAGCATGCGCAGGCCAACATCCTGGCTTTTCTCGGGGTGAAACTGCATCCCAACCATCGTGTCGCGGCCAATCACGGCCGTGACGTCCTGCCCATATTCCACATAAGCCAACCGCTGCGCCGGGTTGCTTACACGGAAGTGGTAGGAATGGACGAAATAGGTGTGATCGCCTGATTTCACCCCGGCAAAGATCGGGTGATCGCTTTCCAGAACCAGATCGTTCCAGCCCATATGCGGCACTTTCAGCGCGGCATCTGACGGTTCGATCCGAACAACATCACCTGCCACCCAGCCCAGACCATCGGTCTCTGTGTATTCATGGCCTTTGGTTGCCATCAGCTGCATACCAACACAGATACCCAGAAACGGACGGCCCTTCTGTTCGACCGCTTCGACCATCGCGTCATAAATACCCTTATGGCCGCGCAGCTCGGCGGCACAGGCCGGGAAAGCGCCATCTCCGGGCAGAACCAGTCGGTCCGCACGCGCAACCACATCCGCGTCAGAGGTGACGACAACGTCACCAGCGCCGACCTCTTGCGCCATGCGCTGAAACGCCTTTTCCGCTGAATGCAGATTGCCGCTTTCATAGTCGATGATGGCTGTCAGCATTTACAGCGCGCCCTTGGTCGACGGAATCGCATCCGCCTTGCGCGGATCGGTCTCAACCGCATCACGCAACGCGCGCGCGACAGCCTTGAACGCAGCCTCGGCGATGTGGTGGCTGTTGAAGCCGTGCAACTGGTCAATATGCAGGGTAATGCCGCCATGGGTGCTGAGCGCCTGAAAAAACTCGCGCACCAGTTCCGTGTCGAACGTACCGATCTTTTGCGTCGGCAGATCGACAGTCCACATCAGGAACGGACGGCCCGACAGGTCCAGCGCACAGTGCACCTGAGCGTCATCCATCGGCAGATGGCATTCGCCATAGCGCCGGATGCCCTTCTTGTCGCCCAGGGCCTGTGTCAAAGCCTGACCCAGGGCGATGCCGGTATCCTCGACCGTGTGGTGATCGTCGATGTGATAGTCACCCTTGGCGCGGATTGTCATATCAATCAACGAGTGGCGCGCCAGCTGGTCCAGCATATGGTCAAAGAACCCGACGCCGGTCTGATTGTCATAGGTGCCGGTGCCATCCAGATTGACCTCGACCGAAATTTCGGTTTCGGCGGTCTTGCGGCTGATCGAAGCGGTGCGCATGGGCGAATTCCTTTTGCTACAGGCGCGCTTATAGACGGGGTGGGGCCGGTTGATCCAGACCATGCGTTGCAATCACTGCAAACTGTTGCAAGGGATTGCACCCGGCCCGGCACCATGTCAGCTTGCAGACAACACGAACCAACAGGGCCACGCCATGTCCACCTGCGTATTCATCCAGATCCGCTGCAAACCCGGCACCACCTACAAGGTCGCCGAGGAAATCGCCCTGCGCGAAATACACTCAGAGCTTTATTCCACTAGTGGTGAGTTTGATCTGATGCTCAAGCTCTACATCCCCGAAACCGAGGATGTAGGCCATTTCATCAACGAACACCTGCTGGTGATTCCCAATATCGAACGCTCGCTGACGACGATGACGTTCAAGGCGTTTTAACCCAACTCAAACGTTGTCACGCCATAGATGCGGCTCAGGTCGATATCCGGCTGATCGCCGGAATACATCCGGGCCGTTTCGAACACTTTCGCAAGGCCCAACCTGTCGGCCAGTGCAAAGGCGGCACTGTTGGGTTGTGGCATGTCGATGAACACCTCTTGCCCGCTTTGATCTTCGGGCAGAGCTTTTAATACGCTTGCAAGCAGTGCTTCGGCAATGTCGGCGCGGTCCGCAAACAGCGGCCCGACCTTGTATCCGGTCCGACAGGGGCGCAGCGTGGCATAGCCTTTGATCTGCCCGTCTTCGGTAAACACGCGGGACACATGGCCGCTTGCGCTCAGCCAACCATGCAGGAACGCATCGCGCCGGGCGGGGAAAAGCTGACGATCATAGTCCCTTAACGCATCTGAAACGGTGCTCAGCACATCAACACCAGCGGTCGGTGCCAGCGCGCCTAGGATATCTGCAACCCGCCCTGAAAAGCGGTAGTTGTTATAGGCAAAGGTGAACCCGGATTTCCGGTAGTTGTCCTGCTGCTCGACCACGCCATCCAGACCCATGTTGCGCCCGGCACAGTGGGCCAGCGCGTGCTGCGCAATCTCAAGCCCGTGGCCATGGTGTCTGTATTCTGGCTTGACGATGTAGAAACCCAAAAAGGCAAAATCATCGTCGTAGTTCACCGCCGAGACAGACGCGATCAATTCGCCATCCAGAAAACCTCCCAAGAACCCATCGGGATCAGTTGTACGAAAGCACTCGGCATCGTGACGACCCGGATTCCACCCCTCGCGCCCGGCCCAATCCACAGCCTCCTGCAACTCATCAGCGGACAAGGGGCGGATAACATAATCAGACATGCGAACATCCCGTGTTGCGAATTGCATTCAGAATGCCGCAACCGGGGCAGAAGAACCAGCATGTTTGGAAGGTTTGGTATCTGGAGCGGGCGAGGCGATTCGAACGCCCGACCCTAACCTTGGCAAGGTTATGCTCTACCCCTGAGCTACGCCCGCATCAGATACATATGTGGTCCGAAGACCTCTCAATGGAGCGGGCGAGGCGATTCGAACGCCCGACCCTAACCTTGGCAAGGTTATGCTCTACCCCTGAGCTACGCCCGCGCCGTTGAGTGAGGAGGGATGTATAAATTCCCACGCGGGGCTGCAAGCGGAAAAACACAAAAAGCGGGAAAAATCTTTTCGACGGAATCCGGCCCGTGATCCGTTCAACCCGTAATGCAAATCAGTAAAACACAGGCAGGAGGTGCCGTCATGATATCCGTTGCAGACCTGAAGATCGTGACACTTGCCGCGATGATTCTGATTGGCGCTGCCATCCTGAAGCCGGACCTGCATGAACATGATCAGTTCACACCGGTTCTGCTGGGTGCACCGCAGATCGAAACAACCGTTCTGGCAGGGTAACACCCGCCAGACGGCCTAAAGCGCCAGAATCAGGTTTGCGAAAGCCGCCCCCAGAATGGCGAGGAACGTCAGGCTCATGCCGGCCTGCCGCAGGATGACGATCTGCGGCGTTCGCCCAAATCCGTACGCATGCAAAAGACGCCCGGCCAGCAACATCAGCCCCAGCAGATGGACCAATATTCCGGCCGCGCCCTGAAGCTCAACCATGGCAATCAGCAGCAGGGAAATCGGGGCGTATTCGGCGCAGTTCGAGTGTGTCCGTATCGCCTTGATCATCAGCTTGCTGCCACCATCCCCGACCGAGATCTTATCGCTGCGTCGTTGCAGGATCACTTTGACGCTGAGTGCGACGTAGAGAATTGCGATCAGGGCCGCATAGATCGGGGTGATTGCAAGCATAATGGGTCTCCGCTCAATCATAGAAAAAGGCCGTGCGGTCTCCCACACGGCCTGACGAACATTAGGTTGTTTTCCGTCTTATTCCAGTTCGATCAGAAGGTCCTTTGCGTCAATCTGGCCGCCGGGCTGGATATGCACGGCTTTGACCGTCGCATCACGCTCGGCATGGATACCGGTTTCCATCTTCATTGCCTCGATGGTCAGCAGCATGTCGCCTTCCTTGACCTGCTGGCCTGCGGTGACGGTAACCGTGGCCACAACACCCGGCATCGGCGCACCGACATGATCAGGGTTGCCGACCTCGGCCTTTGGGCGCGCCTGTGTGGTTGATGTGACCATCCGGTTCGGCACCCGGATCACACGCGGCTGGCCGTTGAGTTCGAAGAACACCTTGACCTCGCCTTTTTCATCCGTCTCGCCGATGGCCTGACACCGGATTTCCAGCGTCTTGCCGGGGTCGATCTCGGCCGTGATCTCTTCGCCGGGCTCCATGCCGTAAAAGAAGGTGCGCGTGGGAAGGGTACGGACCGGGCCGTAAATCCGGTGACGGCCCATGTAATCCAGAAACACCTTGGGATACATCAGGTACCCGTTCAGATCCTCGTCATCGACCTCTTTGCCTTCCAACTGCTTGGACAGCTCGGCGCGGGTGGCTTCAAGATCGACGGCAGGCACGTCCTTGCCGGGGCGCTGGGTGTTGGGGGCCTCGTCCTTCAGCACCTTCTTGATGATGGTGTTCGGGAATCCTCCCGGAGGCTGACCCAGATTGCCGCGCATCATGTCGACGACCGAGTCTGGAAAGGCCACATCCGTCGCCGGATCCTCGACCTGCTCGCGGGTCAGGCCCTGACTGACCATCATCAGGGCCATGTCGCCAACAACTTTCGACGACGGCGTTACCTTTACGATATCGCCGAACATCTGGTTCACATCGGCGTACATCTGCGCGACCTCGTGCCAGCGCTCTTCCAGACCCAGGCTGCGCGCCTGCGCCTTGAGGTTGGTGAACTGACCGCCTGGCATCTCGTGCAGATACACCTCGGACGCCGGGGCCTGCAGGCTTGATTCGAAGGCCGCATATTGACCGCGCACGGCCTCGAAGTAATCGCTGATCTCGCGGATGGCCTTGATGTCCAGCCCGGTGTCACGGTCGGTGTGGCGCAGGGCCTCGACCACGGTGCCCAGCGTCGCCTGGGAGGTGTTGCCGCTGAAGCTGTCCATTGCGCAATCCACCGCGTCCACACCCGCCTCAGAGGCGGCAAGGATGGTGGCGCTGGCGATGCCGGCCGTGTCATGGGTGTGGAAGTGGATCGGCAGTCCAACCTCTTCCTTCAGCGCCCGGATCAGAATCTTGGCCGAGGCTGGTTTCAACAGGCCCGCCATATCCTTCAGACCCAGAATATGCGCGCCTGCGTCGCGCAGTTCCTTGGCCATGCCGACATAGTATTTCAGGTTATATTTGGCGCGATCAGGATCCAGAATATCGCCGGTATAACAAACGGTGCCCTCGCAGATCTTGCCGTTGTCGATAACAGCATCCATCGCAATACGCATGTTCTCGACCCAGTTCAGCGAGTCGAAGACGCGGAAGACATCAATGTTCTTCGATGCCTGGCGCACGAACTCCTGCACCACGTTGTCGGGATAATTGGTGTACCCAACCCCGTTTGCGCCCCGCAGCAGCATCTGTGTCATCAGGTTCGGCATCGCCTCGCGCAGGTCGCGCAGACGCTGCCATGGGCATTCCTGCAGGAACCGGTAGGCCACGTCGAAGGTCGCACCGCCCCAGCACTCGACCGAGAACAGCTGCGGCAGGTTCGCGGCATAAGTTGGCGCCACCTTGATCATGTCGATCGACCGCATCCGGGTCGCTAACAGCGACTGGTGCCCGTCGCGCATGGTGGTGTCGGTGATCAGCAGCTGCCGCTGCGCTTTCATCCAGTCCGCCACGGCCTGCGGGCCTTTCTGCTCCAGCAGGTTGCGCGTGCCCATCCGCGGCTCGGCCTTCTGCGCGGGGGGCTTGGCGACTTTCAGGTCGGCGCGCGGCTCGGGGCGGTCCTTGGTTTCGGGATGACCATTCACCGTGATATCGGCGATATAGGTCAGAACCTTGGTGCCCCGGTCGCGGCGGCGCTTGAAGGCAAACAGATCCGGCGTCGTGTCGATGAACTTAGTGGTGTATTCATTCGACAGGAAGGTCGGGTGCTTCAGCAGGTTGATGACGAAATCGATATTGGTGCTGACGCCGCGAATACGGAACTCGCGCAGGGCGCGGTCCATCCGGCTGATCGCCTTCTCGGGTGTCGGCGCCCAGGCGGTGACCTTTGTCAGCAGCGAGTCGTAATACCGCGTAATCACCCCGCCCGCATAGGCCGTGCCGCCATCCAGACGAATGCCCATGCCCGTGGCCGAGCGGTAGGCGGTGATACGCCCATAGTCGGGGATGAAGTTGTTCTGCGGGTCTTCTGTGGTGATCCGTGTCTGCAGCGCGTGACCGTTCAGATGCACCTCTGCCTGACTGGCGGCACCGGTGGCTTCGGCCAACGTTTTGCCTTCGGCGATCAGGATCTGCGCTTGAACGATATCGATGCCGGTGACCTCTTCGGTGACCGTGTGTTCGACCTGTACGCGCGGGTTTACTTCGATGAAGTAGAACTTGCCCGTCTCCATATCCATCAGAAACTCGACAGTGCCCGCGCATTCGTAATTCACATGGGCACAGATCTTGCGGCCCAGTTCGCAAATCTCGGCGCGCTGATCTTCGCTCAGGTAAGGGGCAGGGGCACGTTCGACGACCTTCTGGTTCCGGCGCTGGACCGAGCAGTCGCGTTCGTACAGATGATAAATCTCACCATGCTTGTCGCCCAGGATCTGCACCTCGACATGGCGGGCACGGATGATCATCTTTTCCAGATAGCCTTCGCCATTGCCAAAGGCGGCCTCAGCCTCGCGGCGGCCTTCCAGAACCTTTTCTTCCAGCTCATCCCCCGACTGGATCGGGCGCATCCCGCGCCCGCCGCCGCCCCAGGATGCCTTGAGCATCAGCGGGTATCCGATCTCGGCGGCCTCCTTGCGGATCGCGTCCATGTCATCACCCAGAACCTCGGTGGCCGGAATGACAGGCACACCGGCCGCGATGGCCACGCGCCGCGCGCTGGCCTTGTCACCCAATGCGCGCATGGTCTCAGCCCGGGGGCCGATGAAGGTGATGCCGTTTTTGACACAGGCATCCACGAAATCCGGGTTTTCGGACAGCAAGCCATAGCCCGGATGGATCGCATCCGCGCCGCAGTGTTTGGCCACGCGGATGATCTCGTCAATCGACAGATACGCCGCGACCGGACCCATGCCCTCGCCAATCTGATAGGCCTCGTCCGCCTTGAACCTGTGCAGGCCCAGTTTGTCTTCTTCAGCGTAAACAGCGACGGTGCGTTTGCCCATCTCGTTTGCTGCGCGCATGACGCGGATGGCAATCTCGCCGCGATTGGCGATCAGGATCTTGTTGAAGTCTGTCATATCAGGTCCCGGTCTTTGGTGTTTGGGCGTCTTATTGGGCGGAGAATACGCACAGGTACATCCGTTCTTCTGGGTAGAACCGGCATGTTATCGCTCGCAAACGCCCTTTGGCCTCGGCACACTTATAGGGATGCCGCGTTGCAGCATCAATAATTTAGCGTTTCGTCTCAAACTGACATAAATCGGCCAGTCCCATCTGACCCATATTCGCGTGCAGATCCTGCCTCAGGATATCGATCACATGCGCGGGGCCTTTTGCGCCAAGTGCCGCAAGACCGTACAAAAAAGCGCGCCCCAGCATGACGAAATTCGCGCCCAGCGACAGCGCGCGCAAGATATCCAGCCCGCCTTCGACACCGCTGTCGAATATCAGTGGCAGGCGGGTCGCGTTCCGGATCGCGGGAAGAATCTCGATGCTGGCCGGGGCTGCATCGAACTGTCGGCCCCCGTGATTCGACACCCACAGGGCGTCCACACCCACTTGTTCCAGCCTGTCCGCATCCTCGGGGCGTAGGATGCCTTTCACGACAAACGGCCCATCCCAATGATCGCGCAGCCATTTGACGTAATCCAGATCCGGAGAGGTTCGCAGCAGGTATCCGACATGGGCCGTCGGCGGCAGATCACCGGGGTCATCGATATACTTGTCCAGTGTGCGCATGTGTGGAACACCGCTGCGCAGCATGCCCAGTGCCCAGGCGGGCCTTTGGACGATCTGTGCCAGCAGGCGCGGTGTCAGTTTCGGCGGCTGCCGCAGGCCCGAGCGTGTTTGCCGCTCCCTGCGCGAGGCGACAGGGACGTCAGCGGTCAGAACCAAAGTTCGAAATCCCGCCCGGCGCGCCCGGTTCAGCATGTCCATGCGAATCTCGGGGTCCCTTGGCGGATACAGCTGGAACCACGCGGTCTCGCCCAGATAGGGGGCCAGGTCTTCTGGGCTCTGACTGGCCACCGTCGACAGCGAATAGGGAATGCCTGCTTTGGCGGCGGCCTGTGCCAGCAACCGCTCCGCATCAGGCCAGACCAGACCGGACATCCCGATCGGCGCAATACCGAAGGGCAAAGGACAGGTGACGCCCAAGATTTTCACTGACGTATCGAATTCAAGGTCCCCATGCAGGATCGAGGGGCTCAGACGGACATCATCCAGCGCCTTTCGATTGCGATGCCGCGTCGTTTCAATCCCGGTGCCACTGTCGATATATTCCCACACGAAGTGCGGCAGCCGACGGCGTGCGCGGCGTTTCAGATCGGGAATGCCGGGATAGGTACTGTGCAGGTCCATAAGGATTGATCCGGCCTGCGGGGCGATTCGGCAAGGTTTTCAAGCGGCTTCCGGCGATGGGCGTTTACCCGTTGCAGGAACGAGCCTTGCCTGCACCAGCGCCCCGGCGGCGACGTGAACCTGATTGCGCCCCTTGTCCTTGGCGACATACAGCGCATCATCCGCGGCACGCATCAAATCCTGCGGCATGGTGCCGTGGGCGGGGTAATGCGCGACCCCGACCGAGATTGTGATACGGGGCAGGGCCTTTTCACCATAGCGGACAATGACCGCCTCGACCGACTGGCGCAACTGCTCGGCACGGGTCATGGCATCTTCGGGGCTGTTGTCGGGCAGAATCAGCATGAATTCCTCGCCGCCGATGCGGCAGGCGATCTCGTCCCGGTCGCAACCCTGTTCCAGCGCCGCGCCGACCGCGCGCAACACCATGTCTCCGGCGTCATGACCATGCGTGTCGTTGAATTTCTTGAAGTGATCGACGTCCACGGCAATCAGGCTCAGTGCGGCGCCGGTCTGTTGGCTGCGGCTGATGGCCTTGCGCAATGTCTCGGTCATGTGGCGGCGGTTGAACAGCCCGGTCAGCGGGTCGCGCACCGATTGGTCATGCAGCTGATCGCGCATACGGACATTGGCGATTGCCATGCTGATCTGTTCGGCGCACAGCTGCGCCAGCTTGCGGCTTTTATGGAAACAGGCCTCTCGCCCCTCAGCCGCGCGCAGATGCAACAGACCAACGGTTTCCCCGTGGGCCAGAATGGGAAAACAGAAATAGGGCCGCCCGTCATGCGGTTCGGCATGTTCGCAGACAAAATCGATCTCAGAAGCACCGAACTCATAAGTCCGGCCGCGCCTCAAACCCCAGCATCCTTCCGGATGGATATGAGATTTATGCGTTCCACCGTTCCAGCTGGCACACCCGTCCAGCACATCGCGCGAGTTGGAATAGACGTACACGCTGCCCTCAGCCTCGGGCAGGATATGGGTCATAAAGCGGGCCACCATGTCGAAAAGCTCATCCAGTGAGCGGCTCGATTGCAGCCATTCGTTCAACTCGCCCAGCAGGCGCACCTCGCGCGCCAGGCGAAGCTGCTCTCCCATCAGTTCGCGTTCTTTCACGGCCCGTTTGCGCAAATCACGCATCTGGCGGCGGTTGGTGCGGTGGACAATCAGGATGACAGTGGTCAGTGCCAGCAGCGCGACACCGCTAAGAAACACCAACGACCAACGCACACGGGTAATGAACAGGGTCCTGAGATCGGTGATGTCCGAATAGAACTCGATAGCGCCCAGGAATACGCCATCCACGGTGATCGGCGTATAGACTTCGGCCACATGGCGGCTGCCCGGGCCGGTTCGCTTAGCGGGGTCGTTGTCAAATGAATCAACCTCTGTCGCGGGCTTTTCTTCGTGGTTGTAGTAGACCCTTCCGGCGGCGACGACCGACTGGAAGTAAGGTTTTGTATTTACGGCCCCAATATCGTTTGCACGGGTCGACCAGAACACCTGACCGG
Source organism: Ruegeria sp. N10 (assembly GCF_056531545.1). NCBI lineage: Bacteria > Pseudomonadati > Pseudomonadota > Alphaproteobacteria > Rhodobacterales > Roseobacteraceae > Ruegeria > Ruegeria sp. N10. The sequence goes on along the minus strand of NZ_JBQFLY010000002.1, from coordinate 147,072 downwards.
ATGCGTCAAACAGCTTGAACCGATAAATATCCGAGGTTTCGGGCAACAGCATCAGGAATTCCGCGTCATGCTCGTTCAACTCATGGAACCGAAACGTTGCATCCAGATTGTTCAGATGGCTTTCGACCTGACGGCTTAACCGCATGGCGTCTTTTCGCAGGTCCGATTCCAACATGCGGTCTACAACCGGGGCAGGGGCAGCATAGATGCCCCATCCCGCTGCCGCTGTCAGCGCGATCAGAATCAAGGTCACACCCACAAGTTTCAGCCGTGACGACCCGCCCGCCAGTTCCGTCGCTTCCATCTGTTCCACTCCCGCAGCCATGGAACCAGCATCCGGGTCAGGACTTGACAGAGGGTTAACAGCCCTACAGGGCAGCGGCATCTTTGTTTAGAATTGAATGCAAAAAGACGTGAAAAATCCCCGCGAACAAGCCGTGAACAAACTCTTTCCCTTGGCGATCATCCGGCGTAGTTTGGGGGCATGAGCAGTTTTGACGAAATGGACGCCTTCGAAGGCGCATCGCTGTCGGCGCGGGCTATGGCCGTGCGCCCTTCGCCCTATCTGGATGATCTGAACCCGGCGCAACGTGACGCGGTCGAACGTCTGGACGGCCCGGTTCTGATGCTGGCCGGGGCGGGGACGGGCAAGACCAAGGCGCTGACGGCCCGGATTGCGCATCTGCTCAACACGGCGCGCGCGCGCCCGAACGAGATTCTGTCGGTGACCTTCACCAACAAGGCCGCGCGCGAGATGAAAGAACGAGTAGGCCGCTTGCTGGGCCAGCCAGCTGAAGGAATGCCATGGCTGGGCACCTTCCATTCTATTTGCGTCAAACTGCTCCGCCGCCACGCGGAACTGGTCGATCTGAAATCGAACTTCACGATTCTGGACAGCGACGACCAGCTGCGCCTGCTCAAGCAATTGGTTCGGGCCGCCAATATCGATGACAAACGCTGGCCGGCGCGGATGCTGGCGGGGATCATCGACGACTGGAAAAACCGTGCGCTGACGCCCGACAAGGTGCCTGTGGCGGATGCCGGGGCCTATAACAACAAGGGCATTGAGCTCTATGCTCAATACCAGACCCGCCTGCGCGAGCTGAATGCGGTGGATTACGGCGACCTGCTGTTGCACATGGTCACGATTTTTCAGACCCATCCGGATGTTCTGGAACAATACCAGCACTGGTTCCGCTACATCCTTGTGGATGAGTATCAGGATACCAACGTTGCCCAGTACCTGTGGTTGCGCCTGCTGGCCGGGGGACACAAGAACATCTGCTGCGTGGGCGATGACGACCAGTCGATCTATGGCTGGCGCGGGGCCGAGGTGGGTAACATCCTGCGGTTTGAAAAGGACTTTCCCGGTGCCTACGTGGTGCGGCTGGAACAAAACTATCGCTCGACCCCACATATTCTGGCGGCGGCTTCCAACGTCATTCGGGGCAACGAAAGCCGTTTGGGTAAAGAGCTGTGGACCGATGCCAAAGACGGCCACAAGGTCAACCTGATCGGCCATTGGGACGGCGAGGAAGAGGCCCGCTGGATCGGTGAGGAAATCGACGCGATGCAGGGCGGGACGCGCGGTATCCGTCCGATGAACCTTGATGAGATGGCGATTCTCGTCCGTGCCTCGCACCAGATGCGCGCCTTCGAGGACCGGTTCCTGACCATCGGTCTGCCCTACAAGGTGATCGGCGGCCCGCGTTTCTACGAGCGGATGGAGATCCGCGATGCCATGGCTTATTTCCGACTGGTGACCAGCCCCGAGGATGATCTGGCGTTCGAGCGGATCGTGAATACGCCGAAACGCGGATTGGGCGACAAGGCGCAGCAGGCCATTCAGATTGTGGCGCGTGAGAACGGCGTGTCTCTGGTCGAAGGTGCCCGGATCGCAGTCGACAATGGGCTGATCAAGGGCAAGGGCGGCAAAGCGCTGCGCGAATTGATCGACGGGTTGGCCCGGTGGAATGCGATGACACGCGGTCCCCGGATTGAGGTCGATGATGACACTGTTATCGATGATGGGGTTTCGCCGATCCGATATGGCGCGCCCGAGCATACCCATATCGAACTGGCCCAGATCATTCTCGACGAATCCGGCTATACGGCCCATTGGCAGAACGACAAGACCCCCGAAGCGCCGGGGCGTCTGGAAAACCTCAAGGAACTGGTCAACCAACTGGACAATTTCGAAAACCTGCAAGGGTTTCTGGAACATGTCAGCCTGGTCATGGACAATGAGCAGGATGGTGACGGCGCTAAAGTCTCGATCATGACCCTGCACGCGGCCAAGGGGCTGGAGTTTCCCGTCGTTTTCCTGCCGGGGTGGGAAGACGGGCTGTTCCCCTCGCAGCGGTCGATGGACGAAACCGGCCTCAAAGGGCTCGAGGAAGAACGCCGTCTGGCCTATGTCGGCATCACCCGCGCCGAAGAGGTTTGTACGATTTCCTTCGCCGCCAACCGGCGTGTATTCGGGCAATGGCAGAACTCGATGCCGTCACGGTTCATTGACGAGTTGCCCGAGGACCATGTCGAGGTGCTGACACCTCCGGGCCTTTATGGTGGCGGTCATCAGACGGCGGGCATAGAAACCCGCGCGGCCGAAGCCAATGTCTATAATTCACCGGGCTGGAGACGGTTGCAGGCGCGGCAGGGCCAATATGGCATGTCGCAACCCCGCGAAAGCCACAACACGGTGATCGACGCCACCGCACTGGCCAGTTTCACGCTGGGCGAGCGGGTGTTTCACCAGAAATTCGGTTATGGCGCGGTGATCGGGATCGAAGGTGACAAGGTCGAGGTCGATTTCGACAAGGCGGGCATCAAGAAAGTGGTCTCGCGTTTTCTGACCAACAAGGATGACGTCCCGTTCTGAGGCGTCATATCCCGTCGACCAGAACCAGATTGGTGGTTGCGGTGGCCTTTCGGATCTTCGCCAGTTCGGTGTAATCCGGGTCGTCCTTCCAGGCTTTCGCCGCTGCAAGATCCGGAAACTCCATCAACACAATCCCGCCTTCTGGCCAATCGCCTTCGATCCGTTCGACCGGTTTGGATGAGACCGTCAGCAGGCGACCGCCGTGGCGGTCGAAGATCGGCATGAAACCTGCCAGATAGCCCTGGTACCCGTCGGGGTCGTGAATGTTGATCTGCGCAATGAAATAGGCGGCCATGGCGTCCTCCGCATCAGAAGTCAGGATGCCATCCTACACCAGTGTCTGAAAAACAAAAAACGGCGGTTCCCAGGGAGGAGGAGAGGGAACCGCCGTCTTGTCAACATCAGAGCAGGGAGGAGGAGAGCCCTGATGTATGCGAACCCAGGTTTGAGCCCGGTATGAGGAAGACGCGGCGATGTCAGGGAGGAGGAAGACATCGCCGCGCGCTTTCAACATCAAGGCAGGGAGGAGGAAGCCCCGATGTATCCGTGTCCGGCGGGTTGAAGCCGGTATAAGGTGCGGCAACGTCAGGGAGGAGGGAGACGCTGCCGCTGATTACAGACCCTAAGGGAGGAGGAAGGGCCTGATCTCAGTATGCGTGTTGCGCTTATCGCGCGGATTGTTCGTTCGCTGCCTGCATGGCAACGCGGCGGATCATCGAGCGGTGCAGGCCAAGATCGGCCAGCTCGCGGTTCGACAGAGCGGACAGTTCATTGACGGTCTGGCGGTACAGGCGATAGCGCACGAACCGGGTTTTTGCGTTTTCCAAAACTGCGCCAAAACCAAACGCCGGTGCGTTCTTTACTGCTGTATGCGTGCTTGCGACTGCCATGCTCTTCATCCGTATCTTTTTGTCTTGCCGGTATCGTCCGGCCCTTGCTTGAGACTGAAGATAGGCAAATGCTGCAATTGCACAATAGGTCACGACATCAATGCTGCTATGCAGCAAATGCATAGATTGGCTCAGTTTTTTCTTCTTGCCGCGATGCGCCTTGAAAATATGGGGTCGACCCTAGGTCAGCTTTTGCGGCGACATCTGGCTCTTCACGGCGGCCTGCCTTTGAATTGAGCGCGCTCGGCGGGAAAATGGGCAAAACATATCCGTTCTGATGTTGACAAGGCATGGGTAAATCGCTCGTGGGAAATCATGGGGCGATGTGGTCGCGTGGGGGAGATTGCCGGAAAGCGATCCGAAATTCTGAACGATTCGAAGGGCTGATTGTGCATTTGGGGCTAATATTTCCAGTCCAAAAGAAAAGCAGGCAAATTTCTTGGGAAATCGCGGGAAAAAATTCGGCCGCAGAATTTTCTATATATAGGGGTGGGTTTTTCATCATCCGCTAAAACTGGTGTCATAGGACTCGAATCCTTCAATGATATTCCGCTCTGGCCGTGTTCCTCATGACACGCTGCGCAAGTTTCCTATTGATTTCCATGAATTCCCATGTCATCCCTAATGCATCCGATGAGGACGAGGCAGCAGGGGCACCAAACGACCCCGACCAAAAATATTCAGGTTTCATACAGGCATCTCGCTTTCATCAACCAAGAGATCCGGCGCGCGGGCGAGCAGACATCCCCCCAGGTGGCGCGCGCAGCTGGACATCCCGCTTAGCGGGTCAATGCGGCGGGTTGATCAGTGGCAGCAGATCAACCCGCCGTTTTTCATCCGGGGGGGGCCGTGAATTCAAGGTGGGGCGCAAGCGAAAGGGACAGTCGTCTTGGCGCGCAGGTTTAGAGGTGAGAGCCACCACAAGGTGGATACGAAGGGCAGGGTGTCGATCCCGGCCTCGTTTCGCCGTGTGCTTGAATCGTCCGATCCCAACTGGCAGCCCGGTGACAACCCTGAACTGGTGATTGTCTATGGCGACCACCGCCGCAAGTTCCTTGAATGTTATACCATGCAGGCGATTGACGAGGTTGATGCCAAGATCGATGCCTTGCCGCGTGGCTCGATGCAGCGGCGGATGTTGCAGCGCATGTTCCACGGTCAGTCCTTCCCGACCAACGTGGACGAAACCGGGCGTCTTGTGCTGCCCGCCAAGCTGCGCAGCAAGATCGGTCTGGAAGGAGAGGCGTTCTTTATTGCCGCAGGTGACACCTTTCAGATCTGGAAACCCGAGACCTACGAGGTCGAGGAACTGGCCAAGACCGAAGAATGGATAGATGATCTGCCTGACGATTTTGATCCGATGCAGTTCCTAGATGGCACCGGGGATGCGTAACGGCATGGCCGGCGCTGCGTCCTCATCAGAAAAACCACATATTCCCGTTCTGCTGCGCCCCTTGCTGGCTGCGGTTGCGCCGGTCACTGGCATCTGGCTGGACGGCACGTTTGGCGCGGGCGGCTACACGCGCGGGCTGTTGGAGGCCGGTGCGGACAAGGTGATCGGTGTAGACCGAGATCCGCTGGCCTTTGAAATGGCGGCAGATTGGGCGCAGGATTACGGCGACCGGCTGGTGATGCAGCCCGGCGTATTCTCGCGCATGGACGAATATGCGCAGGACCTGGACGGCGTTGTACTGGATCTTGGCGTGTCCTCGATGCAGCTGGATCAGGCCGAGCGCGGGTTTTCCTTCATGAAGGACGGTCCGCTAGATATGCGGATGAGCCAGCAAGGCGAAAGCGCCGCCGATCTGGTAAACACCGCGACCGAGGCGCAACTGGCCGATATCCTGTTCCACTATGGCGAAGAACGCGCCAGCCGCCGGATTGCCAAGGCGATTGTCAGGGCACGAACCGAGGCGCCGATCACAACAACCCTGCGACTGGCCGAGATTGTCGAATCCTGCCTGCCGCGTCCGAAACCGGGGCAATCGCATCCCGCAACGCGCAGTTTTCAGGGCCTGCGGATCGCGGTGAATGCCGAATATGAAGAGCTGTTTCAGGGCCTTATGGCTGCCGAACGTGCGCTGAAACCCGGTGGGCAGCTGGCCGTTGTCACCTTCCATTCCATCGAGGACCGGATGGTCAAACGGTTCTTTCAGTCGCGCGCGGGCAAGACAGGGCGTGCGAACCGCTATGCGCCCGAGATGGAACAGGACCAGCCGCAATTTACGCTGAAGACCCGCAAGGCGGTGGGGCCCGACGAACAGGAATTGCAGGAAAACCCGCGCGCGCGCTCGGCCAAGCTGCGTGTTGCGATCCGTACCGATGCTCCGGCGGGGGAAATTGAGGCCCGCGCCATTGGAACGCCTCAACTTGGGGGAAGGGCAAGATGAAGAGTGTTTTGTATGTGTTGACTGCCCTGTCCGTGTTCGGATTGGCGCTTTGGGCCTATCAGGAGAATTATCGCACCCAACAGGTGGTGAAGGAAACGCAATCCCTGCAACGCGAGATCGGCATGGCGCAGGTGCGGCTGGCGGTTCTGAACGCCGAATGGGCATATTTGAACCGCCCCGACCGGCTGCGAGAACTGGCAGACCTGAATTTTGAACGTCTTGGTCTGCTGCCTCTGCGGGCCGAACAGTTCGGGCGCGCCGACCAGATTGCCTTTGCCGAGGATCCTGACCTGCCCATCGTTGACCCGATTGAATTGCAGGCCATCACCGACATTCAGGCCTTGGGCGAGGTGCAGATCCCATGACGCGCACGCCCCTTCGCCCACTGGCCCGTATCCTTGACGCCCGCGCCCGGGGCGAAAACCCAAAGGCGATCGAGCGTGAAAACATCCGCAAGCGCCACGAAGACATGAAAGACCGCGCCCGCGCCCGCGCCGAAGGGCGTCTGCTGGTGCTGGGGTTGTTCTTCTTTTGCGCTTTCACGGTGGTTGGCGTCCGCATGGGTATGTTGGCAACGTCCGAGGCGCAGGAGCCGCTGGCCAATGCGCCGGGGGCTGCGATTGCCATGCAGCGCGCCAATATCGTCGACCGCGAAGGGCGCATTCTGGCAACCAATCTGGACACTTATTCCGTCTACGCGCAGCCACCGCTGATGATCGACCCGATTGCGGCAGCAGATCAGCTGGTCGCGATCTTCCCCGATCTGGATAAAGAGCGTCTGGTCAAGGACTTCACCGGCAACCGCAAGTTCCTGTGGATCAAGAAACGCATCTCGCCCGAACAGAAACAGGCCGTGCACGACATCGGTGATCCCGGCATCCTGTTTGGCCCGCGCGAAATGCGCCTCTATCCCAATGGCAAGCTGGCCGCGCACATCCTTGGCGGCTCCGGCTTTGGCCGCGAGGGCGTCAGCGCCGCCGAGGTGATCGGTGTGGCCGGGGTGGAAAAGCAGTTTGACGACTATCTGCGCGATCCCGCCAACGGCAACAAGCCGCTGCAACTGTCGCTGGACCTGACCATTCAGGCCGCGGTCGAACAAGTGCTCTATGGCGGTATGAAGATCATGAATGCCAAGGGTGCATCGGCGGTTCTGATGAATGCGCATACGGGCGAGGTTGTATCCGCCGCCTCGCTGCCCTCATTCGATCCCAATGATCGTCCGCGCCCGCCGACCGCGGGGTTTGATCCCTCGGACAGCCCGCTGTTCAACCGCTATGTGCAAGGCGTGTACGAACTGGGGTCGGTCTTCAAGATTTTCACCGCCGCGCAGGCGGTCGAGCTTGGGCTGGTAAACTCGAACACCATCATCGATACATCCGGCCCGATGAAGATCGGGCGCTTCCCGATTGGTGAATTTAACGGCAAGAATTACGGCAAGATCAGCGTGGCGGATGTGATCGTCCACAGCTCGAACCGCGGCACCGGGCGTCTGGCGTTGCAGATCGGTGCGCAGCGGCAGCAGGACTTTCTGAACGCGCTCGGCATGTTCGAACCGACTCCGTTCGAGATTGTCGAAGCCAAGGGTGGTGTGCCGCTGATGCCGAAGAAATGGGGCGAGCTGAGCACCGTGACCATCTCCTACGGCCATGGCCTGTCAACCAGCCCGATGCATCTGGCGGCGGGATATGCGGCGATTGCCAATGGCGGGCACTATGTCAGCCCGACCATCCTGCGCCAGAACGGCCCGCAATACGGCCCCCGCGTGATGTCGCAGGGAACCGCGCGTCAGGCGCAGAAAATGCTGCGCAAGGTGGTGACGGATGGCACTGCCAGCTTTGGCGAAGTGCAAGGGTATGACGTGGCTGGCAAGACCGGCACGGCAGACAAGCCCAAGCCACGCGGCGGGTATTACGAAGACAAGGTCATCGCCACTTTCGCAACGATCTTCCCGGCCTACGATCCGAAATATGTTCTGATCGTCACGCTGGATGAACCCTCGATCGTGGCATACGGCGAAAAACGCCGAACTGCAGGCTGGACAGCAGTGCCTGTAGCTGCCGAACTTATTGGTCGCGTGGCGCCTCTGCTGGGCTTGCGTCCCCGGCTTGAGCCTGAGGCGGGCGCTGCTATAACGCTGACCTCAAACTAGGCTGTCCGGCAAGAGGTGGGTCATGGGCACAAGGTCAAAGAAACTCAGCCAACTGGCCCTGACCGCGCGAGGCGGGGTAAACCCCGAGATCACCGGTCTGGCCGTTGACAGCCGCGAGGTGAAAGACGGTTTCCTGTTTGCAGCCCTTCCCGGCACGCGGGTTCATGGTGGTTCGTTCATCCAATACGCCCTGCGCATGGGGGCCGCCGCCATCCTGACCGATGCCGAAGGGGCGAGAATCGCAGCAGCTGAACTTGCGGTGTCGGAGGCGGCGCTGGTGGTTGTCGAAGACCCGCGTCAGGCGCTGGCCGGGGCCGCCGCCCTGTGGTTCGGCGCGATGCCGCAGACCATTGTCGCAGTCACCGGAACCAACGGAAAAACCTCGGTTGCCACCTTTGTGCGCCAGATCTGGACCGAACTGGGCCACGCGGCCGTCAACCTTGGGACAACCGGTGTCGAAGGGGCATGGACCGCGCCGCTGGCCCATACTACGCCCGAGCCGATCACCCTGCATCGCTGTCTGGCGGAAGCCGCCGAAAACGGCGTGACCCATGCCGCGATGGAGGCCTCGTCCCACGGTCTCGAACAGCGCCGCCTGGATGGCGTGCACCTGACCGCTGCCGGGTTTTCGAACTTCACGCAGGACCATCTGGATTACCACGAGACTTTTGAAGCGTATTTCGCAGCCAAGGCCGGGTTGTTCGACCGGGTTCTGCCACAGGATGGCACCGCGGTTATCAATCTGAGCGATCCCAAGGGGTCTCGGGTCCGCCGGATCGCCGAGGCGCGCGGTCAATCGGTGTTGACCGTCGGGTTGGGCGACGCCGATCTGTGCCTGATCAACCAGCGGTTCGATGCCACCGGGCAGGACCTGCGATTTGCGTGGCAGGGCCGGACCTTCCAGACCCGCCTGAACCTGATCGGAGGGTTCCAGGCCGAAAACATCCTGCTGGCTTGCGGGCTGGTGATTGCTGCGGGCGACAGCCCCGAACGGGTTTTTGAAACTCTGCCGCATCTGACCACCGTGCGCGGGCGTATGCAGCTGGCCGCAACCCGCGACAACGGCGCGACAGTTTTTGTGGATTACGCGCACACCCCCGACGCCGTGGCCACCGCCCTCAAGGCGCTGCGTCCGCATGTGATGGGCCGCCTGATTGCCATTGTCGGCGCGGGCGGCGACCGCGATGCCACGAAACGCCCGCTGATGGGCAGGGCGGCCTCGAACCATGCGGATATGGTTTTCGTCACCGATGACAACCCGCGCAGCGAAGACCCCGCCGCCATCCGCGCCGCCGTCATGGCAGGTGCACTCGAGGCAGCGGGCGACGTCAGCGTGACCGAGGTCGGCGACCGCGCCGAAGCCATTCTGCGCGGCATCGATGCCCTGCAACCCGGCGACGCACTGCTGATTGCGGGCAAGGGCCACGAAACCGGGCAGGTCGTCGGCGATCAGGTACTGCCCTTTGATGATGTGGAACAGGCCAGCATTTCCGTCGCCGCGCTGGACGGGAGGGTCGCATGACGCTCTGGACAGCATCCGAGGCCGCTCAGGCAACGGGCGGGCGGGTCACGACCGATTGGACCGCTGATGGTGTCTCCATCGACACGCGCACCCTTCAACCCGGTGATCTGTTTGTTGCGCTGAAAGCGGCGCGGGACGGGCATGAATTCGTGGCCCAAGCGCTTGAGAAAGGCGCGGGCGCGGCTTTGGTCTCGCATATTCCCGACAACGTATCGCCGGATGCGCCACTGCTGATCGTCGATGATGTTCAGGCGGGGCTCGAGGCTTTGGGGAAGGCGGCTCGCGCCAGAACGAATGCGCGTGTGGTGGGGGTGACCGGCAGTGTCGGCAAGACATCGACCAAGGAAATGCTGGCCGTGATCCTTGAAACACAAGGCAAAACCCATGCCAGCGTGGCCAGTTACAACAACCACTGGGGCGTTCCGCTGACCCTTGCACGGATGCCGTGTGACACTGAATTCGCAGTGATCGAGATCGGCATGAACCATCCGGGCGAGATTGCCCCGCTGGCCCGGCAGGCCCGCCCGCATGTGGCGCTGGTTACAACCGTGGCGGCGGTGCATCTGGAAGCCTTCGAGTCCGTCGCTGGTATCGCCCATGAAAAAGCAGCGATCTTTGAAGGGCTCGAACCCGGTGGCGCGGCAATCGTCAATGCAGATATCGACCACGCAGACATCCTGCGCCAAACGGCGCTTGGGCAGGGGGCCGGAATCGTGGATTTCGGCCAAGGCGCAACGGATTACCGGCTGACCGACGTTCAGCAGGCGGCGAACACCGTGAAAGCCGAGGCTGCCGTTGATGAACAGGTAATCCGATTTGAGGTGAACTCTGCCGGTACGCATTTCGCCATGAACGCGCTGGGGGCCTTGGCAGCCTGCGTTGAATTGGGTGTTGATCTCGATGACGCCGTCGCAGGTCTGCGCGCATGGTCCCCGGTCAAGGGGCGCGGCGTACGGGAAAGCATTCCTCTGCCCGGCGGCGGGCAGATCGAACTGCTGGATGACAGCTATAACGCCAACCCGACCTCGCTGGAGGCCGCGCTGGATGTACTCGCTGCCTCACAAGGCAAACGCCGCATCGCCATTCTGGGCGACATGAAAGAGCTGGGCACACAGGAAGTGGCGATGCACGCCGCCATGGCCGATGCCGAAGCGATGGCACATGTCGATCAGGTGCATTGTATCGGCCCGTTGATGCGGGCACTGCACCACGCGCTGCCCCCGGCGAAACGCGGTCTCTGGTCCGAAACCAGCGCCGAGATGGCCGAACGGTTGCCTTCGCTGGTCAGGGACGGCGATACTGTGCTGGCCAAGGGCTCTCTCAGCATGGGATTGGCCTCGATTGTTGACGGTCTGCGCAAAATGGGGCAAGGGGGCGCGCTTGATGGGTGATCACGCCCATGCGCCTCGTGTGAGAAAGGTATTGTCATGCTGTACTGGTTGACCGCCCTGTCGGATGGCGGGGATTTCTGGAACCTCTTCCGGTATATCACCTTCCGCGCAGGCGGTGCCTTCATGACGGCACTGATCTTTGGGTTCATCTTCGGAAAGCCCCTGATCAACGTGCTGCGCAGAAAGCAGGGCAAGGGCCAGCCGATCCGCAATGATGGCCCCGAGGGGCATTTTTCCAAGGCAGGCACGCCAACAATGGGCGGGTTGCTGATTGTCGGTGCTCTTGTGACCTCGACCCTCGTCTGGGCACGTCTGGATAACCCTTATGTCTGGATGGTGCTTTTCGTGACCCTGTCTTATGCGGCCATCGGATTCGCGGATGACTATGCCAAGGTGTCGAAACAGAACACCAAGGGCGTTCCGGGGCGGATGCGCCTTGCCTTGGGCGTGATCATCGCGGTGCTGGCCGCGCTCTGGGCGACGTTGCACCACCCCGAAGCGTTGCAGAATCAACTGGCCGTGCCAGTGTTCAAGGACACGCTGGTCAATCTGGGTATCTTCTATATCCCGTTCTCGATTGTCGTGATCGTAGGGGCCGCCAACGCGGTGAACCTGACCGACGGTCTGGACGGGCTGGCCATCATGCCAGCGATGATCGCCGCCTCGACGCTGGGCGTGATCGCCTATGCCGTGGGCCGCGTCGACTTTACCGAATATCTTGACGTGCATTACGTGCCGGGCACGGGTGAGATCTTTATCTTTACCTCTGCGCTCTTTGGTGCGGGTCTGGGATTTCTGTGGTACAACGCCCCCCCGGCGGCGGTGTTCATGGGCGACACCGGTTCGCTGGCGCTGGGCGGCGCGCTGGGCGCTATTGCCGTGGCCACCAAGCACGAGCTGGTTCTGGCCGTCGTCGGCGGCCTGTTCGTGGTCGAGGCGCTGAGCGTGATCATTCAGGTTCTCTACTTCAAACGCACCGGCAAGCGGGTTTTCCTGATGGCCCCGATCCATCATCATTATGAGAAAAAGGGCTGGGCCGAGCCTACCATCGTCATCCGCTTCTGGATCATCTCGCTGATCCTGGCGATGATCGGTCTGGCAACGCTGAAAGTCCGGTGACCAACCGTCGAGTTGTTTTGTCAGGATGTTCCAGCGGAGGTAAGTCAACCCTGCTTCAGGAAATGGCGAAACGTGGCTACGCAACGGTTCCTGAACCTGGTCGACGTGTGGTCAGGGCCGAGCAGCATAGCGGTGGGAACGCGTTACCGTGGAATGACCCCAAGGCGTTTTGCAGAAAGGTGATCGGCACGGCTATTGACGACATGGCCCATGCTCCAGCTGGTCTGGTTCTGTTTGACAGGTCGGCGCTGGATGCTCTGATCTGGTTCGAGCGCACGGGCACAAATCTTGAAAATGCACTGCGTGATAAGATTCTGCGGCTTGGCTATGATTGCCGCGTGTTCCTGTTTCCACCATGGCCTGAAATCTATGTTCAGGACAGCGAGCGACAGCATGATCTGTCTGACGCTCTTGCGGAATATGAAGCTTTGTGCGACCGCTTACCGAAACTTGGTTTCCAGACAGTCCTTGTCCCGAAACGGCCCGTGGTCGAGCGGGCAGACTGGCTTGAAGCGCAGCTAGGCAAAGGACACATGAAATGATCCCGGTCAAAGGCTTTTCAGGGCAGAAAGTTGCGGTTCTGGGATTGGGCCGGTCCGGCCTGGCAACCGCACGCGCCTTGCGCGCAGGCGGGGCGGAGCCGGTCTGCTGGGATGACAACCCGACAGCTCGCGCCATAGCCGAGGGCGAAGGATTCTCCTGTGCCGACCTGCGCAAACAGGGGGCGTTTGACACCATTGCCACGCTCATCGTTTCGCCGGGCATTCCGCATCTTTATCCCGAACCCAACCCCGTGGTTGCCGCAGCCTTGGACGCAGGCGTGCCGGTCGACAATGACATCGGGCTGTTCTTCCGCTCTTTTGCGGGGCCGGAATGGAGCAATTATGACACTCCGCCACGTGTCATCGCGGTCACCGGCTCGAACGGGAAATCCACTACCGCGGCGCTGATCCATCACATCCTGACCGAGGCCGGGCGCGAGGCGCAGCTGGCCGGAAATATCGGGCGCGGGGTTCTGGATATCGGTCCGGGCGGTGATGGCTCGGTCGTGGTGCTGGAGCTTTCCAGCTATCAGACGGAACTGGCCCGCGCGCTGACCCCGGATGTGGCGGTGTTTACCAATCTGTCGCCCGACCATCTGGACCGCCACGGCGGCATGGGCGGATATTTCGCGGCCAAACGAAGGTTGTTTGCCGAAGGCGGCCCGGACCGCGCGATTGTCGGCATCGACGAAACCGAAGGTGCGTTTCTGGCAGGGCAACTGGCCGAAGGGCCAGCGGATGACCGCGTAATTCGTATCTCGGTAGCGCGAAAGCTGACCGGGCCGGGATGGCAGGTCTTTGCGCGCAAGGGGTTTTTGTCGGAATACCGCAAGGGGCGGCAGGCCGGGTCTATCGACCTGCGCGCGATCAAGGGCCTTCCCGGTGCCCATAACCACCAGAACGCCTGTGCGGCTTATGCGGCTTGCCGGTCGCTGGGCCTTGCGCCGCGCGTGATCGAAGACGCGCTGCACTCGTTCCCGGGCCTGCCCCACCGCAGCCAGATCATCGCCGAGGCCGACGGGGTTACCTATGTCAACGACTCCAAGGCGACCAATGTCGACAGCGCCCTGAAAGCGCTTATGGCGTTCAAAAAGATCCGATGGATCTGTGGCGGCCTTGAAAAGGAAGGCGGTGTCGCAGCCCTGAACGCAGCAGCGGATCAGGTGATCAAAGCCTATGTTATCGGTCGTGAGGCGGCGGGCTTTGCGATGCAACTGACGTCCGACGCACAGGTTTGTACCACGATGGAGGCGGCAGTGGCGCAGGCCATGGCGGATGCACAGGCGGGCGAGACCGTTCTGCTGGCCCCGGCAGCAGCAAGTTTCGATCAATATGACAATTTCGAACAGCGTGGCGACGATTTCACAGCGCAGGTGCAAAAACGGCTGGGCTAACACCGCACCTGCAACAGCCTGCCGGTACGTGTGGACATTTTTCAGTCAGATTGACACTTTGTTGGAATTGAGGTTGCGTCACCTTAAGTTCAATAAAGAGGAAGCGGAAATGTCTGCACGCAAAATTCTCTCCATCCTTCCCGTCGTTGCGCTGGCCGGGGCCTGTGCCAATAGCGGGGCGAATTATGTTCCTATCATCGACGGGCCTGTGGGGCCGAACTACCAGTCCGATCTGGCCAATTGTCAGGCGCTGGCGCGGTCCCGCCCGACGCTGGACAGCAACACCGCAGGCGCTGCCGCCATCGGCGCGGCCGGTGCTGCGGCAACCACGGCAATTATCGACAACAGCGCCAGCGATCTTGGCCGTGCGGCGGCGGCCGGTGCTCTGGTCGGTGTGGGTGCCAGTGCGATCAGCAACACCCAGAACCAGGAAGTGATCGTGCGCAACTGCATGCGCGGTCGCGGCTACAACGTCGTAGGTTAATGCCGCGCAAACGGAAGTGTAGGTTAATGCCTGGCGGCAATGGCAACACCTGCGGCATGGCCTGATGACCACGCCCATTGAAAGTTGTAGCCGCCAAGCCACCCGGTGACATCCACCGCTTCGCCAATCGCATAGAGGCCAGGGACATCCTTGGCCTCCATCGTTTTCGACGACAGATCATCGGTATCTATTCCGCCCAGTGTGACCTCGGCAGTGCGATACCCTTCGGTTCCCGACGGTACCAGCCGCCAGTCAGACAGGGCCGCGACCAGTTCAGACAGCTTCGCGTCCGACTGATCGGCCAGATTGCCGGACATCGGAATGACTTGGCTCAGATACTCGACCAGCCGGGACGGCAGATGCCGCGCAAGTTCCGTTGTCAGCGCCTTGCGCCCGGCGTTTTGCCGTTGCGCACGCAGCAGATCGAACAGGGGCAGTTCGGGGATCAGGTTCACGCCGATCTCCTCACCTTCGCGCCAATAAGAGGACAGCTGCAAAACGGACGGCCCGCTGAGGCCGCGATGGGTGAACAACAGCGCTTCGTCAAAACTTGTGCGTTCGTTAGAAAGCCGCGCGGGCAGGGAAACACCGGACAGGTCCTTGAACCGGCCATCCGAAAAGGTGAATGGCACCAGCGCCGCGCGGGTGTCGGTCACCCGCAGGCCAAACTGCCGGGCAATGTCATAGGCCAGCCCGGTCGCGCCCATCTTGGGGATGGATTTGCCCCCCGTGGCCAGCACCAGATTGGCACAGGTCAGATGCAGGCGCTGCCCCTCACGCTCGACCTCCAGCGCGAATCCGGTGCCATCCTTGCGCAGATCACGCAGCGCGGTCTGGACCCACAGCTCGGCGCCGGCGCGGCTCATCTCGTCCAGCAACATCTGGATGATCTGCTTTGAAGAGCCATCACAGAACAACTGCCCAAGCGTTTTCTCATGCCATCCGATGCCGTGCCGGTTCACCAGATCGACAAAATCCCACTGCGTAAACCGGGCTAGCGCGGACTTGCAGAAATGCGGGTTTTGCGACAGGAAGTTGTCCGGGCCTGCATACATATTGGTGAAATTGCACCGCCCTCCGCCTGAGATGCGAATTTTCTCGCCCGGCGCCTTGGCGTGGTCGATCACCAGCACCCGCCCACCGCAACGGGCCGCGCACATCATGCCTGCCGCTCCGGCGCCCAATATGATCGTATCGAACCTCATGCACCGCCCTTGGCGTGGATTTTCGGCGATGACAAGGGTGAAACCCGGCGCATCGGGCCTGAGGCAAAGGATTTAGTTGTCAGGTGAATGATTCCCGGAAATTCGGGGCTTGCGCGCGGTGACACCCTTGCGTGGGGTCCGATTTGGGCTGGTTGTCGGGATTTTGCGCGGGTGTTTCGGGGCTGGGCTGGAAGGGCGCAGATCGCAGAAAACCACGTTCGGGTCCGGTCAAAATGCGGCACCGTTCAGGTTGTGCGAGGCACCTGATCCCGCCACATGTGGGCCACCAAACAGGGTGGTGACTGGCTTGACCGGCAGAAACGGTGAGGGCCGGGCAACGTTCGGATACTTTTTGGAGAATCGATTTCCGGTACCTGTCAGCCGCTGTTGCGTCGTACTGTCCGCCCGGTTCAGCGGCAACAGGAAGGTCCAATGCCAAGGACTTGACCGGGGTCAGCCCTCGCGCACTCCTAACGGGAAGTCTTGCCGCATCAGCCCGTCTTGCCCGCCAAGCACCAAGCGCCACAGATGCCGGGTAAATTGGCCAAATTGCACCGAAAAATACGTGCAAAAATAAAAATATGTCGACGGAAGTTCACTAAAACAATACAATAACCCTTATTATTTTGAACTTAACGCATTTTAGAAACCAAATCTCATCAGCGGGCCGATTAATGCCTCGTGATTTCCATTCAGGCCCGTGGCCCGTCCCGCGCAATGCAGCGCCATTCACACCCGTCGGCTGCATTTGCAATCGCAACACGCCTCTGATGCGTGCCAGCCCGCCTGTTTTCGGGGTGGCACATTTCAACAAGTTAAAGAGTTCCGAGACACGATCATGGGTATTAATCTGAATTTGAACAATCCAAGCGACCTTCCCAAGGCGCGGCTCAGGGCGATCCTGTTCCTTGATGCATGTGATTACTCTGCCGCCGTCCGCGAGGCCGAGCTTGAAACGCTGGCCAGAATCCGCCGCGATCTGAACTGCGTCAGCGATCTGGTTAACAGCTTTCGGGGCCGGGTGACCGGCCTGACCGGTGACGGGCTATGCGCCGTCTTTCCAAGTGCGCGTGCCGCCGTCGAAACTGCGCTGGGGGTGCAGGATGTCCTGACCCATGCCCCCGACCGGTACGCCAAAGGGTATCGAATTGGGATACATCTGGGCGACACGTTCGAGGTTGACCAGCAGATCATCGGTGACGCCGTGAACACGGCAGCGCGCATCGAAAGCGTCGGGTCATCCGGCGAGGTTCTGGTCTCAAGCGTTGTGCGCAATGCGCTGCGCGGGCGGCAGGATTTCCTGTTCAACTCGATCGGGCGGCCCAATCTCAAGAATATCGGTGCCTCGCTCGAGCTGTTTAAAGTTGCACGCGCAACAATCGACGTCCCCTATGAGAAGGACGGAAAAGAACAGCCGGTTCCTGTTCCCGCCAACCCAACGGCTTTCCGGTCAGAACAGCTGTCGTTCACCTTACCGCGCCCGAATTTCGTGATCGGTCTGTTGTCTCCGGATGTAGGGGGCGGTTCCGAAACCGCGGCATTCGTGTCCAACATCGTCGCGGAACAGCTGTCCAAGTCCCTTACCGAAACCGAAGCGCTTGAGGTTCAGGATTACCGGGTGCCGCAGATTGCGTTCCCGCAGGAACCTTTGTCGGCAGGGCCTGACCTGTTCCTGCAATGCCGCGCCTCGACCTGTGGCAGCATGTTGCAAGTGTCCGCCACAGCAATGCGGTCGGAAGACAGGAAAGTGATCTGGAGCCAGAATGTAGTGGCCGATCAAGGTGACTTTCTGGGTCAAAACTGCTCTGGGCTGACGTCGTTCATCAGTTATGCCACCGACGCCTTGCTGACGGCCTTGCTGAACGGGCGTCACATGCGCGACCCGGCCGCCCATCACGCGGCGAAAACCGCCGTTGCCGCCGTGCATCACCTGCTGACCATGACCGGGCCGGGGCTGGACCAGCTCGAGGCCGATATTCTGGCGGCTTACGAGCTTGATCCCAAGCCGGTCTATCTGGCGTGGCTGGCCTATGTCACGACCTTCAAGGTCGGCGAACGGTACGGTACCTGGGATGCCGCGCTGGAAGCGCAGGCGCGCGATCTGGCCCGCCGCGCGGTCGAGGCTGACCCGGATAACGGCACCGTTCTGGGCCTTGTCGCCCACGTGCATTCCTACGTGTTCCGAGAGTTTTCGGTGGCGCAGGATCTGGTCGACCGCGCGCTCGAGCTCAGCCCTTATCGGGCGATGAGCTGGGATTCAGCCGCCATGCTTTATTGCTACACGGATCGCCCAGCCCAGGCGGTTGAAGCCGCGCAGAAGGCGCGGCTTATCGGGCGGCACAGCCCATACCGGCACCTGTTCGACGGGGCCGGTTGCGTCGCCGCGCTGGTCAATGGCGAGTTCGAGAAATCCATCAGGTTCGGAGAATCCGTGATGGAGGTTCAGCCGCAGTTCAAAACCGTCATGCGCTATCTGGCTGCGGCTTACGGGCACGCAGGTGACCGGCAGCGAGGCGAGTTCGCCTTGCAGCGGCTGACCAACTTGGAACCGGACATGTCGCTGGCCTGCATCCAGCAAGACCGGTTCCCGGTGCCAACACGGTTCAGCGCGCAACTGATGGAAAGCGGCCTGTCCAGGATCGGATTGCCGCAACACGCTTGAAGTAGGGGTAAAAGTAGGGGGTTTACTTATGTCTTACGTGTCCACGCTCAATGATTTTGGCATGATGGCCCGACGTGGAGAGCTGATTTCCTGCAAAGTGGTGAAATTGATGAACCTTGCCGGAACCGGTGGTCTCGGTGCCTCACCGGGGGGCAATCGAATGGCGTTGGACAATTTCATTTACGACGCGCAGAGGGAAAGCTTCATCGATTACCTCAATGCCATTCATGATCTGGATCCCGAGTTGCTGGATATTGAAAAACTGCGCGAGCTTACCGAGTTCATGCAGAACGAAGAATTCATTGACCCCTTCAGGTCTGACAGCCGTGTAAAAGGTGCGAAAGACGAAGAGATCGGGAAACGCTCTGCCCTCGGCGCGGCGTCTGTCGCGATGAGCGCATCTTCGGCATTCGCACTGAACCGAAACCGCAATAGAAACCGCAATCGGAACAGAAACCGGAACCGAAACAGAAATCGCAATCGTAACAGAAACCGCAGCGATTTTGACGTCGGCGGCAGCGATGCCTCCTTCGGCTGGCGCGAGATGCGCGATCTGTGCCGGATCGGTATGCTGCCCGCATCCGGATTGCTGGGCAAGGTCTGGGAAAATATCGATCTTCTGCCGCCACCGGGGCCTGACGAAAGCATGAAGGAAACTGAATACCTGCTGATCCTGCAAGGGCGGCTCAAGTGGTCAAATCAGGCAACACGGCGCGAGGAAATCGTGGCGCAGGCAGGCTTTGGCATCGATGAATATCTCAGTCCGCTGGGCATTGACGAGAAGGGCGGCTTTGATGCGACCCGCGCGCTGATGACGATCCTGCTGGAACTGACGAATGAAATCGGCCTGACCTACAAGAACCGCTTCAGCCGGCCCAGACCCAATATTATCCAGCCGCTGATCCGGCCCTTTCTTCCGGTGCCTTATCATGCGGCTTACCCCTCGAACCACTCCTACCAATCCTTCGCGATTGCCGAACTGTTCTCGCGGCTGATCCCTGAACATCCGGGCACTGTCGCTTTGTTCCACCGCGCCCAGCGGATTGCTGAAAACCGCGAATGGGCTGGTCTGCACTACCCAAGCGACACAGCCGCCGGGCGAAGTCTGGCCAGAAAAACCGTGGCTTACCTGACCGAGGTTCTGGACGAACTGATGGACGAAGCACAAGACGAATGGCTGGGTTAAGGATCAACGCGAGGTGACGAAATGACCGCAGGAAACGAAGACTACGCACGATATTACTATCTCTGGCATCTGGTCGCGATCAAAGCCTTGACCGTCAAGGCGCCCCCGCCCGCTGACGGAGAGACCTGCCCGGAAATCGACAGCGCGATCTGGGATTTCACAGGTCCTGCTCTGGCCGAGGCGAAGATCGCCCTGATCGACATGGGCGTGGCCCCGCATCACCCAAACCTGAAAGCGCCGGACACCGGACCGGTTCCGGCGGACAGGGTCATTCGGGACGACGCCCTTGATCTGGCCAGCCACCCGTTCGGTGTCAAATACATCGACCGGTCGGCCGTTGGGGCAGGGGCAGAACATATCGAAGAACATGTGCAACATCTGTCGGGCATTCAGAACCCCTTGGGCATTCCGGGCCTGACGTCGCAGGAACAGCGGGTGATTGCCGGATTGAGATCGGGGTTCGGTGTCAAGCGTTACATCGATGCTTATGACGATCGCTATGCCGGGCACGGCACCAGCTGTGCCGGGCTGGCCTGCGGAACCAGCTTTGCGGCGGATCAATTCGGCAATACCGGCAATATCGCGGCGTATTACGGGGTTGATCCCAAAAGCAGGGTTATTCCGATCACGACGTCGATCTCACCCAGCCCGGAAGAGTTGATTGCGGCGTTTCTTTATGCCCTCCACAAAGGCGCGCATGTCATCCTGTTTCCGCGCGATGCCGCGAACCCTGCTCATTGGCCGGGATATAGATTTCGCCCTGCCACTGGCACCGAGCCGTTCTATCCGGGTCTGGACTCGCACGAAAAGACGCGCCTGCACGAGACGAGGCGCGACGAACCCGACGGCGACGCGCGCGACATCTCGGTGGCATGGTCGGCGCTGGACAAGATCATCAAATGGGTCAGCACGAGAATTCCGGTGGTCTGTGCCGCTGGCAATGACGGTCGAAGTGAGTTGATTTACCCTGCCAGCCTGTCTGGTGATCCAACCAACGGGATTATCTCGGTGGGGGCCGTCAACTATAATGGCACCCGGTCCGGGTATTCGAACCACTCTGCAGATCTGACTGTATCCGCCCCCTCGGATGACGGTGAAATCTATAACCGCTATCAAATTCGTCTGGACCGTGATGCAGCCTCGGCCACTGACTTCCATCTGGAAAATCCGAAACATCACCTGAAACGCGACGGCAGTGGTGACGCGATCCCGAATGTCGAATTCGCGCCTCAACGGTTGGTGACGTTGGATGTGCCGGGCCCGCGGGGCTATGTCGAAGGCAGCCTTGCCGCGGCGGTCAAAACCCGAAAAAAGGCGGTGGACGATCCCGCCGGTCTGTATACTGAATTCGGCGGCACTTCGGGGGCTTCGGCCCTTGTTGCCGGGGCAATAGCGATGATGCAGCGAAAGTCGCCCAATGTTCTCAATGGGGTGCAGATCAAAGCCATCTTCAAGAACCTCGAAACATCTGCAACGCGTTTCGACAACACCCACTGGTATTGGTCCTCTGCCGCAGGAACCCTGCAAGCTGACGCGATCAACGGTTACACGCCGCCCCCCAGGGCCGAACTGTTCGGTGTGGCGGGGTTGCTGGATGTGCCGCTGCTGCTAAGCAAGGTCTGATGCCCACCTCCTCCCGTCCGGTGGCCGTCGTAAAACGGCTGACCGGCGATCCGGGCGTGCGGCGCGGGTCTTGGGCGGGAAATCCCGATTTGCTCCTGAACAGGCTGGCCTGATCGCCAAATTGCATGTAGACTCTCAGCCAGATCCCGAAAACGGGGCGTTAACGAGGCAGAGAGTGGCGGTATCTCATGACTGAGATGGTGTATGGCGCGGTCCAGGACCAGCGCGGAGAACCGATTCTACCGAAATGGTGGCGTACTATCGATCGCTGGACGATGTCCTGCGTTCTGATCCTGTTTACCATCGGGTTGTTGCTGGGGCTGGCCTCTTCACCGCCACTGGCCGGTCGCAACGGGTTCGATCCCTTCCATTATGTCGAGCGTCAGGCCTTGTTCGGCGGATTGGCGCTGATCGCGATGCTGCTGACCTCGATGATGTCTCCAACCTTGGTGCGGCGTCTGGCCGTACTTGGTTTTCTGGGGGCCTTCGTCGCTCTGGTCTTCCTGCCGGTGTTCGGAACGGATTTCGGCAAGGGCGCAGTGCGCTGGTACTCGCTGGGCTTTGCCTCGCTGCAACCGTCCGAGTTTCTGAAACCCGGCTTTGTCGTCGTGGCCGCGTGGCTGCTGGCCGCCTCACAGGAAATAAACGGCCCTCCGGGGCGGTTGTGGTCCTTTGCGCTCTGCATGGCCATCGTGGCCATGCTGGTTATGCAACCCGATTTCGGTCAGGCTTGCCTGATCCTGTTCGGCTGGGGCGTCATGTATTTCGTGGCCGGGGCACCGATGCTGCTTTTGCTGGGCATGGCCGGTGTTGTCGTTCTGGGCGGGATGTTGGCCTATTCGAATTCTGAACACTTTGCCCGCCGCATCGACGGCTTTCTGAATCAAGAGGTCGATCCGACCACCCAGCTTGGCTATGCAACCAACGCCATCCGCGAAGGCGGGTTGTTCGGCGTCGGCGTGGGGGAAGGGCAGGTGAAATGGTCACTGCCCGATGCCCATACCGATTTCATCATCGCCGTCGCGGCCGAGGAATACGGCCTGATCCTCGTCATGATCATCATTGCGCTGTATGCGCTGATCGTCGTGCGCTCGCTGCTGCGGCTGATGCGCGAACGCGACATGTTCATTCGTCTGGCCGGTACCGGTCTGGCCTGCATGTTTGGCGTTCAGGCGATGATCAACATGGGTGTTGCGGTACGTCTGTTGCCCGCCAAAGGCATGACTTTGCCGTTCGTCAGCTATGGCGGCTCGTCGCTGATTGCAGGCGGTATTGCCGTCGGCATGCTGCTGGCCTTCACCCGAAACCGCCCACAGGGCGAACTAGGCGATATTCTGCGCGGACGAGGATAATGGGGAACCCTTACCTGTTGATTGCGGCTGGCGGCACCGGGGGCCATATGTTCCCCGCTCAGGCGCTGGCCGAGGCGATGCTGCACAAGGGCTGGCGCGTGCGCCTGTCCACCGACCCGCGCGGTGCGCGCTATACCGGCGGCTTTCCCCATTCGACTGAAATTGTCGAGGCGTCCTCGGCCACCTTCGCCCGTGGCGGTCTGGCGGCCAAGGCGATGGTTGGCCCGATTATCGCTGGTGGTGTCACCAGCATGGTCTTCCAGATGATGCGCGACAAACCCGATGTTGTCGTAGGCTTTGGCGGTTATCCCTCGATCCCGGCGCTGGGCGCAGCGACCCTGCTGAAAGTTCCGCGGATGATCCATGAACAGAACGGGGTACTGGGCCGCGTGAATCAGCTGTTTGCAACCCGCGTTGCACAGGTGGCCTGCGGCGTCTGGCCGACGGATCTGCCTGAAGGCGCGCATGGCATCCACACTGGCAACCCGGTACGTGCCGCGGTTCTGGACCGCGCCGCCGCCGGGTATATCCCGCCGGGTGACTATCCGATGTCGGTTCTGGTGATGGGCGGCTCGCAGGGTGCGCGCATCCTCAGCAATATGGTGCCCGGAGCGATTGCCGCGCTGCCCCAAGACCTTCGCGCGCATATCCGTGTCTCGCATCAGGCGCGGGATGAAGATGGCGAACGGGTCAGCGCATTCTACCAAGATCATGGTATCCGCGCCGACGTTCAGCCCTTCTTCGATGACATTCCCCGCCGCATGTCGGATGCGCAGCTGGTGATCTCGCGCTCGGGCGCGTCCAGCGTGGCCGATATCTCGGTCATCGGTCGCCCTTCGATCCTGATCCCGTTTGCCGCCGCCGCCGGGGATCATCAGACCGCCAACGCGCACGGGCTGGTGCAGGCCGGCGGGGCCATCATGATCCCGGAAAATGCGCTTGACGTTCCCACGCTGACACAGCAAATCACCACGGTTCTCACGAACCCCGAAGCCGCACAGAAAATGGCCCATGGTGCCCTGTCGGTCGGGGCGCCCGATGCCACCCAGCGTCTGGTCGCTCTGGTCGAGCAGCTGGCGCAGAAGGAGACCACATGAACCCAGCAACCAAACTGCCGCAGGACGTAGGGCCGATCCATTTTGTGGGCATCGGCGGGATCGGCATGTCGGGCATCGCCGAGGTGCTGCTGAACCTGGGGTATCAGGTACAGGGCTCCGATTTGAAAGCCTCGAAGATCACAGACCGGCTGGCCAGTTTGGGGGCCGAGATTTTCGTCGGCCAGCGCGCCGAAAACCTTGAAAACGCCGCTGTTGTGGTTGTCTCGACCGCGATCAAACCGGGTAACCCGGAACTGGACCAAGCCCGCGCCCGAGGGCTGCCGGTTGTCCGCCGCGCCGACATGCTGGCCGAACTGATGCGCCTGCGCTCGAACATTGCCATTGCCGGAACGCACGGCAAGACCACCACGACGACCATGATGGCCGAACTGATGGTGGCAGGCGATTTCGATCCGACCGTGATCAATGGCGGCATCATCCACGCCTATGGATCGAACGCGCGGATGGGGCAGGGCGAATGGATGGTGGTCGAAGCCGACGAAAGCGACGGTTCTTTTAACCGCCTGCCCGCAACCATCGCCATTGTCACCAATATCGACCCCGAGCATATGGAGCATTGGGGTGATTTCGACAGGCTGCGCGACGGTTTCTACGAATTCGTCTCGAACCTGCCATTCTACGGTCTGGCCGTCTGCTGCACCGATCATGCCGAGGTTCAGGCCCTTGTCGGCCGCATCACGGATCGCCGTGTCCGCACCTATGGGTTCAACGCGCAGGCGGATGTGCGGGCGGTGAACCTGACCTACAAGGGCGGCGTGGCGCATTTCGACATCCACCTGCAATACGAAGACAAGATGATCGAAGGCTGCACCCTGCCGATGCCCGGCGATCACAACGTCTCAAACGCGCTGTCCGCTGTGGCTGTCGCCCGCCATCTGGGCATGAAAGCTGCGGAAATCCGCGATGCGCTGGCCAATTTCGGCGGCGTCAACCGTCGCTTTACAAAGGTCGGAGAAATCGACGGTGTCACCATCATCGACGATTACGGCCACCACCCGGTTGAAATCGCAGCTGTTCTCAAGGCTGCCCGTCAGGCGACCGAAGGCCGCGTGATTGCGGTGCATCAGCCGCACCGCTATTCGCGCCTGTCCAACCTGTTTGATGATTTCTGCACCTGCTTCAACGACGCCGATGTTGTGGCGATTGCCGAGGTTTTTGCCGCTGGCGAAGACCCGATCGAAGGTGCCTCGCGCGACGATCTGGTGCAGGGCCTGATCCGTCACGGCCACCGCCACGCCCGTGCGCTGCTGGATGAAGACGATCTCGAACGCCTCGTGCGCGAACAGGCCCGTCCGGGCGACATGGTCGTCTGCCTCGGGGCCGGTACGATCAGCGCCTGGGCCAACGGCTTGCCCGAGAGATTGCAAAGAAAACAAGCTGTTTGACGCGTCATTTGTTTGTCGCACAACTTAAAAGTGTGATACTCTGACTGCAGCAGTCGCGTGTCCTCGGAGGGGCGAATGGACTATTCGATGATCTTTGCAGCGCTTTGGGTGATCTGCGCCACCATCGTGGCAATGTTGCCGATGCGGCTGCAATTCCCGCTGGGGTTTGTCCTGCTGATCTGCGCACCAGTGCTGGTCGTGTGGCTTGGGTATGTCCATGGCTGGTTCTGGTCGGTCGCGGCATTTGCCGGGTTCGTGTCGATGTTTCGCAACCCCATCCGGTATTACTGGCGCAAATGGACAGGGCACGAGGTCGCGGAATGACATGGTCTATCGCTCTGGCGGCCCTGTGGGGCTTTGCCGCCAACATCCTTGCGCTGATCCCCAGTACCGACAACCACTGGACGCGCGCCTATATCCTGATCATCGTGGGCATTCCCATCGTCGGCTATGTCACCTATGAAAACGGCCCCTGGATCGGTTTGCTGGTGCTGGCAATGGGCATGTCCGTGCTGCGCTGGCCGGTGATTTATCTGACCCGTTGGACAAAGGCGAAAATGCAGGGCATGAAGGCGGCCAAAGAATAACCGGCCAACTTCAGGAGATCTGTCATGGCGACAATCGCCACATTTGCCTATCTACCGCTCGTTTCCTTCGTTCTGGGTGCCGCTGCCGGGTTTACGGCGGGCCGCTGGCTTGGCCTGCGCAGCCTTCTGTGGCTGATCGGGCTGACATCCGCGGTTGGTCTGGGGCTGATCGTCGTGCTGGCCGGTGTCGGAACGGGTGAAGAAGACAAGGCGTTCGGCCCGCTGGTCTGGTTGACTGCCGGCGTTCTCCCCTTCCTTTTCGCCGCAATCATGGGCGGGGTCGGTGGGCGCAGCCTGGCGGTGCGCGCGACTACATGACACGGCTTCCCCCTGTCCTTCCTGACGTCCGGGGCCGCCTGTCCAAAGCGCGTAACCTGTCTGACCTCACATGGCTCCGCGTCGGTGGGCCGGCGGATTACCTGTTTCAACCTGCCGATATCGAAGACTTGCAGGCCTTCCTGCGCGATCTGCCGGATGGTGTGCCGGTCTTCCCGATGGGGGTCGGCTCGAACCTCATCGTGCGCGATGGTGGCTTGCGGGCCGTGGTGATCCGGCTGGGGCGCGGGTTCAACGCCATCTCGGTTGAGGGCAATACGGTCATCGCGGGCGCTGCCGCACTGGACGCGCATGTTGCGCGCAAGGCCGCGGATGCGGGTGTGGACCTGACCTTTCTGCGCACCATCCCCGGCTCGATCGGGGGCGCGGTGCGGATGAATGCGGGCTGTTACGGCAGCTACACGGCGGACGTGCTGCGCAAGGCCACCATTGTCACCCGGCAGGGCGACCTGCGGGACCTGACGACCGAGGAACTGAACTTTCGCTATCGCCAGTCCGACTTGCCCGAAGGCGCCGTTCTGATTTCGGCCACGTTCGAAGGCCCGTCCGGCGATCCCGATGATCTTCATGCCCGAATGGAAGCGCAACTGAAAAAGCGTGACGAAACACAGCCCACCAAGGACCGCAGCGCCGGATCGACGTTCCGCAACCCGGCCGGGTTTTCTTCGACCGGGCAGGCCGATGACGTGCATGACCTCAAGGCGTGGAAAGTGATCGACGATGCCGGAATGCGCGGTGCGGCACGCGGCGGGGCGCAGATGAGCCCGAAACACTCGAACTTCCTGATCAATACCGGCACCGCCACCGCTGACGACCTCGAAGGCCTGGGCGAAGAGGTGCGAAAAAAGGTTTACGAAACAAGCGGCATCACGCTAGAGTGGGAAATCATGCGGGTCGGTGATCCGCTAAAAGAATAAAGCCCCGACCGTCAGACCAAAACAGGCAAATTCAGGCGACGGATCAAAGGCATAAACGCAGTACGGACCACCACATAAGGTCCGGGGACATTGAGGCGCACATTGGGTATGTCGAGCAGGACAAACCCCAAAGTGGCGGTATTGATGGGCGGCCCCTCGGCGGAACGCGAGGTGTCTCTCAGCTCTGGGCGCGAATGCGCAGCCGCCCTTGTGGGAGAAGGCTTTGAAGTGGTCGAACTGGACGCAGGTCCCGACCTCTATGCGCGCCTGTTGGATATTCAGCCGGATGTGGTTTTCAACGCCCTGCATGGCCGCTGGGGCGAGGATGGCTGCGTGCAGGGGATGCTGGAATGGATGCGTATTCCCTATACCCATTCGGGCGTTCTGGCCTCGGCCCTTGCCATGGACAAGCAACGCAGCAAGGACGTCTATCAGGCCGAAGGTCTGCCCGTTGTCCCCAGTGTGATCGTCCCGCGGGCCGAAGTGACCCGCGCCCATGTGATGGAACCGCCCTATGTGGCCAAGCCCAATAACGAAGGGTCCAGTGTCGGCATCTACATCGTTCACGAAAACGCCAACGGCCCGCCGCAGCTGTCCGAAGACATGCCCGACCAGATCATGGTCGAGAAATACGTGGCCGGGCGCGAGCTGACCGTGACCGTCATGGGCGACCGCGCCCTGACCGTGACCGAGATCATGACCGATGGCGGCTGGTACGATTATGACGCCAAGTACAAACCCGGCGGATCATGGCACGTGGTCCCCGCCGACATCCCGCAGGATATCTTTGATCGCTGTATGGATTATGCCTTGCGTGCGCATGATGCTTTGGGCTGCAAGGGTGTCAGCCGCACCGATTTTCGCTGGGATGACAGCGCGGGTGCTGATGGGCTGTTTCTGCTGGAAACCAATACCCAGCCGGGCATGACGCCCACCTCGCTGGCCCCGGAACAGGCCGCGCATATGGGCATGACATTTGGTCAGCTCTGCGCCTGGATGGTTAAGGACGCCTCATGCAACCGTTAATCGCCAGCCGCTCTCTGGAAATCCATCGCACCAAGCCCCTTGCCGGGCCGGATGCCGATTTTGCCTCGGCTGATACGGAGCCGCATGACACCCAGCCCATTCTGCGTCTGCGCGGGGCGCGGGTGTTTTCCCGCACCGCACGCCGCAGCGATCCGGCCCCGTCGCGCCTCAGCTATCGTCTTCAGCGCTGGATGCTGACACCGGGTATCCGTCTGGGCGTCAAGCTTGGCCTGCCGATCTGCGCCATTGCCGCGGCAGTTGGCGTCTATTTTGCCTCTCAGGAACGGCGCGAAGCGCTTGGTACCTATATTGCCGATATTCGCACCTCGATTCAGGAACGCCCCGAGTTCATGGTTAACCTGATGGCCATCGACGGGGCAGGCACCAGCCTGTCCGATGATATCCGCGAGGTCGTGCCTCTGGATTTTCCGATCAGTTCCTGGGATCTGGATGTCGAACAGATGCGCGACACGATCACCGGGCTTGATCCGGTGAAATCGGCCACCGTCCGCATCCGTCCGGGCGGCATCCTTCAGGTCAACGTGGTCGAGCGTCAGCCCGTGATTGTCTGGCGGACGCATGACGGGCTCGAACTGCTCGACGAGACCGGCGCGCATGTCAAGGAAACCACTTCTCGCAAGGACCATGCCGACCTGCCGCTGATCGCGGGCGCGGGTGCGGATGCCCATGTGGCGCAGGCGCTCGAGATTTTTCAGACCGCCCGCAGCCTGGGCAACCGTGTGCGCGGGCTGGTGCGCGTGGGTGAACGCCGCTGGGATCTGGTCCTGGACCGTGGCCAGCGCATCATGCTGCCGACCGAACGCCCGGTGCGTGCGCTGGAACGCGTGCTTGCGGTGAACGAGGTGCAGGACCTTCTGGAGCGCGACGTGGCCGTGGTCGACATGCGCCTTGGCCAGCGTCCCACCATCCGAATGACCAAAGCCGCCAGCGAAGACTGGTGGAATACAAAAGTGACACTGAGTAACGGGCAGTAACGAGCATGATGACCGATCTTTATCAGTCCCAACGCGCCATGCGTCAGATGCGGCGCCAGGCATTGCAACGCGGTGTGATCGCGATTCTGGATGTGGGCAGTTCCAAGATTGCCTGCCTCGTTCTGCGTTTTGACGGATCGGGCCGGTTGAGTGAAGATAACACCATCGGCTCAATGGCGGGGCAGACAGGGTTTCGGGTTATCGGGGCCGCAACGACACGTTCGCGCGGCGTACAGTTTGGCGAAGTCACCGCCATGCAGGAAACCGAACGCGCCATCCGCACCGCGCTTCAGGCCGCACAGAAGATGGCCGATATCCGTGTCGATCACGTTATCGCCTGTTTCTCGGGGGCCAACCCGCGCTCTTACGGGCTGGACGCGCAGGTCGATCTGGATGGCCAGCTGGTGACCGAGGCCGAAGTGGGCCGTGTTCTGAATGCCTGCGACGTGCCGGATTACGGCGACGGGCGTGAAGTGCTGCACGCACAGCCAGTCAATTTTGCGCTCGACAACCGCTCGGGCCTGATCGACCCGCGCGGGCAGATGGGCCAAAGTCTTGCGGTCGATATGCACATGCTGACCGTCGATGCGATGGCGATCCAGAACATCGTGCGCTGTATCAAACGCTGCGATCTGGAACTCGCCGGGATTGCGAACTCGGCCTATGTCTCAGGAATTTCCGCGCTGGTCGAAGATGAGCAGGAACTCGGCGCGGCCTGTATCGACATGGGCGGCGGTACCACCAGCGTTTCGATCTTCATGAAGAAACACATGATCTATGCCGATTGCGTGCGTATGGGCGGCGATCACGTGACCGCCGATATCTCGATGGGGTTGGGTGTGCCCGCAGCAGTTGCGGAGCGGATCAAGACGTTCAATGGCGGCGTTCATGCGACCGGCGCTGATGACCGCGACATGATCGATATCGGCGGCGATACCGGTGACTGGGAACACGACCGCCGCACAGTCAGTCGGGCCGAACTGATCGGCATCATGCGTCCGCGCGTCGAGGAAATTCTAGAAGAGGTCCGCGTGCGTCTGGATGCGGCCGGGTTTGAACACATGCCAAGCCAGCAGATCGTTCTGACCGGTGGCGGCAGTCAGATCATGGGGCTGGACGGTCTGGCGACCCGCATCCTTGGTCAACGCGTGCGTCTGGGCCGCCCGCTGCGGGTGCATGGCCTGCCGCAATCGGCGACAGGACCGGCGTTCTCGTCCTCAGTGGGGCTTAGCCTGTTTGCGGCGCACCCGCAGGACGAATGGTGGGATTTCGAAATCCCGGTCGACACATATGCCGCGCGCCCGTTCAAGCGGGCCGTCCGGTGGTTCCGTGACAATTGGTAGACACCTGCAACGGGCCGCGCTGTGTGCGGCCCTGTTGCCGGGATGGGTTTCGGCCCAGACCATCATCACGCCCGAGGCATTTCTGGATGCCGCCGTCGGCAAAACGCTCACGTTCCATGAGATTCGCAGCGGCTATTTCGTCGGGACCGAGCAATTTCTGAACCGTCACGCTTCGGTCTGGCGGCAAGAAGGGCAGGGCTGTGTCTATGGGCAGATCACCACGCCAAACGGTCAGATCTGCTTTCTCTATGACAATGATCCGGATGGTATTCCCGTCTGCTGGTGGCCCTTCCTGCACGAAGGCCGTCTGATGGTGCGTCTGGCCTCGTTTGCAGAAAGCGAAATCCAGGAGGTGCGCAGCATCACCGAAACCAGCCTGAACTGTCCAAGTGCGCCGCTCAGTTGAAAAATCCGGTTGCGGCGCGCCGATTTATCCCTCAAGATATCCACAAGGCCCGGCAGAGGCCTCGCGGCAGGACCTGAGCAGTTTTCCGCAGTGTAAATGATGGTCGACCAAAGCGTGACGAACGGCTGAGTCCTCGCGCCGTGGTCGTCTGCCTTGTGATGGTCGCCGCTGTTTCCGCTATATCTGGCAGTACCTGCGAAATGCCGCCGGTTTCTGCCTTATTTCCTCCATATTTTGTGGTGAATCGCGATTTTTGACGTGACCTTTTCGCATCAGCCCGCTAGAATCGAGCAAGGATAGGTAAGAAAAATACCGCTTTGGCGGAACATAAATACAGGCGGACAGAGCATGACATTGAATCTTTCGATGCCCGGGCAAGACGAACTGAAGCCTCGGATTACAGTATTTGGCGTTGGCGGTGCGGGCGGTAACGCTGTCAACAACATGATTGAAAAACAGCTGGACGGCGTCGATTTTGTCGTCGCCAACACCGATGCGCAGGCGCTGCAGCAAAGCCAGTCCTCGGCGCGGGTGCAACTGGGTGTGAAGGTCACCGAAGGTTTGGGGGCAGGGGCCCGCCCGGCCGTGGGTGCCGCTGCTGCCGAAGAAAGCATCGAACAGATCGTCGACCATCTGGCAGGCGCGCATATGTGCTTTATCACCGCGGGTATGGGCGGCGGCACCGGCACCGGCGCCGCTCCGATCATCGCGCAGGCCGCGCGTGAGCTGGGTGTGCTGACCGTGGGTGTCGTAACCAAGCCCTTCCAGTTCGAAGGTGCCAAGCGGATGCGTCAGGCCGAGGACGGTGTTGAGGCACTGCAAAGGGTCGTCGACACGCTGATCATCATTCCGAACCAGAACCTGTTCCGCCTCGCCAATGAAAAGACTACCTTTACCGAGGCGTTCTCGATGGCCGACGATGTCCTGTATCAGGGGGTCAAAGGCGTAACCGACCTGATGGTGCGTCCGGGCCTGA
The DNA here is from genome assembly GCF_056531545.1 of Ruegeria sp. N10. Lineage (NCBI taxonomy): Bacteria > Pseudomonadati > Pseudomonadota > Alphaproteobacteria > Rhodobacterales > Roseobacteraceae > Ruegeria > Ruegeria sp. N10. The sequence continues at coordinate 115,193 of NZ_JBQFLY010000002.1, read as the reverse complement.
TCAACCTCGACTTTGCGGATGTACGCGCCGTGATGGACGAGATGGGCAAAGCCATGATGGGCACCGGTGAGGCAACTGGCGAAGACCGCGCCATTCAGGCGGCGGAAAAAGCCATCGCCAACCCGCTGCTGGACGAAATCAGCCTCAAGGGCGCCAAGGGTGTACTGATCAACATCACCGGTTCGCACGACCTGACCCTGTTCGAGCTGGACGAAGCCGCCAACCGCATCCGCGAGGAAGTGGACCCCGAGGCGAACATCATCGTCGGCTCGACGCTGGATACCGCGATGGAAGGCGGCATGCGCGTGTCGGTTGTTGCGACCGGCATCGACGCCACCGAAAAAACGGCTGATATTCCGGTCGCGCGCCGCTCGATGTCCGAGCCGCTGACCCGCACCGTTTCGGCCGAAGAATACGGTCGCGAAGAAGCGCCCGCAGCCGCCGAAATGGCAGAGCCCGCGCCGCAGATGGAAGAGGACCGCGAACCTTCGTTGTTTGAAGCCGCGGAAGAGCCCGCCCAGCCGAAGTTCCAGCCGTTTGATGAACGGGATGAGGACGATCTGCCGCCACCGGCCTATCAGCCGCGCGTCGCCGAATTCGAGCCGCAGCCCGAGCAAATAGAACCGGCGCCCGAGGCTTTTGTTGCCCCGCGCGCGCCTGTCGCAGGCACCCCGTCGCCCGAAGCGCTCCAGCGTTTGCAGGCAGCGGTTCAGAAGGTTCCCTCTGCAGCTCAGCGCGCCGCAACGCCCCGCCCGCAAGCGGCGGTTTCGCATCACGAACCCGAAGAACGCTCGCGGTTTGGCTTCAATCGGCTGATCGACCGGATGACCGGGCACGCCTCTGATACACCGGCCCATCCGCCGCGTCAGCAGCCCGTTCTGCGCCAGTCCGAGGCCACGGCACCGATTCACGATGAGGCCGACCCGGATCAGGATCGTATCGAAATTCCAGCCTTCCTGCGCCGTCAGGCCAACTGATCGCGGTAACAAAATCCACTCACGGGGTCGCCATTTGGCGGCCCTAATTCTTTTTAAAACAGTGGCTTACGAACGGGTAAGCAGGGTTTTGCCGATCTGTTACATACATGTTTCATTCGGTTACAAAGAGTGAGTTGAGCCTTGACGCGGGCTTCCTTAACTGAGTGTCCAACACAGCCCCAGCAGGCTGGACACCACTCGCCGAGGCCCATTTTGCAACATACGCTCAAATCTCCGGTCACGTTTAAAGGCGTCGGGCTGCACAGCGGCAAGCCTGCGACCATGATCCTGAAACCGGCAGCAGCTGGTCATGGCATCTGGTTCAAACGGACGGATATCCATCTGGGCGATGCGATGATCCCGGCGATCTATCACGTGGTCGAACGGACCCCGCTTTGCACCCGTCTGGTGAATGATGCCGGGGTGTCGGTATCCACCATCGAACATATCATGGCAGCTTTGGCCGGGTGCGGCGTTCACAACGCACTGATTGAAATCGACGGCCCCGAAGTTCCGATCATGGACGGGTCTTCGATCGATTTCGTACGCGGCATCATGGCCCGAGGCGTGCGCCGTCAGGCCAGCCCGGTGCTGGCCTATGAGGTGCTGAAGACCGTCACCGCATCGCGTGAAGGGGCCAGCGCAAGCATCGCACCTGCGGATGGGCTGATCATCGATTTCCACATCGATTTCAAAGACAGCGCAATCGGCAGCCAGACCAAGACGCTGGATATGCGCAACGGGTCGTTCGCGCGCGAACTCAGCGATTGCCGCACCTTCTGCCGCCGCATTGATGTTGAAGCCATGCGCGAACACGGGCTGGCCCTGGGCGGTACTCTGGATAACGCCGTGGTCGTGCAGGGCAGCGAGGTTCTGACGCCCGGCGGGTTCCGCCGCGTCGACGAAGCCGTGCGCCACAAGATGCTGGATGCTCTGGGTGACCTCTATCTGGCAGGCGGGCCGATTCTGGGCCGTTTCACGGGCGACAAGTCGGGTCATTCGCTGACCAACACATTGCTGCGCAATCTGTTTGAAACGCCCGGCGCGGTGCGCCCGGTTCTGTGCACGCCGGAACAGGCCGCACGCCTGCCCGGGCAGGGCTTGATCGTAAACGAAATTCCCGAAGTCGCCTGATCAGATCAACTCTGACGACATTTGCGCCAGATGTTGCATAAGGCGTTTTGCACCGGAATATTCTGTGCTAGACCATGGCTCAATTCGGGGCGAACCCCATTAAGTAAGACGACAAGGATGGGCGGTATGGTTGGCAGCAAAGCGGCAGTCAGATTCGCAGGCGCGGTTCTTCTGGCAGCAGTTTTGACGGCATGCGGTAACGGGGGCGGCCTTTTCGGCAACAAGGGCGCGGACCGGGAACAGAATCTGGAAGGGTTCACACCGGAACAGATCTACACCCGTGGCGAATACGAACTGTCGCAGAATCGCTCGGATGACGCGGCTTGGTATTTCTCCGAGGTTGAGCGTCTGTATCCCTATTCAGACTGGGCCAAGCGTGCGCTGATCATGCAGGCGTTCTCGTTCCACTCCGACAAGAACTACGAAGAAAGCCGGGCCGCGGCCCAGCGGTATATCGACTTCTATCCAACGGACGAAGACGCGGCCTATGCCCAGTATCTGCTGGCGCTCAGCTATTACGACCAGATTGACGAGGTCGGGCGCGATCAGGGGCTGACCTTTCAGGCGCTGCAATCGCTGCGCACCGTGATCGAGGTTTATCCCGACAGCGAATATGCCACCTCGGCAGTGTTGAAATTCGATCTGGCCTTTGACCATCTGGCCGGCAAAGAGATGGAGATCGGGCGCTATTACCTGCGTCAGGATCACTTTGCCGCGGCCATCAACCGCTTCCGCGTCGTGGTCGAGGATTTCCAGACCACGTCCCACACCGCCGAAGCGCTTTATCGTCTGGTCGAGGCTTATCTTTCCCTCGGCCTGCTGGATGAGGCGCAAACCGCAGGTGCCATCCTTGGCTACAACTACCAATCCTCGGAATGGTATGACGATGCGTACAAGCTGCTGACCTCACGCGGGCTTCAGCTCAAGAGCCGTGGCAACAACTGGCTCAGCACGATCTATCGTCAGACCATCAAGGGTGAGTGGTTGTAATCGCCATGGCATTAGGCTTGGGACGCTGAAGACCCGATGCTGCGCGCCCTTGATATCCGCGACATGCTGATCATCGACCGGCTGGAACTCAGTTTTCAGCCGGGCCTGAATGCGTTGACCGGTGAAACCGGCGCGGGCAAGTCGATCCTTCTGGATTCGCTGGGCTTTGTTTTGGGCTGGCGCGGGCGTGCGGAACTGGTACGGCAAGGTGCGGCACAGGGCGAGGTTGTGGCCGAGTTCGAGCTTTCCGCCGATCATCCCGCACATGCGATACTGTCCGAAGCGGGCCTGCCGGGCGGGGATGAGCTGATCCTGCGCCGGATCAACACCGCCGAGGGGCGCAAGACCGCCTGGGTCAATGATCGTCGCTGCTCGGGCGATGTGCTGCGGGCGCTGTCGGAAACCCTGATCGAACTGCATGGCCAGCATGATGACCGCGGGTTGCTGAACCCGCGTGGCCACCGGGCCATGCTGGACGATTTCGCCGGGGTCTCGGACCGGCTGACATCCGTTCGTGCGGCCTGGACCGATATGTCACGCGCCCGCAAGGCTCTGGCTGAGACCGAGGCCGCGCTGGCCGCTGTCCGAAGTGAGGAAGATTTCCTGCGCCACGCGGTTTCCGAGCTGGATCAGCTTGATCCTCAGCCCGGTGAGGACGCCGAACTAGATGCCCGCCGCCGCATGATGCAGGGGGCCGAGCGTATTCGCGATGATGTCGCCCGCGCCTACGCCCTGCTGTCCGGGGACGGTGCCGAAGGGGCGATGTCCGACGCTATCCGCTGGCTGGAAGGTGTGTCCGGCAACGCGGGCGGTCAGCTGGACGAGCCGATTGCCGCGCTGGGCCGCGCCATGATTGAACTGGGCGAGGCGCAGGATGGCGTGAACGCCTGCCTTCAGGCGCTGGACTTCGACCCGTCGGAACTGGAACAGGCCGAGGAACGCCTGTTTGCCATCCGCGCATTGGCTCGCAAACACGACGTGGCCCCGGATGATCTGGGCGCGTTTGCCGACACTCTGCGCACCCGCCTCAACCAGTTGGAAGCAGGCGATGCCGACCTGGCAGACAGGCGTGCCGCCGTAGACGCCGCGCAGAAGGCTTATGATAATGCCGCCGCCGACCTCAGCGCGGCCCGCGCGACGGCTGCCGGCCGGCTGGATGCCGCCGTCATGGCGGAACTGGCCCCGCTCAAGATGGAACGCGCGGTGTTTCGGACCGAACTCAGCCCAGCCGAACCCGGCCCCGAAGGGACGGACGCGGTGGCCTTTACCGTGGCCACCAACCCCGGCGCGCCTGCCGGGCCGCTGAACAAGATCGCGTCAGGGGGTGAACTCAGCCGCTTCCTGCTGGCGCTCAAAGTGTGCCTGTCGGGCGATGACAGCGCCCGCACGATGATCTTTGACGAGATTGACCGCGGTGTCGGCGGGGCCACTGCCGACGCGGTCGGGCGCAGGCTCGCGTCATTGGCGCAGGGCGGGCAGGTGCTGGTTGTCACCCATTCCCCGCAGGTCGCCGCCCGTGCGGCGCATCACTGGCGGGTGCAGAAACAGGTCACGGACGGGCAAACCCTGTCCACCGTCATCCCTCTGGCCCAGCCCGACCGGGTGGACGAGATTGCGCGCATGGTGGCGGGCGACACCATCACGGACGAGGCGCGCGCCGCCGCCCGGGCCCTGCTGCAGGCCTGATGCGCCCGTGGCACGAATTGGCTTCACACTGTCGCTATCTCACTTTTATTAGGGTGCTCCGTGGCTTACTAAGGGTTACGTGATGATCCCCGAGGGCCAATGACCCAGTCGACCCGCACCGTTCTGCGCAACCAGTTCAATCAGGCTCTGGCCGCGATCAAGGATGCGTGGCGGGTGATGCTGCGCCGGGGGCCAAGCCAGATCCAGTTCTGGTTCATCGCGCTGGTCATCGGTATCGCCGCCGGTTTCATGGCGCTTGGGTTCCGCAAAGCCATCCGCGCGTTGCAGGCCTATCTCTATGACACCGACGACGTTCTGCTGCTGCACAGCCATGCCGAGAAACTGCCGTGGTTCATGATCCTGATCATCCCGATCATCGGTGGGCTGGTCGTGGGCCTGATCCTGAACCGGTTCACCAATGACGGGCGCGTCAGGTCTGTCGCTGATGTGATCGAAGGATCCGCCATCACCGACGGGCGGGTCGAGGTCAAGGCCGGCATCGCCTCGTTCTTTGCCTCGCTGATCACGCTCAGTTCGGGCGGGTCAACGGGCCGCGAAGGCCCCGTGGTGCATATGGCCGGGGTGATTTCCACCTGGGTCAGCAACCGCATCCATGCCGACGGGATCACGGGCCGCGACTTGCTGGGCTGTGCTGTCGCCGCCGCCGTATCAGCCAGCTTCAACGCCCCCATCGCCGGGGCCCTGTTCGCGCTCGAGGTCGTGCTGCGACACTTCGCCGTGCATGCCTTTGCCCCGATCGTCATCGCCTCGGTCGCCGGAACGGTGATCAACCGGTTGGAATATGGCGACGTTACCGAGTTCACGCTGGAAACGCCCGGATCGCTGCAATTCTATGTCGAACTTCCCGCCTTCCTGATCCTCGGCCTGATCTGCGGCTTTGTCGCGCTGCTGTTGATGCGGTCGATCTTCTTTGCTGAGGATATCGGCAGCCATATCCAGAACCGCCTGTCCATTCCGGGCTGGCTGCGCCCGGCCGTGTCCGGCGGGATGCTGGGGCTGATGGCGATCTGGTTCCCGCATATCATCGGTGTCGGCTACCAAACTACGATCCGCGCTTTAACCGGCGATCTAGTTTTGACAACCGCGATCCTTTTTGCGGTGACCAAGACAATCGCCGTGGCGATCACCATGGGCGGGCGCATGGGGGGTGGGGTGTTTTCACCGTCCCTGATGATCGGCGCGCTGACCGGGCTGGCGTTCGGACTGATCGCCACAGGGCTGCTGCCGGATGTGTCCGGCACGCACACACTTTATGCCTTTGCCGGAATGGGCGCGGTGGCCGCGGCGGTGCTGGGTGCCCCGATCTCGACCACTCTGATCGTGTTTGAACTGACCGGCGACTGGCAGATCGGCCTTGCTGTTATGGTCAGTGTGTCCATGTCCACGGCGCTGGCCTCACGCCTGGTGGACAGGTCGTTCTTCCTGACCCAGCTGGAACGCCGCGATGTCCATCTGGCCGCCGGGCCGCAGGCCTATCTGCTGGCAATGCTCCGTGCCGGGGCGGTAATGCGCCCTATCGGGGATGACCGCTCAATCACTGCGGACGAGGCGCAAGCCCTGATCGAACAGGGCCTGTGCATTCAGGTCAGCGCCACGCTTGAGGCCGCGATGCCCTATTTCGACCGCGACGACATTCCCTGCATTCCGGTTATCGTTCTGGAACAGGACGGGTCCGAGACACCGGTTGGCGCACTCTACCATGTCGACGCGCTCAAGGCTTACAACCGGGCCCTTGCAGCCACCGCGGCCGAGGAACATTCGTAAGGCTTCCGCGACCGGGACAAGCGTTCCGGAAACCTCCGCTGAAACCCTGTCCGGCGCCTCTAAATCTGCTCCACCTTCACCGAGTCCACCGGATAAAACGCCAGGTATCCCTTGATCTCGGCCACGGTGGAAATCGGGTCTTCATAGCTCCAGACCGCGTTTTCGGTCACCGAGGATTTGTTGACGATGGAAAAATGCGTCGCGTCGCCCTTGCCGGCGCAATGCGTCACCTTGTCGGTCTGATCCAGAAACGCCATCGCAACATCGCCGCGCGGAAAGTAAATCACCGGAGCTTTGTCGCCTTCGTGCAGTTCCAGCGCGTTGCTCGTTTCGCCCAGAATCGCACCGCCCGAACGGACAGTCCATTTGCCCGGTGCTTTTTGGATCGTGATCTCAGTCATTTCTATTCCTTCCGTCGACGTATTGGGGCCTCTCCTCTGCCCGTTCTATGTAACAGGCGGGTGTCAGATCGGCGCAGTTGCGGCATCCAACCACAGTTGCGCGTCATGTCCCAGCCTTGGGCGGATTTTTTCCGCGACGTCGCGATGATAGGCGTTCAGCCAGCCGCGTTCGTCAGGCGTCAACATATCCACCATGATCAGCCTGCGGTCAATTGGCACAAATGTCAGGGTGCGCCAGCACAGCATCGCGCGTTCCACGTCGCCACCGGGCAGGGCCGGAGCTTCTTCCACCACCACAAGGTTTTCTATGCGGATGCCAAAAGCGCCCTCGCGGTAATATCCCGGCTCATTCGACAAGATCATGCCGGGTTGCAGCGGGACATGGCTGACCTTCGACAGGCGTTGCGGCCCCTCATGCACGCTCAGATAGGCCCCGACACCATGTCCGACACCATGGTTGAAATCCTGCCCCGCCGCCCATAGCGGCGTGCGGGCCACGCATTCGATATCGCGTCCTGCCAGCCCTGCGGGCCAGCGCAGCATCGACATGGCAATCATGCCCTTCAGCACGCGGGTGAAGCAGATCTTTTCCTCCGCCCCGACAGTGCCGATGGCAAGCGTCCGCGTGATATCGGTGGTGCCATCCAGATATTGCCCGCCACTGTCCAGCACCAGCAGATGACCATCCTGCAACCGGCTGTCGGTCTCGTCCGTCACGCGGTAATGCATGATCGCGCCGTTCGGGCCTGCCCCGGCAATGGTATCGAACGAGATATCCTGCAACACATTGTCCCTGCGGCGGTTTTCTTCCAGCCGCGTGACCACCTGCGTCTCGGACAGGCTGCCGGGGGGCTGTGCGTCCAGCCAGCACAAGGTTTCGACCACCGCCACCGCATCGCGCAAATGCGCCTCGGCGCTGCCCGCGATTTCGGCCGGGTTCTTGCAGGCCTTGGGCAGGGCGCAGGGGTCGCCGCCATCCACCATGGCATCGCCCAACGCGTCTGCCACGATCTGCGGCACCGTGCTCAGATCCACCTGCACCGCACCGTCCAGCGCTGCCACCGCATCCAGAAACTCCGCAGGGTTGCGCACCGTTACCTTCGGGTCCAGATGATCCTGCACGTCCAACAGTTTTGCCGCAGACATGAACAGATCGACCCTGCCGTCGTCATGCAGGATCGCAAACCCGTGGGCCACGGGGTTGTAAGCGATATCCGATCCCCGGATGTTCAGCAGCCACATGATCGAATCCGGCAATGTGATTACTGCGGCCTTTCGCCCGGCCCGCCGCAGGTCTGCGGCCAGTCTGGCAATCTTGCTGTCAGCGGTTTCACCCGCAAACTCGATCGGATGCGCCTTGACGGCCTGCATCGGCGGTTCAGGCTGGTCTGCCCAGATCCGGTCCACCAGATTGTCGCAGCGCACCAGTTCGACGCCTGTGCCCTCAAGCTCGTCAAGCGCGGCCGAGATTTGCCCTGCCGCGTGCAGCCATGGGTCGAAACCGACCTTGCCTCCACCGGGCAACTGCTCTTTCAGCCATGCACTCAGACTCACGTCAGGCCACGGCACCGGCGTGAACACATCCGCGACCTGCGCCTTGACCTGCGTGCGATACCGCCCGTCGATGAACACACCAGCCATGCCGGTCAGCGCAGCACAGAACCCGGCCGATCCCGTAAACCCGGTCAACCAGGCCAGACGCTCATCCCGCGGGGCCACATACTCGCCCTGATGCGCATCCGCGCGCGGGATCAGAAACCCGTCCAACCCTTCGTGCGCCAGCTCCGCGCGCAACGCAGCCAGACGCGGCGGCCCCTGCTCGGGCCGCGCGGTCACCTCAAAGGATTGGAACATGCTACACCTCCCTCAGCCGGGCGGTCGATATCGCCGCCTTTTCATCTTTTGGGAAATACTCCCGCCGGAGGCAAGGCCAGCCTAGCTGACCTTCTTCATCCCCATCACCCGTGCCCGCGCGCGCGGATCACTGTCGAACAGGGCCGCCAGTTGTTCCGTCATCGCACCGGCCAGCTGTTCCACATCGGTGATCGTCACCGCACGGTCGTAATACCGGGTCACATCATGACCGATGCCAATCGCCAGCAGCTCGACCATCTTGCGCTTCTCCACCATGGCAATCACATCGCGCAGGTGCTTTTCCAGATAGTTGGCGGGGTTCACGCTCAGGGTTGAATCATCAACCGGAGCTCCATCCGAAATCACCATCAGAATCTTGCGCTGCTCGCGCCGCGCGATCATCCGGCGATGCGCCCATTCCAGCGCCTCACCGTCGATGTTTTCCTTCAGCAGGCCCTCTTTCATCATCAGCCCCAGATTGGGCCGCGCCCGCCGCCACGGGGCATCGGCGCCCTTATAGATGATATGGCGCAGGTCGTTCAGGCGGCCGGGTTGCTGCGGGCGGCCATCGTTCAGCCATGCCTCGCGCGCCTGTCCGCCTTTCCACGCCCGCGTGGTAAAGCCCAGAATCTCGACCTTCACATTGCAGCGCTCCAGCGTCCGCGCCAGAACATCGGCACAAATGGCCGCGATCGAAATCGGACGCCCCCGCATCGACCCCGAATTGTCCAGCAACAGCGTCACCACCGTATCGCGGAACTCGGTATCCTTCTCGACCTTGAAACTCAGCGGTGTGGTGGGGTTTGCCACAACGCGCGCCAGACGGCCCGCATCCAGAATGCCTTCCTCGCGGTCGAATTCCCAACTGCGATTCTGTTGCGCCTGCAATCGGCGCTGCAACTTGTTGGCAAGGCGCGAAACCGCCCCTTTCAAAGGTTCAAGCTGCTGATCCAGATAGGCCCGCAGCCGTTCCAGTTCCGCAGGCTCGGCCAGATCTTCGGCCGCAATCTCTTCATCATGCGTGCTCAGATAGACCTTGTAATCCGGGTCGGCCTCGGATGCGGGCGGCGGGGCAGGCGGCTCCAGCGGCGCTTCGCCATCCGGCATCTCCGCCTCGTCACCCAGCTCATCCTCGGCCATCTCGTCCATCGAGACCTGCGCCTGAGATTGATCCTGCTGCTCTTCCTGTGTCTGCTCAGGGGTCGCATCCGCGTCCTGATCGTCCTGATCATCCTGACCGGTGCTGTCAGGATCGGGCTGTTCCTCGGCGTCGTCCTCGGCCTGATCTTCCTGATCGTCGTCCAGCTCGTCGGGGTCATCGCCCAGCTGATCGCCATAGCCCAGATCCTTGATCATCTGCCGCGCGAACTTGGCAAACTCCGCCTGATCCGACAGCACGTCATCAAGGTTCTCCAAGACGCCACCGGCCTGTTCCTCAATAAACCCGCGCCACAGGTTCATGATATTCTCGGCCGCAGGCGGCAGATCGCGCCCGGTGGCCAGATGCCGGATCAGATAGCCCGCCGCGACCGACAAAGGCGCATCGGCAGGTTGCTTGCACTGGTCATATCCGCGCCGGATCGCCTCATGCCCGATCTTGACGTCTATGTTGCTGGCGGTGCCGGGCATATCCCGCGCACCCATCGCCTCGCAGCGCGCCGTTTCCATCGCCTCGTACAAGTCCCGCGCCATGTCCCCCGGAGGCGCATAGCGCGCATGGGTGGCGTCATCATGGTACCGGCGCTGCAACGCCAGCGCATCCGCCGTGCCGCGCGCCAGCAGAACCTCTTCCCGCGTCATACGCCGAGACACCTGCGGCAGCCGCATCGACTCACCCGACAAGCCCGACGGATCGACGGTGTATGAAATGTTCAGCTCAGGGTCGTTGGCCATGACCTTGGTGGCCTCGGCCAGCGCTTTTTTGAACGGATCAGCGGGGTTGTCGTTCTTCTGTGCCATGTCCTTAAGCCCTCATCAAAGTGACCTGCCCGGCGCGGAAAACAATAACGGATCCGACTTCATCTGGCCAAAAATATCCCCGCCGGAGGCATTGCGCCCGGAACGGGCGCAATCCGGGCGCTTAGCCCAAGCTCGCACTCGCCGCGCTTTCCGGCAATTCCTCGTCAAAGCAGCGCTGATAGAACTCGGCCACGGTCTGACGTTCCAACTCGTCGCACTTGTTCAGGAACGACAGGCGGAAAGCATAGCCCACGTTGCGGAAGATCTCGGCATTCTGCGCCCAGTTGATCACGGTCCGCGGGCTCATGACGGTGGACAGGTCGCCATTCATGAAGGCGGTCCGGGTCAGGTCGGCCACGGTGACCATCTGGCTGACGGTCTTGCGGCCCTCGGCGGTGTTGTAATGCGGCGCCTTCGACAGCACGATCATCGTCTCGGCGTCATGGCTCAGATAGTTCAGGGTCGAGACCAGCGACCAGCGGTCCATCTGTGCCTGGTTGATCTGCTGCGTGCCGTGATACAGACCTGTGGTATCGCCCAGACCCACGGTGTTTGCAGTGGCAAACAGGCGGAAACACGGGTTCGGCGTGATGATCTCGTTCTGGTCCAGCAGGGTCAGTTTGCCATCATGTTCCAGCACCCGCTGGATCACGAACATCACGTCGGCGCGGCCCGCGTCATATTCGTCGAACACGATGGCCACGGGGTTGCGCAGGGCCCAGGGCAGGATGCCTTCGTGGAACTCGGTCACCTGCTTGCCATCGCGCAGTTTGATTGCGTCCTTGCCGATCAGGTCAATCCGGCTGATGTGGCTGTCCAGGTTCACGCGCACAGCGGGCCAGTTCAGACGGGCGGCGACCTGCTCGATATGGGTCGATTTGCCGGTGCCGTGATAGCCCTGAATCATCACCCTGCGATTATGGGCAAAGCCCGCCAGGATCGCCAATGTTGTCTCGGGGTCAAACTTGTAGGTCGGGTCGATCACGGGCACACGGTCGGTGGCTTCGGCAAACCCTTTGACCTTCATGTCCGTATCAATGCCAAATACGTCACGGACCGAGATATCTTCGGTGGGTTTTGCGTTTACATCGATCGATCCGTCAGCCATGCGCCTTGTCCTTATCCTTTGCCCCGCTCACCGGGTTTGAACCCGTGTGTGGTGCAACATATTGCGGACAAGGGCAAGGGAAAGCGGCCCGCTCCGAAAGGTGAGCAGGTTTTTCTTTCAAACTGGCCCTATTGACGCGCGGACGATCCTTGGTCGCGATGGGTACAAGACGCAGATCAAGCCGCGTTCATCAACAATGACAGTGCTGCTATTCGGACGCACCCGCCAAACCATGTGTCCGAAAGGCTGCACGCAGGTAGGTATTCAACAATCTACATGTTGTAGAGGATGACCTTATCAGGCATATAATATGGTCTTATGGGGCGTTTTGTAAGTGATCGGGTGTTGGTGAAGCAGGAATGCCAAGCGCAGGCCTTACCGGGGTGTCGCTCCGTGTCGAATGACAGGCAGACGTTAGAAATTGCCTGCAAAGCCGCGGTGACTCCCGGTGGCATTTAACGCTCTTCTCCACACCGTCAATACGACGGGCCAGAACGATCTCATCGTCCAGAACACGACACAACCCGCGATCATCAGCGGTTCGATGGTGTCGTTTGATGGGGGCACGACCTTCCAGCCCTACACCTATCTTGGCCAGGGAAACTATCGCGGAACCGGGGAATCCGGAGAGTTCATTCAGGTCGGCGGACAGATCTACGCCTGGGATGCCAATAACCCAACAGGCCCGATGACCACAGGCAACTGGAAGATCACCCCGGTTGATCTGAACCCGACCGATCCACCCTGTTTTGTCTCGGGCACCCTGATCGAAACGGATCGCGGCCCGCGTCCGGTCGAAGATCTGGCCGTGGGCGATCGGGTTTGCGTGGCCGGTGGGACCACGCTGCCCATCGAATGGATCGGCAAACGAACGCTCAGCGCGCAAATCCTGCGCATCCGGCCCCAATTCAACCCGGTTTGCATCCGGCGCGATGCGATGGGCAAGGGCCTACCGGACAGGGATCTTTACCTTTCTCCGCAACACCGGGTCGTGCTGGGGGGCTGGCGGGCCGAGCTATATTTTGGCGCACCAAGCGTGTTCTGCGCGGCCATTCATCTGGTCAACGATGATACCATCCGGCAGGTGACGACGGGCGAAGCGGTGACATATTACCACATCGCCTGCGCCGAACATGTGATCCTCACCTCGCACGGCCTGCAAAGCGAAAGCCTGTTTCCGGGCGATATGGCGCTGAAATCACTGCATCGCGACGATGTCGAGGAACTGCGCGCGCTCTTTCCGGGGTTACTTTCAGACGCAGGACCGCACCCCCAAACGTGCCTAAGCTGCCTGACCGGGCGTGAGGCACGCGCGTTGCGAGACATGTTCGCAGACTAGGCCCACATAACGGAAATCGTGGCGCCGCTGTTGGTGCGCGCCCGGATCACGCCCCGCTGTTACCTGCATAAGTGCAGAAGTTGCTAATCGGGGATCAACCGAACAAGGTTTGACGCCTTCATCCTCCGGGACATCGACCCAACATCATTCGCGCATGGCACGGGCATTATGGGCCGTTCAACCCGCCTATGCCCCAATCGGCATGGGTCTCGATAACACTGGCCACGGCCAGCGCCTTTTCCGCGATATCCTCCGGAGTGTCCTCGGCGAACGCGATGCGGGTCATCCTGTCGTGCATCGCTTCCGAGGTGTAAAACTCAAAGGCTCGCGTATTGCCCGGGCTGTTCCAGAACGCGGTGATCCAGATCGAGTCTCGCCCCGGAACGCAATATGCACACCAATCGCGCCACAGGCGCAGCACCAATTCGGTATCCGGGCTTGCGGCGACCTGTTCGAACAGCGACTCCAGCGGCCACCCTGCCAGGGCGAACATGCAAAGCGTATCGTCCAGACAGCCGCGTTCCCGTGCCATCTCGCGTTTCAGATACGCGCGCTGGAACCGGTCCAGAATCTGCCATTCCTCGGGTGACCAGTTATCCGGGTTACCGGTTTCAAACCGGTTCAGGCTCACCTCCAGCCCAACACTGGCGGGGTCTTCGTCCACAGACAGAATCTCAAGGATCCGGGGCAGTAGGTACCCCCATGTTTCGCGGGCTATCCCCGCGGGATCACAAGCGGCGAAGAACCAATCCTGAACGTAATGCAGGGGCAGCTCGGCAATGGACGGCGTGAAGAAGTCCGCCTCAATATCGGCGTCCATGCAGCAGCCTTCGCAAACCTCTATACTGCTCGGCTTTGGATAGGCGAAAACCCTGTACGCATCGCTGACGATGTCAGAAAACGGATGATCCGGCGGGATCTTGGCTTTTGGTGGTTTCTGCTCTTTGCGTACCACGGTCCTTGCATCCAAAACTGTTCTGTCGGGGCAAGGCCACGTCAGTGTCATCCCTGAACGCTACGAAACCCGGATCGATGCGTAAAGCTATGGTCGCGTGGTCAAAGCGAAAACCAAAGCTCATCCTTGCGAAAACCGCCTTTCACAAGACGACCCGCTTTCAACACATCCGGAAACTCGTCCTCCCAGTCCCGGAACATGTCATTTGTAACGATACGTGCCTTGCTGTCCCGCGCCGCCTGCAAGATCAACGGATCTGCCGGCGTGCCTTTGGGCGCGACCATGACCCGCTTGGCCCGCAAGCCCAGGGCGCGGCTCAGCGCCCGGTCGTTCATGTATTCCCCTTCGACCTTGTACCCGACGTTCGCATCGAACACGACGCCCGGTTTGAACCCGGCTTGCTTCAGGCTGGCCAGAACCTGCCGCAACGTTGCCAGATCCGGTGCGCCGTCTTTCCAGTGCATCACGTTCGACCCGTCCACGATGATCCATGTGTTGGCCCTGCGCCAGCCGAACCAGGCCCGGATCAGAAGGATCGTACTGGCGAACACACAAAGCAGGGCCAAAAGGAACAGCCAGTCCATCTCGGTTGGATAGAACTGCGCCACGACCAGCCCGCAAAGTGAGGCAAGCAGCAAAAAGAAAGGCATACGCACAGCGGTTGCTCCGGGAAAAGCACTATTTCAATTCCCACTACTATTGCGGGAATTGAAACAGGTTTCCAGACAGCATCCTCACAATCCGTTCAAACTGTGTAAACAGCTGGCGACTGACGGCGGCCCTACTTGAAATTCCGGCTGTCCTTGATCTGGTCCCAGGCCCAGACGACCTCTTGCAACTGCTCTTCCTGCGACCGGTCGCCGCCGTTCATGTCCGGATGCAGCACCTTGATCAGCTTCTTGTACGCCTTGCGCACTTCGGTTTTGGACCAGCTGTCATGGGCTTCCAGAATCTCGATTGCACGGCGTTCAGTGGGGGGCAGGCGACGTCCGCCACCACCCGAGGTGCGCCCCTTGTTCTGCGTGCTGTTGGCGCCCAGAACCTGATGCGGGTCCTCAATGCCCAGACGGGCCCAGGCGCGCGCCTCCGGGTCTCCCATCGGCTTGGTCTCACGTTCCCAAACCTTGTCCTTCGAGCGTTGCGCGTTCAGCTCGGCCTCAGTGGTGCCATCGAAGAAGTTCCACTTCTGGTTATACTCGCGCACGTGCTGCTGGCAGAACCAGAAATAGTCATCCAGAACATCCGGTGCCTTTGGCGCGCGGAACTTGCCCGGCTCGTCACACCCGTCGTGATCGCAGATCCGGACCGAGGTCTCGGACGCGCCTGACATGCCCCGGCGCCCACGCGGGTTCTTTTTCTTGGCGCTGGAAACGGACATATCGAATCCGAAGGGGTCTGATTTCGCCATGCTCTATCCTCACGAACGCATCTTTTCGACTCGGAGGCAGCAGTTTAGTCTAAGCAGCCGAAAGTAGAAGAGGGGGGCGGCAAAAATTTTGCCGCTGAGCAAAAAAATGAGTGTGACCGACGAAATCCGAACCCGCCTGCAAGCCGCCTTTGACCCGCATGAACTTGACGTGATCGACGACAGCGAAAGCCATCGCGGCCATGCAGGCCACAGGGAAGGCGGCGAAAGCCATTTCAACGTCCGCATCCGCGCCGCCGCATTCGCCGGTCAATCCCGCGTCGCCCGCCACCGGGCCGTGCAAAAGGCGCTGGGCGATATCGTGCCCCGCATCCACGCGCTGGCGCTGGATATCGGAACCTGACGCTGCGCCCTATTCCGCGCTCATCTGTGCCGACGGGGTCGAGGCCGAGATCGCATATTCCTCATCCGTCATGACGTCTTCGATCCCCTCGAACAGAGGCGTCGACAGGTAACGCTCGCCCGTATCCGGCAGCATCACCAGCATGACGGATCCCGGCGCCGCGGTTTCCGCCAGATTCATGGCCACCGCAAAGGTCGACCCGCCCGAGATCCCGGTGAATATCCCCTCTTCCGAGGCAAGGCGGCGCGCCCATTCAATCCCTTGCGGCCCCGGAACAGGGATCAGCTGGTCGTAATAGGCGTTGTCGATGGCTTCCTGAAGGACCCATGGAATGAAATCCGGCGTCCAGCCCTGAATCGGGTGCGGCTCGAAATTGGGGTGGCTTTCGGTGGGCTGGTGATCGTCGTTGCGCGTATTCACATAGCCTGACGACACGATGGCGGCATTTGCCGGTTCGGTCAGGATGATTTTCGTATCGGGCCGCTCCTTGCGCAACACTCGTGACACCCCAGCGACCGTGCCGCCGGTGCCATATCCCGTGACCCAGTAATCCAGCTGCGTGCCTTCGAAATCCGCAAGGATTTCCCGTGCGGTCGTATTCTCGTGAATATCGGCATTGGCTGCGGTCTCGAACTGGCTGGCCAGAAACCACCCGTTTTCCTCGGCCAGTTCCTTGGCCTTGGTATACATGCCGAACCCCTTTTGTGCCTTGGGGGTCAGAACAACCTTCGCGCCCAGAAAGCGCATCAGCTTGCGCCGCTCGACCGAAAAGCTCTCGGCCATCGTCACGACCAGCGGATATCCCTTGGCCGCACAGACCATGGCAAGCCCGATCCCGGTATTGCCCGATGTCGCCTCGACAACCGTCTGACCGGGTTTCAGCCGCCCGTCCCGTTCTGCCGCCTCGATGATATTCAGCGCCAGCCTGTCCTTGACCGACCCCGCCGGATTGAACGCTTCGAACTTCACATAAACGGTCACATGCTCCGGCGCGATCCGGTTGATCCGGATACAGGGCGTGTCGCCGACTGTATCAAGGATGCTGTCATACAGGCGTGCCCGCCCCTGTGTCTGCCGAATACCCATTTCAAAATCCCTCCCGGTTTTCCGGTTAACATGCCACAGATTTCGCTGGGTTGATAAGCACATATCGCGCCCGCAGCGCCAAACCTGCCCGCGGGCGGGCTGCTCAAACTGCGGTGCACACCGTGTTGCAGGTGTAACCGCACGTCAAACCCTGATCCGTCTCAGGCGTCTTTTTTGTCGCCCGCGGTGTCAGTGTCCTGGTCAACCTGGTCCCGGCTTTTCAATGACAAGGGCGGCTCATTCGCGTCTTCCGAAATTGGTTTCGGCGCGGCCACCACACCGGGGCCGGGGATCGGTTGGGCCAATGGGGTGTCGTCAAACTCGGGTACGTCTCCGATCACCGACGCATCGACTTCCTCGGCCACGACCCGCCGGAACACCAGCACATTGCGCCAGTTTGTGGTCGATCCGGTCAGGCCCGAGCGTTCCTCGCTGGGCAGCAGCTCGGCGCGCTGGTATTCCCAGCCGTCCTGCGCCATCTGGTTCAGAACCTGTTCGACCGAGACCGCAAAGCGGCCCTCGGCCGTTTTCACACCCTTGGCTTTCACGCCCTTTTGCGGCGCGGGGACGACCTTGTATTCAAAAAGCTGCATCAAGTGTTCCTAAATACCTGTTCGCGCCAACTTACCACGCTGACCCCGGGGTGAAAGGGCCGTCGCCCGAGCAGCGGTTTTCAGCCCTGATTATTGCCGCCAGCCTGTGCCGCCTTGGTCACAACCGACAGGCACAGCTCGGTCGCCACTGCCATGTCCTGCACCGAAATCCACTCCAGCGGCCCGTGAATGCACTGCATTCCGGTGAACAGGTTGGGGCAGGGGGTGCCGAACTCGGTCAGGCGCGACCCGTCGGTGCCGCCGCGGATCGGCACCGACAGCGGCTCGATCCCCAGCTCGCGGCAGGCGTCGCGCGCCAGATCAACCGGTGTCATGTCGTTTTCCAGCCAATAGCGCATGTTCCGGTACTGGTGGCTGATATCGCAGGTGATGGTCGCGCGCGGTTCCGTGGCCTGCACGGCCGCACAGACCTGCCGCACGATGTCACGTTGCGCCTCAAGGCCCTCCATCTCGAAATCGCGCAGGATCAGCTTGATTTCCATCTCGGACGACCCGCCGCTCATGTCGGTGACATGGATGAACCCGTCGCGGCCATCGGTTGTTTCGGGCGTCATGGTGGCCTGCGGCAAGGTCTGCACGATCTTTGCCGCCAGATGGGTCGCGTTCACCATCTTGTCCTTGGCCAGTCCGGGGTGGATCGATACCCCCTCGATCCGGATCACGGCGCGGTCGGCCGAGAAGCTTTCATATTCGATCTCGCCCACTTCGGCACCGTCCAGAGTATAGGCGAAATCCGCCCCCAGATCCTTGGGCAGCTGTTCGGTAACGCCGCGCCCGATCTCTTCATCCGGGGTAAAGGCAATGCGGATAGGCCCGTGCGGGATATCCGGGTTTTCGATCAGATGCCGCGCCATGGTCATCAGGATCGACACCCCGGCCTTGTCATCCGCGCCCAGCAGGGTGGTACCCGACGCCGTGATCAGGTCATGTCCGATCTTCTCGGCCAGATAGGGGTTCTCGTCCGGGGACAACACCAAATCCGGATTGTCCGGAAAGGAAATGTCGCCACCGTTATATCCCTTGATCACCCGCGGCTTGACGCCCGTTGCATTGAACTGGGGGGCCGTATCCACATGCGCCAGAAAGCCCACCGTCGGGCCGGGCGCGGTGCCGGGGATGCTCGCGACGACCACGCTGTCACCTGTCAGTGTCACATCCTTTGCGCCGATCTCGGCCAGTTCCTGCTTCAGCAGGTTCAGCATGTCGAACTGTATCTGTGTGCTCGGCGTGGTCGCCGAGGTCTCGTCGCTCTGACTGTCGATCGCCGCGTAACGCACCAGCCGATCTTCGAGTTCCTGATCAAATCTGTTCTGCATGATACCTCACCTCTCTGGGTCGGAAGAAAGGGTGCAATCACAGGCGAAGTCAAGCCGATGAGCTGACCCCATTTCTTAAGAAATCGTGGAAATCTGATTGTACAAACCTGACAACTGCCACTGGCAGGCTTGTACAAATTGTAAGGTTCAGGAGCTCAGCTTCTTGCTGACCAAATCGTTAACGGCCTTCGGGTTGGCCTTGCCGCCGGTCGCTTTCATCACCTGACCCACGAACCAACCCGCCAGTTTCGGGTTCACTTTGGCCTTCTCGACCTGGGCCGGATTGGCCGCGATGATCTCGTCCAGTGCAGCCTCGATCGCGCTGGTGTCGGTGACCTGTTTCATCCCGCGATCCTCGACGATCTGCGCCGGGTCACCGCCTTCGGTATAGACGATTTCAAACAGGTCCTTGGCGATCTTGCCCGAGATGGCATCAGACGAAATCAGGTCGATGATCCCACCCAGTTGCGCCGGAGAAACCGGCGACTCCGTGATGTCGTGGTCTTCTTTTTTCAGGCGCCCGAACAGCTCGTTGATCACCCAGTTCGCGGCCAGTTTGCCATTGCGGCCCTGCGCGACCTCTTCGAAATAGGCCGCCGATTCCACTTCGGCCGTCAGCACCGAAGCGTCATAGTCGGTCAGGCCGAACTCACTGATAAAGCGCGCTTTTTTGTCGTCAGGCAGCTCTGGCAGATGGGCGGCGATATCGTCCACCCATGCCTGTTCGATCTCCAGCGGCAGCAGGTCGGGATCGGGGAAATAGCGGTAATCATGCGCTTCTTCCTTGGACCGCATCGACCGGGTTTCGCCCTTGTCCGGATCATACAGACGGGTTTCCTGCTCGACCTTGCCACCGGCTTCGACAATGGCGATCTGGCGGCGGGCCTCGACCTCAATGGCCTGCTGGATGAACCGCATCGAGTTCATGTTCTTGATCTCGCAACGGGTGCCCAGATGCGAAAAGTCCTGTGTTTCCTGATACTTCTCATACGCGCCCGGCAAACAGATCGAGACATTCACATCCGCCCGCAGGTTGCCGTTCTGCATGTTGCCGTCGCAGGTGCCCAGATAGCGCATGATCTGACGCAGCTTGGCGATATAGGCGGCGGCCTCTTCCGGCCCGCGAATATCAGGGCGGCTGACGATCTCCATTAGGCAGACACCGGTCCGGTTCAGGTCGACAAAGGACATGTGCGGGTCCATGTCGTGGATCGATTTGCCTGCGTCCTGCTCCATGTGGATACGTTCAATCCGCACCATGCGCGCAGTGCCGTCACCCATCTCGACCAGCACTTCGCCTTCGCCCACAATAGGATGATAAAGCTGGGAAATCTGGTAACCTTGCGGCAGGTCAGGATAGAAATAGTTCTTGCGGTCAAAGGCCGATTTCAGGTTGATATCCGCTTTCAGGCCCAGCCCGGTGCGCACCGCCTGTTCCACGCAGAACTCGTTGATCACCGGCAGCATCCCCGGCATTGCCGCATCCACGAAAGCCACGTTCGAGTTCGGCTCGGCCCCGAATTTGGTGGACGCGCCCGAGAACAGCTTGGCATTGGATGAGACCTGCGCATGCACCTCCATCCCGATCACCAGTTCCCAATCGTGCTTGGCTCCGGCAATGGTTTTGGGTTTGGGCATTTCGTATGTCAGGTCGAGCATGGCGCGCCTCATTTCCGCAGAAGTCTAAGCCTGCGTATTAGGCCCGGCAGGGCCTAGGGGCAAGGGGGAATCCTGACGCGTTCAGTTCTTGGAAAACTGCAGACCAGACGGTGTGAAGGTTACATCCTTGCCGCTGCGCAGTTCATCCCGGAACAGATCCGAGATAGCGCGCAGCGCGTCGCGCTGACCGCGCGCAGCAAACCGCTCGGGCGAGTTGATGCGGACCGAGTTGTTGAACCCGTTGGCGGCATGGGCCCAGATCAGGGGGTGAAGCTCGGTCAGGTGATCGCGGATCAGCCAGTTTGCGGTGTCGCGCATCTGGGCGCGGACATTGTCTGCTTTTTCGTTCAGCCCGTGACCATTCTGAATGGTGATTGCACAATAGGCCGACAACATATTGATCATCTGCTGATCAGGGCGCAGACCGACGATATCGCGCAATCCTTCAAGGAAATATTCGACATCGACCTGTGCGCAGGCCTCTTCGTCCAAAGCGATGGCATCGAATTGCACCCACGTATATCCACCTGCGCCCCAGATATCCTGTGTCCGGACGGCATTGCGCAGTGCCTGTAATTCCAGTTCTGCGTAGCTGCCGAACCACCGGGGCAAAAGATGGCTGCCCATCGCGCGCATGTGACGCTGATTGTGCGGGTCCAGTGTGATCAGGTGCTCGTACTCATCAGCAACGCGGGCGTTTGACTTGCGCTGCCCGGCCAACAGGGCACAACCGGCGGCCGCAATCAGAGGGCTGTCCGGCGCATCCGCCTTGCACTTGGGCAGGATCGCAGCGGCCCGGTCGAAATGAGCGGCACAGCGCGAGCGGTGCAAGGGCGGCAAGGCCGTGTCCTTGGCGTTCCCGCGCCAGGCCCAGGCCAGATCGATATGGGCCAGCGCCACAACGGCAGCGATCATCGGATCACCAGGATTGTCAGACAACTCGCCTTCCAGTTCCGAAATACCACCCAGCAAATCGTAATCGGATATGGCCTTGCCGTCCGACAGCGCATGTTCCGCAGCCAGAACCACGTCAGATCTGGCCCCGAACGCCAAAAGATCGGCAATCGGCATACCATCCGATACGGCGGCACGATCCTGATCCGCTGCACGCATTTCTTGGGACAACTCGGTCCAGCGGTCCTGTCTGGCCAGATAGCGCCCATGTTCGATTGTAGAATGTCCAATCAGATTGTCGCAATTCGATGTCGCCACAGGAATGTTGAGCTGCCCATGTTCAGGCAGGGCAGCGGCCAGCGCAGATTTCGTTGCGCACAGATCTTCTGAGGCGTCCGTGGGATTGGATATGGGCTGGGCAAACAACGCCCTTAACGACCGAAACATGGTAAAACTCAAAACTGTAAAAACACTTAACTGAGTCTGAAGTCTGGCGAGGTATCAGGCTCAATTCAAGTGATTTGCTTAATAAACTTTGTTTTTTGTGTCCAATGCGGCCGTAGATCACGCAGTGTTTCAGAAAACAGTGAAATGATGACGGTCTACGCGAAAACCTGCCTGTTTCAGAATGGCTTCCAGCTCCCGATGCGGTGGCAGAGACTCATCTGGCAGCCGGATTCGTTTCCCGGATTTCAGGGCGATGGATACGCGAACGGAAGTGTCCCACCGGGTGTCAAATCGGAAATGGTCGATATCCCGCATTGGGATATCGCCCTGCCGATTGCCCGTGAACCAGCGTACGGCATCCCGGTCCAGCTGCACGCCCGCGCTGGTATTCTGGATCACGTCCCATAGCGCTGGGAGGGTGGCCAGAGACAGCAGGCCAACAACCCACCAAGCCGCGTCGAACAGGATGACCAGCGCCAGTAGGGCCGCGTAGACACTGGCCAGAATGACCACTGCTCGCGTGTTCCTGTTGCGACGGGTAAAGCTGTAAGGTGTCATGCGCCAAGAATGCGGGATACCATTTCCGTCGTGTCGCGCGACAGGTTCGGTGTTTCCGCAATGCGAGAAAGCTGCGCGCGCATCAGGTCCTGACGCCCGGCGTCGTACCGTTTCCAGGTCTGGAAGGCAGAACACATCCGTGCCGTGGTTTGCGGGTTCACAGGATCAAGGCGGATCAGCCAATCGGCCAGCAGGCTGTACCCGGCACCATCCGGTTGGTGGAACCCTGCGTGGTTCATCGCCAGCGCGCCCATAACAGCGCGGAACCGGTTCGGGTTCTTCCAGTTGAAGTCGGGATGCCCGGTCAATGCCTTCGCCGTTTCCGGTGTCGCCTCTGGTGCGGCCATGGTCACCTGCAAGCCAAACCATTTGTCCATGACCAGCCGGTCATGCTGCCATTGGTCATAGAAGGCGGCCAGCTGCGCCTCGCCCTTGCGGGCGCGCAGCAGGCAGGACAGGGCGGTCAGTTGCAGGGTCATGTTATCCGCTTTGGCATACACAGTGGCCGCCATTGCCCCTCCGTCCAGACGAGAAGTCAGCGCAAGTGCCGCGCTGCCAAGGGCGCGTTTTCCGGATTGCTCGGCATCCGGGCTGTAGGGGCCATCCACCAACGCCTCGCTGTGCAGACGGGGCAGCAGATCCTGCACGTGCTGTGCCGTGGCCTGCCGCAGCGTTTCGACCGCCGACCAGATTGCCATTGGATCTGGCGTGTGACCGCGTTCATGCAAAGCCGCAGCCAGTTCGGATTGCGTCGGCAGCCCAAGCATCAAGGCGCGATAGGCCGGGTCCAGCGTGTCGTCGCGCAGCACGGCCAGCAGCCCGTCAAGGTAATCGGCGTCTGGGGTTGCCTCGTCCAAGATCATCCGCAGCAAGGTGTTTTGCGCCAGCGATCTGCCAGCCTGCCAGCGGTTGAACGGATCTGTGTCATGCGCCAGCAGAAACGCGCGTTCGGCGTTTGAATGATCGTGTTCCAGAATGACCGGTGCCGAGAAATCGCGCAGGATCGAGGCTGTGGGTTTTGTCGCAAGCCCGGTGAACTGAAAACTCTGCTCGGCCTCTGTCAGTTCCAGCACTTCTGTCGTGCGGACCTCATCCCCGTTTGGCCCCAGCAGGCCAACAGCGACCGGGATCACCTGGGGCAGTTTCTCTGCCTGACCAGGTGTGGGATCGGTGCGCTGTTTCAGCGTCAGGGTATAGGTCCCGTCGGCCCAATCTTCAGATACGGTCAAACGCGGCGTGCCCGACTGGCTGTACCAGCGTTTGAACTGGGTCAGGTCGCGGCCTGTGGTGTCCTCGAACACCTTCAGCCAATCCTCGATCGTGCAGGCCTGCCCGTCATGGCGGTCAAAATAGAGGTCCAGCGCCTTTGCATAGGCCTCATCCCCGACCAGCCGTTTTAGCATGCCAATGACTTCGGCACCTTTTTCGTAAACGGTGGCCGTGTAGAAATTGTTGATCTCCTGAAAGCTTTCGGGCCGGACCGGGTGCGAGAGCGGGCCGTTATCCTCGGGGAATTGCCGCGCCCGCAGTTCGATGGCGTCGTGGATGCGTTTCACAGGGGCCGAGCGCATGTCGGATGTGAACTGTGCATCGCGGAAGACGGTCAGACCTTCTTTCAGACACAGCTGGAACCAGTCGCGGCAGGTGATGCGGTTGCCTGTCCAGTTGTGGAAATACTCATGCGCGATGATCGCCTCGATCCGTTCGAAATTGGCATCGGTCGAGGTTTCGGGACTGGCCAGAACAGCCGAAGAGTTAAAGATGTTCAGCCCCTTGTTTTCCATCGCGCCCATGTTGAAGTCATCGACGGCGACGATGTTGAAGACGTCCAGATCGTATTCCCGGCCATAGACGTCTTCATCCCATTTCATGGACTTCTTCAGCGCCTCCATGCCGAAGGCGCATTTGCCCTCATCCCCCGGACGCACCCACAGGTTCAACGCCACATCCCGGCCTGATCTGGTGGTGAACCGGCCGGGATGGGCCACAAGATCCCCAGCGACAAGCGCAAACAGATAGGCAGGCTTGGGCCAGGGGTCGGTCCATTCGGCCCATCCTTCGCCTTTGCCCGAGTGGTTGCCGTTCGACAGCAGAACCGGCAGGTCGCCATTGATACGCACGGTAAAGGTGGACATGACATCGGGGCGATCCGGGTAATATGTGATCTTGCGGAAACCTTCCGCCTCGCACTGGGTGCAATACATGCCGTTCGACATATAAAGCCCCTCCAACGCGGTGTTGTTGCCCGGATCGATCTCAACTTCGGCTTCCCAGATGAACGGGGCGTCGGGAACATCGGCGGTCAGGCCCTTGTCCGTGACGTCGGGCGAAACTTCGGTTCCGTTGATGGAGGCACGGATCAGGTTCAGATCCTCGCCATGCAGGAAAAAGGTGCGATCGGTCGCGTCGGGATTTGGACGAAACGCGATACGCGACGTGACCCGTGTTGCATGTGCCGACAGATCGAAGGTCAGGTGCACGCTGTCCAGCAGATAACCAAATGGAGTGTAGTCTTTCAGGAAGATCGTGGTGGGGGCAGCGTCGCGCATGGGGGCCTCGCATCGGTTCGTGTCTGGCGCGACGTTAGGGGCATCGTTCCAGAGCTGCAACTGGCCCCCGCCATTCCCTTGTTGTTTTTGAAACAGCTTCCGTTCGATCCGAATAACCCTAACGCAAAGTCGAAAGTTGCCTATCGGAAACTTTCGGCCTAAGTCACTTACGCATACAATGGCACACAATCGCGGGAGAGCAGGAAGATGAGTGGCAGACAAACCCTGAGCGGGCTGCAGATCGATCCAATACTGGCAGAGTTTATCGAGACGCGGGCATTGCCGGGTACGGGTGTGTCGGCGCAGGATTTCTGGGCGGGTCTGGCGCGACTGGTGTCTCAACTGGGGCCGAAGAACCGCGCGCTTCTGGCCAAGCGGGCCGAGATACAAGGGCGCATCGATGGCTGGCATATTGCGCGCAAGGGTCAGAGCATTGATCCCACTGACTATCAGGCTTTTCTAAAGGAAATTGGTTATCTGGTCGAGGAAGGCGACGGGTTTCAAATCGACACGACGCATGTCGACCCCGAGATCGCGCTGACACCGGGGCCGCAGCTTGTTGTGCCGATCACCAACGCACGCTTTGCGCTGAACGCGGCGAATGCGCGATGGGGCAGCCTGTATGATGCGCTTTATGGCACCGATGCGATAGGCGATCTGCCAACAGGCGGTGGGTATGATGCGGCGCGCGGTGCACGGGTGATTGCATGGGCGAAAGCCTTTCTGGATGACGCTGTACCTCTGGCTGGTGGGTCTTGGGCCGACGTGTCGGGACTGCATGTCGAAGAAGGTGCTCTTTCCCCGGCACTGGCAAACCCCGATCAATTTGTTGGTTTCGGTGGCGCGGCAGACAAGCCGGCTTTTGTGCTTCTGAAAAACAATGGCCTGCATATTCAGATCATGATCGATCCGACTGGAGCCATCGGCGCCTCTGATCCCGCAGGTATAGCAGACGTCCGGCTGGAATCCGCCCTTTCAACGATTATGGACTGCGAAGACTCGGTCGCTTGTGTTGATGCGGCGGATAAGGTCGTGGCCTATAGCAACTGGCTGGGCCTGATGAAGGGTGATTTGACCGAAGACGTCACCAAGGGCGACGCCACGTTTACCCGCAAGCTGGCAGAGGATCTGACTTTCACCACACCGACAGGTGAGCAGGCGACCCTGAAAGGCCGTTCACTGATGCTGGTGCGCAATGTGGGTCACTTGATGACCAACCCCGCCGTTCTGGATGCCGAGGGTAATGAGATCGGCGAGGGCCTGATGGATGCGCTCTGCACCACTCTGATTGCCATGCATGATCTGAAAAGAGACGGGGGCAACTCGGTCGCCGGCTCGGTCTATGTGGTGAAGCCCAAGATGCACGGGCCGGAAGAGGTTGCCTTTGCGGTCGAGATTTTCGACATGGTCGAAGACATTCTGGGTCTGCCGCGCAACACCGTAAAGCTGGGGATCATGGATGAGGAGCGCCGCACGTCGGTGAACCTGAAAGAATGCATTCGCGCCGCGAAATCACGCGTCGCCTTCATCAATACCGGTTTCCTGGATCGCACTGGCGATGAAATTCACACCTCGATGGAGGCCGGGCCGATGCTGCCCAAGGGCGACATCAAAAACACGCCTTGGATTGCGTCCTATGAAGACCGCAATGTCGATATCGGTTTGGCCTGTGGCCTTAAGGGCAAGGCGCAGATCGGCAAAGGCATGTGGGCGATGCCGGACCGGATGGGCGATATGCTTGAGGCCAAAATCGGTCACCCGCTGGCCGGTGCGACCTGCGCCTGGGTGCCGTCGCCCACAGCTGCGACGCTGCACGCCACACATTACCACAAGGTCAACGTACTGGCCCGTCAGGATGAGATCGCAGCGGCGGGTGCCCGAGGAACGCTTGACGATCTGCTGACCATTCCCTTGCTGGGGGGCCGTAATCTAGGCGAGGCGGAAATCTCGCGCGAGGTCGAGAATAATGCACAAGGCATTCTAGGCTATGTCGTGCGTTGGGTCGATCAGGGCGTGGGATGTTCCAAAGTCCCAGACATCAATGAAATCGGGTTGATGGAAGACCGTGCGACCTGCCGGATTTCGTCTCAGGCGCTGGCCAACTGGTTGCATCATGGCATTGTCGACGAAGCACAGGTGATGGCTGCGATGCAGAAAATGGCGGCTGTTGTGGACCGCCAGAATGCAAATGATCCGGGTTATATCCCGATGGCGCCGGGCTTTAACGGAATTGCTTTTCAGGCGGCTTGTGATCTTGTGTTCAAAGGCCGTGTGCAGCCCTCAGGCTACACCGAGCCGGTCCTGCACGCGCGCCGTCTGGAATTGAAGGCGGCCACAGCGTAAAACGAAGGGGGCGATCCGCCCCCTTTCTTCTTTCGACATGCAGACACAGGAATGCACATGGAAGTTTCCCTTCGCAAAGCCCGTACCATTATCCGCAAAGCACTTGAGAAAGGCCGCGAGATGGAGCTGAAGCCGCTTTCGGTCGTTGTTCTAGACGCAGGCGGCCACGTCATCGCGTTCGAGCGCGAGGATGATGCCGCACCGGGCCGCTTTGCGATTGCGCATGGCAAGGCATATGGCTCTGTCATGCTGGGTATGGCGGGCACGGCGCAGATGCAACGGGCCGAGGCGCAGGCCTACTTCATGGCTGCGGTAAACGGAGTGTATGGCGGGCAAGTCGTACCAGTACCGGGCGGGGTTTTAATACGGGGTCGAAAAGGGGACGTGATCGGTGCCGTAGGGGTGACCGGCGACACGTCAGAAAACGATGCTGCCGTTGCGATGGCGGGAATTGAGGCCGCTGGGTTGGACGGCGAGATTTAAGTCCGACCATTGAGAGCAGCTCCGTCAAAGCAATGACTTGGCGCATGTTTCCGACTTGAAGTTTTAGGCGGGGAAAACGAGCCGTGACTTGACTGATCGCGGGGGGTATTTGTGCACCCCTGAACACGTCCCTGCGCTGTCACGCAGGAGGTGTATTCTTGCACGACTGTGAAGCTGCGGTTAGCTTCCTTTTCAAGGGGATGTATAACAAGGAAAGCGGAATGTCTCGACCCGTTGTTGGTATTATCGGCAACTCATACCTCATGAACGATCAATACCCGACCCATGCAGGGGGGACGATGAATTCGGACGCTGTGGCGAACGTATCGGGATGTTTGCCGCTGCTGATCCCCGCCGATCCCCGTTATGTGTCTGTTGAGGAGTTGCTGGAGGTTTGCGACGGCTTTCTTCTGACCGGCGGTCGTCCCAATGTGCATCCCGAAGAATATGGTGAACCTGCAACCGAGGCGCATGGAGAGTTTGACCGCGCGCGTGACGCGATCACCCTGCCGCTGGTTCGGGCCTGTGTGGAACGGGGTCAGCCGTTTCTGGGCATATGCCGCGGATTTCAAGAGGTCAACGTGGCCATGGGCGGAACGCTCTATCCGGAAATTCGCGATCTGCCGGGGCGGATGAATCACCGGATGCCGCCCGATGGTACACTTGAGGAAAAATTTGCGCTGCGCCACGTGGTGAAACTGACGGAAAACGGTGTGTTCCACGACTTGTTTGGTGCGCAGGAGGTCATGACCAACACGTTGCACGGGCAGGGGATCAAGTGCATCGGACAGCGTGTGGTGATCGATGGGCATGCGCCGGACGGAACGCCCGAGGCGATCTACATCAAGGATGCGCCCGGATTTACGCTATCCGTGCAATGGCATCCCGAATGGGATGCGATCAACGACCCGGTTTCACGCCCCTTGTTCGAAGCCTTCGGCATGGCTGTGCGGGGATGGGCGGAGGGGATTGCCTGTCAGGCAGTTCAGAAATCAGCCTGACTTGGGCACCGGACCGTGCGGGTGCGCGACGGATCGGTGAAGGGGAAGGTAAATGGCAATCAGACCAGCAGGTTGAACTGATTGACCAGCGGCAGGCTGCGCGCACGTTTGCCGGTCAGATCAAACAGGGCGTTGCCCAGTGCGGGCATTGAGGGGGGCGTGCCGGGCTCACCAGCGCCGCCCATATAGCGATTGGTTTCCAGAACGCGCACCTCGACTTGTGGCGCAGTATGCATACGAAGGGCGTCATAGTCGGGGAAGTTGAACTGCTCGACTTCCCCGCCGGCAAAGGTGATCGCGCCGAAACATGCGGCAGACAGGCCATACATCATGCCGCCAAACATCTGCGCCTTGACGTTTTCCGGGTCCAACGCCAGCCCCATGTCGCAGGCGATCCAGGCCTTGTGAATGCGGATGGCACCGTCTTCGTCGACAACTTCGATAACCTGAGCCACCGGCGTGCCGAAGCTGTAGGTGAAGGCTACGCCACGGCCTACGCCGTCAGGTGTTTTCCCGGTCCAGTTGGACATTTCCTTGACCGCTTCCAGACATCCGGCAGACGGGGCGTGTTCGGTTCTCATTAGCTCTAGCCGGAAGTCCAGCGGGTCGCGCCCTGCGGCATGGGCCAATTCGTCCATGAAGGTCTCGTGGAAAAAGCCGTTGTGGC
Organism: Ruegeria sp. N10; assembly: GCF_056531545.1. Lineage (NCBI taxonomy): Bacteria > Pseudomonadati > Pseudomonadota > Alphaproteobacteria > Rhodobacterales > Roseobacteraceae > Ruegeria > Ruegeria sp. N10. Next base: position 85,619 of record NZ_JBQFLY010000002.1, on the reverse strand, counting down.
TGTTGCCGACCGAACGCCAGAAGCCTACCGGGACAGCCAGATCAGCGACGTGGCCGCTCATCCGGTAGTTTGGCACGGCGTAAGGTTGGTTGAAGAACCCTTCGACCAGCACTTTGTCGGGTCCGCCTCCGGGGAAGCCGGTGTAACGCTCGACCGCCTGTTGCGTGCAGGACTGTGCCGCAACCTTGCCGTCAATGAGAACGGCTTTGCCGTCCTGAACAGCGCCGCGCATCCGGGCAATGGCGCCGGGGCGGAAGTAGTCGTGACGCATGTCTTCTTCGCGGCTCCAGGTTGTCTGGACCGGTGTGCCAGGCATGGCCATCGCGACCTTGGTGGCGATTTCTCCGAAATCCAGTTCGCCCCGGCGGCCAAACCCTCCCCCAAGATAGGCGGTGTGAATCTGAACAGCCTCAGTGTCCAGATTTGCGGTATTCGCAGCGCGAAAACGGATCAGCGTCGGAGCCTGATTGCCGCACCACAGCTCCAAAGCATCTCCGGTATAGAGCGCGGTGGCATTCATCGGCTCCATCGTGGCGTGCGCCAGATAGGGCACTTGGTATTCGGCAGTGATCTCGGTCGCGCCATCCGGCGTCATGCTGACATCGCCATCGTCGCGCATAGTCGAGTTCGGCGCGTCGTCAAACGCCTCGGCAATCTTTGAGAAAATGCTGTCCGTATCAGGTGGATATGGCGCATCGCCCCAGTCGATCTCGACAGCCTCGACCGCCTGGTTGGCCAGCCATGTGTTGTTCGCGATCACGGCAACACCGGTGCCCAGATCAACAACCTTTTCGACCCCGGGCATGGATATTGCAGCACTGTCGTCAAAGCTGTTCATCGCACCACCCAGTTTGGGATTCATGCGCACGGCGGCAAATTTCATACCGGGCAGGCGAACATCGATGCCGAACTCGGCAGTGCCTGTCACTTTGCCCATCATGTCCAGTCGCGGTTGTGTCCGGCCCAGATAACGCCATTCGGACGGGTCTCGCAAAGGTACCTCGGCGGGTTCCAGTCCGGACGCTTTCACTGCAAGATCGGTATAAGCGATCTTGTCACCGTTCGGGGCGATGACATGGCCTGAAGCTGTTTTCAGGTCCGAGGGCGCGACCCCCAACCGATCAGCGGCGGCGCGTTTCAGCGTTTCACGGGCCGAAGCGCCGGCTTGCCGCATCCTCTCGAACCCGTCCTTCATCGAGGTGGAGCCGCCTGTGACTTGCAGGCTTAGGGCCTTGCCAAGAACACCCAGTGCTTCACCTAAGTTGTGCTGGAAGTCCGAGATGTCGTAGCCCTTGTTTGGCAGTCCCTCGCCCATCATGGCTGAGTTGTAATAGGCGGTTGCTGCCGGACCGTGCAGGACGGTGATTTGATCCAGATCGACATCCAGTTCTTCGGCGATCAGCGCGGCCCACGTGGTTTTCACGCCCTGTCCCATCTCGGCACGGGGCGCGAACAGGGTGACACCATTCTGATCGATCAGCACGAAGGGGTTCAGTGCCGCTTCACCTTCTTTCGGTTTCAGCGGGTTGGGGGCGGGGCGGGTGACATAGTATGCGCCAAAGGCGACGCCGCCAACAATTGCGGCTGAGCCGATCAGGAACGTACGGCGGATAATTTTGCCAACAGAAGCCATCTCTTATGCCTCCTTCAACTTGGATGCTGCGTCGTGGATCGCGGCCCGGATGCGGGGGTAGGTGCCACAGCGGCACAGGTTTCCCTGCATCGCTTCATCGATCTCTGCGTCCGTGGGCGCAGGGTTTTGCGCAAGCAGGGCAGCGGCCTGCATGATCTGGCCCGACTGGCAATAGCCACATTGCGCCGCCTGATGATCAGCCCAGGACTGCTGGATCGTAGCCAGCGCTTCTGGCGTGCCGACGCCTTCGATTGTGGTCACCTCGCCCCAGACATCCGACAGCGCCACCTGGCATGAGCGTACCGCCTCGCCATCGATGTGAACTGTACAGGCGCCGCAAGCGGCGACGCCACAGCCAAACTTGGTGCCGGTCAGGCCAACCTCATCCCTCAGAACCCAAAGCAGGGGGACATCATCCGGCAGGTCGATCTGATGGGGAGTTCCGTTAATCTTAAGGGCCGTCGCCATGGCGCACCTTTTTGTATCTGTGGCAGGTTCTGACATAATGGGTGCAAAGTGTCAGTTTGTCAATTGACAAATTAAACAATAACTGTCAGAGATTTTCTTATGAAAGATACGAGTGACGAATCCCGGCAGAAAGCGATCCTTGCATCTGCTTTTCAGGCTTTTTCCGCATACGGGTTCCGCAAGACCTCGATGGATGACATTGCGCGCGGTGCGGGGATGTCGCGGCCAGCGGTCTATCTGTATTTTAGGAACAAGGAAGCGATCGTTCGCAAGCTGACTGAACGGCATTACGAGGAAAAGTCCGCAACGGTGGCCGAGGCGCTGAACGGCGAAGGCTCGGTTTCGGACATTGCCAGGAAGGCGATCCATGCCCAGACCGAGGGCATGGCTGCGATTTTGGCGTCGCCGCATGGGCTTGAGATGCTGGACACAACCAAATCCATGGCCATCGATATTGTCGAGCGGGGCGAAGGGGAACTTGCCGCGCTTTATGCCGAATGGCTGAGGCGAGAGCAGGATGCTGGCCGCGTTCGCCTATTCGACACGCCTGAAGAGACGGCGAAAACACTTACGGTCACGCTGAAGGGGATCAAGCTGACCGCGTCAGACGCCGAGGAATTTGAAAGGCGCACGAACCAGTTGGCGGCCCTGATCGGAGCTGGGCTGGAAATCAGGTAACGCGCTGTCGCGTTTTGTACTCAGGCGTGTCCCAAAGCTTGTTCTGCATCACATCCGCCAGAATCCCGACTGCACGCTCGACATCGCTTTCATCGACATACAGCGGCGTGAAACCAAACCGCATTGTGTCAGGAGCACGGAAATCTCCGACGACACCACGCGCGATCAGCGCTTGCATCGCGGCGTAGCCTTCCTTGAAGCGGAATGAAACCTGACTGCCACGCTGCTCGGGAATACGCGGACTGTCCAATTGCAAGTCTGGGCAGGTCGCCTCGACCCGACGGATGAAAAGCTCGGTCAATTCAATGGATTTGGCGCGCACATCCGCCATGTCGGCCATATCCCAGATGTCCATGGCCGCCGAAAGTGCGGTCATTTGGATGATCGGAGGTGTTCCAACGCGCATACGCTCAATCCCGCTTCCGGGCCGATAGTCTAGGTCAAAGGCAAAGGGCGCTTCGTGCCCCAGCCAACCAGACAGGGCCGGGCGCACACTATCTGCCAGTCGGGGCGCAACATAGATGAAAGCGGGCGCACCGGGGCCGCCATTGAGGTATTTATAAGTGCACCCGACTGCGAAATCGGCATTGCACCCTGCAAGGTCAACGGGGATGGCACCTGCGGAATGCGCCAGATCCCAAACCGTCACGACACCGTTGTCGTGGGCCAGTTCCGTCAGCGCCTTCATGTCGTGCATCCGGCCCGTGCGGTAATCCACTTCGGTCAGCATCAGGACTGCGACCTCTTCGGTGATTGCATCTGCGACGTCCTGCGGGTCGACGACGCGCAGTTCGTATGGGCTCCCAAGGGATCGCAGCAGGCCATCGACCATGTACAGGTCTGACGGAAAGTTCCCTTTGTCGGAAAGCACAACCTTGCGGGTCGGGTTCAGTTCAAGGGCAGAGGACACGGCCTGATAAACCTTGATCGACAGGGTGTCGCCGGTCACGACGCTGCCTGGCTCGGCTCCGATCAGGCGGCCAATTCGATCGCCAAGCCCCATGGGAAGGCCCATCCAACCGGCTTTGTTCCAGCCGGTGATCAGCATTTGCCCCCATTCCTCGGTCAGCATGTTCTGCACACGAGACGCAGCCGTTTTAGGCAGCGGGCCCAAAGAGTTGCCGTCCAGGTAAATCACGCCCTCGGGCAGGTCGAACATGGCTTTGGTTGCTGCAAAATCGGTCATGAAGGTTCACTCACTTGTGTGGTCGTCTTTTGTTGCATTTGGGGTAGCCGATCCTGACATGTCTGTCTATCGATGCGACATACTGGTCTTTTGCCAATCTGGTCGAAAAACGATAGGACGTCGGTCAGAAGCGACATATACCCGAAATTGTCGTCGCTCATGAGGGCTTAGAATGCGCTGGATAGATGTACCGCCGGTTTGGTTGATCGCTTTCGCGGCGCTGGCATGGGCGCAAGCCAGATACATGGCGCTGGGCCTGTCACTTGAGAGCGGCCTGACCGACCTTCTCAGCGGAGTTCTAATCGGCGGCGGCGTTCTGATGGCCGTTCTGGCCATTGTCGAGTTTCGTCGCCACAAAACAACCGTCATTCCCCATGAGACGCCGACCGCGATGGTGCAATCGGGCATCTACAAACGCAGTCGAAACCCGATCTACGTCGGTGACGTTCTGATTCTTGCGGGTTTGATCCTGCGGTTTGACGCCGTGTTGTCACTGGTTTTGGTTCCGGTCTTCGTCTGGGTGCTGGAGCGCCGGTTTATCCTGCCGGAAGAAGACCGCCTGCGCCGGCAGTTCCGCACGGATTTCGCACGCTATGAACGCAAGACGCGGCGTTGGATCTAAGGTGGCTGATTTCGTGATGTCACGTAAAAAATGCTGCACTTGCGAAATAATGTTGCGCAGGATACATCTTTGCTTAACAAAGAATACCGACCACCCGCTCGGACAGAGTAAAAATTAGGGGGACTGCCAGTGAAGATAGGCACGCCAAAGGAAATACTGGACGGTGAGAACCGGGTTGCAATGACGCCCGACTCGGCCGTGCAATTGCAGAAACTGGGCTATGAGTGCCTGATCGAGAAAGGCGCGGGCGCGGCTGCCGGTTTTTCGGATGCCGCATACGAGGCCGTAGGCGTTGAGGTGGTCAAGACCGCAGCGTCGCTGTGGAAGACCGCGGATATCATTGCCAAGGTTCGGATCCCGACTGAGGCCGAACTGAAACGGTTGACCAAGGGCAAGACCCTGATTTCGTTCTTCAATCCTGCGGGCAACGAAGAAGGAATGGAGCTGGCCAAATCCAAGGGCGCCAACGTGATCGCCATGGAGATGGTGCCACGCATCTCGCGCGCGCAGAAGATGGACGCGCTGTCGTCGATGGCAAATATCGCGGGCTATCGCGCCGTGATCGAGGCAGGCAACAACTTTGGCCGTTTCTTCACCGGTCAGGTGACCGCCGCCGGTAAAGTTCCTCCTGCCAAGGTGCTGATCGTTGGGGCCGGTGTGGCCGGTCTGGCCGCAATCGGGACGTCTACGTCGCTGGGCGCGATCACCTACGCGTTCGACGTGCGCCCTGAAGTGGCCGAACAGGTCGAATCGATGGGGGCGGAGTTCGTCTATCTGGACTTCGAAGAAGAGCAGCAGGATGGCGCGGCCACAGGCGGTTATGCCTCGGTCCAGTCGGAAGAATTCCGCAACGCCCAGCTGGCCAAGTTCCGCGAACTTGCGCCCGAGATGGACATCGTGATCACCACCGCCCTGATCCCCAACCGTCCGGCGCCCAAGCTGTGGCTGGAGGATATGGTCAAGGCGATGAAGCCGGGTTCGGTCATTATCGACCTTGCAGCCGAGCGTGGCGGCAACGTCGAAGGCACTGTGCCGGATGAGAAAGTTGTAACCGATAATGGCGTGACCATAATCGGTTATACAGACTTCCCCAGCCGGATGGCGGCACAATCCTCGTCGCTTTATGCAACCAACATCCGTCACATGATGACTGACCTGACGCCCGAGAAGGACGGTCAGATCAATCACAACATGGAAGATGACGTGATCCGCGGCGCAACCGTGACCCATGCGGGTGAGATCACCTTCCCGCCGCCACCGCCCAAGATTCAGGCGATTGCGGCGCAGAAAAAGCCCGAGGTCAAGGAACTGACCCCGGAAGAGAAAAAGGCGCAGGAGATTGCGGCCTTCAAGGCGCAGACCAAGCAGCAGTTCACCCTTTTGGGTGTTGGCGGCGCGCTGATGCTGCTGGTAGGGCTGGTTGCTCCGGCCAGCTTCATGCAGCATTTCATCGTCTTCGTGCTGGCCATTTTCGTGGGCTTCCAGGTGATCTGGAATGTCTCGCACAGCCTGCACACGCCGCTGATGGCGATCACCAACGCGATCTCGTCGATCATTATCGTTGGGGCATTGATGCAGATCGGATCGGGGTCGTTCCTGGTCATTCTGCTGGCGGCGCTGTCCGTCTTCATGGCCGGGATCAACATTTTCGGCGGCTTCCTCGTAACCCGGCGCATGCTCGCCATGTTCCAGAAATCTTAAGGAGGCCGGGCACATGGAATTTGGCTTCACCACTGCCGCCTACGTCGTTGCGGCTGTTCTGTTCATCCTTTCCCTTGGCGGGTTGTCAAACCAGGAAAGCGCAAAGCGCGCGGTCTGGTACGGTATCGTCGGTATGGCGCTGGCGGTCTTTGCCACACTGGTTGGCCCCGGTTCTGGCCTGTGGCTGCTGTCGATCCTGCTGATCATTGGCGGCGGTCTGATCGGTCAATACGTGGCGCAGCGCGTCCAGATGACCGAGATGCCGCAGCTGGTGGCCGCGATGCATTCACTCGTCGGTCTGGCCGCTGTGTTTGTGGGTTTCAATGCACATTTTGAAATCGGCAACGTGGCACAGGTCATGGCGATTGCGGATACGGCGAAAGAGGCGGATCTGCATGATCTGGGCACCTTTGCCAAACTGATCGCCAAGAAGACACCGGCCGAGCTGGCAATCCTGCATGTGGAACTGTTCCTGGGCATCTTTATCGGTGCGATCACCTTTACCGGTTCGGTCGTGGCCTATGGCAAGTTGGCGGGCAAAGTGACCTCGGCGGCGACAAAGCTGCCCGGTGGTCATGCGCTGAACGCGGCGGCAGCGGGCCTCTCGCTGATCTGTCTGATCTGGTACACCGCGTCTGGCGGGCTGTTGCCGCTGATCCTGATGACATTGGCGGCGCTGTTCATCGGTTATCATCTGATCATGGGCATTGGTGGCGCGGACATGCCGGTGGTTGTGTCGATGCTGAACAGCTATTCGGGCTGGGCCGCGGCGGCGATTGGTTTCTCGCTGGGCAATGACCTGCTGATCGTGGTCGGTGCGCTGGTGGGCTCAAGCGGTGCGATCCTGTCCTACATCATGTGCAAGGCGATGAACCGTCACTTTGTCAGCGTGATCCTGGGCGGCTTTGGTGGCCCGCAGGGTGAACAGATGGCTGTTGAGGGAGAGCAGGTGGCTATTGAGGCTGATGGCGTGGCTGCAGCCCTGAACGATGCCGACAGTGTAATCATCATTCCCGGCTACGGGATGGCGGTTGCGCAGGCACAGCAATCGGTCAGTGAACTGGTTCGTAAGCTTCGCGCCAAAGGTAAAGAGGTGCGTTTCGCGATCCACCCGGTCGCGGGCCGTTTGCCGGGCCATATGAACGTGCTGCTGGCCGAGGCGAAGGTGCCCTATGATATCGTTCTGGAAATGGACGAGATCAATGATGACTTCCCGGACACGGATGTGGCCATCGTTATCGGCTCGAACGACATCGTGAACCCTGCGGCGCAGGAAGATCCCAACAGTCCCATTGCCGGTATGCCAGTTCTGGAATGCTGGAAGGCCAAGCAGGTCTTCGTGTCCAAACGCGGTCAGGGTACGGGGTATTCGGGTATCGAAAACCCGCTGTTCTTCAAGGAAAATACCCGCATGTTCTATGGCGACGCCAAAGCGTCTCTGGACAAGCTGCTGCCGATGATCGAGTGATTAACCGGTTTGATCCATTTGCAAAGGGCGCCTTTGGGCGCCCTTTTCTTTTTTTGTGCTGTTGGGGGCTTTGCCCCCAAACCCCCAGGATATTTATGGCCAGATGAAGCGGGCGGGTTGTGATATACTCGATGCCGTGTGGTAGGAGCGAAACATGCAGAAAGTGAACGGTATAGGGGGCGTATTCTTTCAGGCCAGTGATCCTGAGGCGTTGAGCCGCTGGTACGAAGAACATCTGGGCGTAAACCACTATGATCCGGTGCCCTGGAAGCAGCGCGAAGGGTATACGGTGTTTGCGCCTTTCGCTAAAGACACTGAGTATTTCGGAAACCCGGATCAGCAATGGATGATCAATTTTCGGGTCGACGATCTGGGCGCGATGATACAGCAGCTTGAAGCTGCCGGAATCGCTGTTGAGACCCGCCCAGACTGGGACAGCGAGATCGGAAAGTTCGCTCGGCTTCACGATCCGGAGGGAAATCCGATCGAGCTGTGGCAGCCAAATCAATGAGATAGTCGGTTTGTATACCTTTGTATTCGTGTAAGTATATGAAATAAAATAAGAATTGATGTATCCGAGTTGTGACGTATAGTGCGGACACCGCTATCGGAGCCTCGGAATGACGCCAATCGATGATCACCCGCTGCGCTATGCGCTGGCAAATGAACTTCATGCCCGCCCGTTTCCGGCCGCCGATACGCCGTGCACGGTCGCCTTTCTTGCGATCAAGAAGCCTGAAGCAGCCGTCGCTCGGGACCGCAGTCAGGATATTGCCCATCTGATCGATCTGCTTGACCGACATGGGGCGCAACATCCGCAGCCGGGGGCCACGCATTATGCCGGGCAGATAGGACGCCATTGGCTGAAATGGGAGCAGCACACTGAGTTTGTCACGTATACGGCGATTGTGCCGAACGTCAGCGGCCGTCCCTTCAACCCGGCTGATTTCGAAGTTTTTCCCCCGGATTGGCTGATGGCCAGCCCGGGCCAGAGGATCACCTCGCTGCTGATGCGGGTGGTGCCGCGCCCGGAAGATGCGGCTGTAAAGGTCGCTCTGGCTGATTGGTTCGAACCTGAAAGTCTGGCGGTGTCGCGGGTGTTGGATGCTTCGGCAATTTGCGCCAGTGATTTCCGTATCGACCCGGCTGGTCACATGCGTTTTGCTTTGTTCGTGACCGAAGGCACGGGCACGCGCCGCACAGGGCGTATCATCCAGCGGCTGTGCGAGATCGAGACATACAAGGCGATGTCGATGCTTGGCTTTGCCCGCGTCAAACAATTGGCCCCCCGGATCGAGGAACTGGATGCCCAGCTGGCGAAGCTGATGGTTGAAATGACGGATGACACCACCCCACCAGATGCGCTGTTGCCTCAATTGCTGGCCATATCGACCGAGCTCGAGACCATATCGGCCCGCAGTTCGTTCCGATTCGGTGCGACCGGCGCTTACGAGGCGCTGGTCAATCAGCGGATCGATGTCCTGCGCGAGGAAAGGTTCGAAGGCGGCCAAAGCTTTGCCGATTTCATGATGCGCCGTTATGACCCTGCGATCCGTACCGTGAAATCAACAGAACGCCGCCTGCAGGCGCTGTCTGACCGGGCCATACGTGCGGGTGAGTTGTTGCGCACAAGGGTGGACGTCGAGCGGAGTGCACAAAATCAGGCCCTGTTGGAAAGCATGGATCGTCGGGCCGATCTTGCCTTGCGCTTGCAGCACACGGTTGAGGGCCTTTCTGTGGTGGCCATCAGTTATTACGCGGTCTCACTTGTCGGCTACCTTCTGTATCCGTTGACTGCCGCCGGCATAAGCAAGGGAATGCTGACGGCGGCGGCGACGATCCCGGTTGTAGCGGGCGTATGGTTCGCCGTTCGGCGCATCCGCAAACGCCTGGGTTAAGCTGCAATTGCCAATTTGCGCCCAACCTGTAGAACGGGTGAGGCGGGCAGACAGCACGAGGTTCTCTGTTGATTGGTGTTTTCTCGGCATGGCGGGCAGTTGCGGCCATGTTCATCCTGAACGGGGCTTTGTTCGGCATCTGGGCCTCGCGCATACCGGCCGTGCGCGACCGGTTGGAGCTGTCCCATGATGCGTTGGGGTACGGGTTGTTGTTCATGGCGGCCGGCGCCGTCTGTTCGTTTCCGGTCACAGGGCAGTTGACGGATCGGTATGGCGCAGTTGCGATAACCCGGATTGTGGCCGTTCTGTACACGCTGTCGCTGGTCCTGCTTGCTGTTGCTGGCGGGTTTTGGGCGCTGGCGTTTTGTTTGTTTGTTTTTGGCACCTTTCACGGATCGATGGATGTGGCGATGAATGCCTGGGCCGCCGAGGTCGAGCAGGCATATGACAAACCTGTAATGTCGTCATTCCACGCCATGTGGAGCCTTGGGGCCGGTCTTGGCGCGCTCAGCGGGTACGTGGCTGTTCAGATGGGGCTGACGGTTCTGGTGCATTTCCTATTGGCGGGTGGCGCGGTTGTTGCCTTCGCGCTGGCCTTGTCGTGGGTGCGCTGGACGTCGAATCGGTCCGAACGGTCAAAAAGCTCGGTTTTTGCTTTGCCCTCGGGCGCGCTGATACTGGTCGGATTCGCGGCCATGTGCGGTGCATTGGGTGAAGGCGCCGTCGCAGACTGGAGCGCGATTTTCCTGCGAGACATTTCGGGAGCGCCCGAAAGTGTTGCCGCATTGGGCTATGCCGTGTTTTCCGTGACGATGGTGGCGTTTCGCCTAGCAGGCGCGATTGTCATTATGCGGTTTGGTCCTGCTGCGACGGCCCGGTTCGGCGGGATCTGCGCGGCGTTGGGCGTTTTCGCTGTGGTTTCTTCGGTTGCGCCCTTGCCCGCATTGGCGGGGTTTGCGCTGATGGGCATAGGGTATGCGGTGATAATGCCGCTGGCGTTCAGCCATGCAGCCAGCGATCCGCTTGTCCCGCCGGGGCAAGCCATCGCAAGTGTAGCTACGCTGGGATATGGTGGGTTATTGATAGGGCCGCCGCTGATCGGATTTTTGGCGGAACTGTTCGGCCTGCGTCTGGCGTTCGCCGTGCTGTTGCCATTGGCCGTTCTGATCGTGCTGTTGGCCGGCGCGCTGAGGCGCGCCGACTAAACTTGTTTCAGCGTCCGCGAATGCGGGGATCCAGTGCGTCGCGCAGCCCGTCACCCAGATAGTTGACGCTCAGCACCGTCAGCGAGATCGCAAGGCCGGGCCAGAATACACGCTCGGGGTATTGCTGAAGATAGTCGACACCATCAAACAACAGGCGGCCCCATGTCGGGAAGTCGGGCGGGAATCCCAACCCAAGGAAGGACAGCGCGCTTTCGGTGATGATCGCTGTGGCAATCCCCAGCGTTGCCGACACCATGATTGGCGAAAGAACGTTCGGCAGGATATGCCGCGTGATGATCTGGCTGTTGCTGGTGCCGATGGAGCGCGCGGCGAGAACGAATTCACGTTCCTTGATGGCCAGCACATCACCGCGCACGATCCGCGCAGTCGGCATCCATGAGGTGATGCCGATGGCGCAGACGATCAGGATGAATATCCCGCGCTCCAGCCCAAAAGCCGCTGACAGGGGCTCGCGGAACAGAAGCATCATAACCAGCAACAACGGCAGCAAGGGCAGGGCCAGAAACAGGTCGGTCAGGCGCATCAGCGGCCCATCGAGCCGTCTGAAGAATCCTGCCAGAACGCCGATGAACGATCCCAGAAACAGCGCCAGCAACATCGCGGTTATGCCAACCGAGACTGAGGTTTGACCACCCGACATCATGCGCGCAAGAATGTCGCGACCCAATTGATCGGTGCCAAAGGGATGCGCCCAACTGGGGCCCTGATTGCGCGACCGGATATCGATCTGGGTTGGATCGATGCTCCACAGATACGGGCCCAAATAAACACCGGCGACGATGATGATAAACAGGATCGCACCGACCATTGCGCCTTTGTGGGTCTTGAACTGATCCCACACATCGCGCCATTGGCTGCGGGGAGGGGTGGCCAGTTCTTCCATCACGCCGGCCGTTGGCAAGGCTGTCGAGGCAGGTGCAAATCCTTCGTCCGGGACCAGTGTATCGGTACGATCATGATCAGTCATATCGAATCCTCGGGTCCAGAATGCCGTAAAGTACGTCAGCGATCAGGTTGAACAGCACGATCAGTACGGCAAAGATGAAGGTCAGGGTTTGCACCATCGGCAGATCATTGGCCTGAATCGCTCCGATCAGCAGCTGACCGATGCCATTCACTTTGAACACCTGCTCGGTGATGATGGCGCCACCAAAGATGGACGGAATACCCAGCGCAATCACGGTGACCACCGGGATCATCGAGTTTCGCAGAACGTGAACCATGACCACGGTATATTCGCTGAGACCCTTGGCGCGGGCGGTGCGAACATAATCCTGATTGAGGTTATCCAGCATGGACGCGCGCATGAACCGGCTGAGCTGCGCTGTAATCTGCAAGGCCAGAACCATGACCGGCATGATCATCTGTTTGAGTTGCACAACGAAACTGTCCCAGCTGTTGACCACCAGCGTGGTGTCATAGATCGACGGGAACCAGCCCAGCTGGACCGAGAATATGACGATCACCAGAACACCCGAGAAGAAGGGTGGAACGGAAAAGCCAACCATCGACACGAATGTGCCCATCTGGTCGAACCACGAATACTGGCGGTAGGCCGAATAGATGCCGATGGGCAGCGCGATCAGGATGGCGACCACATAGGCGGTGCCGACAACCCACAGGGTCTGCGGGATACGCTGAACGACGATGTCCATGACCGGTGAGCGGGTCTGCCACGAAATCACACGCAAGTCGCCTTCGGAGAAGGTTGTACCGAATACAGAGTCGACCAATACCTGTGGTTCTATCCAGAAGAACTGCACGATCCATTTCCAGAACCGGATATGCATCGGCTGGCCGAGGCCAAGCGCCTCGCGCATCTTCTCTTTGACTTCCGGGGGAACGGTGAGCGGAACCTGTGCCATCGGGTCGCCAGGGGCAAGCTCGAGCAGCAGGAAGATGACGAGGCTGATGAACAGCAGTGTGGGCACCGCCAACACCAGTCGTCTGATTGTAAAGTTGAGCATTCAAAGGCGCCTTTGTTGATGCGTCTTCTTGTTGGAACGGCCTGCAAATGACCGCGCCCCGAAGATCGGGGCGCGGCTTGGCAGGTTTAACGCTTAGGAGCCGGTTTTGCGGTACCAGTCCGCAACGTTCCAAAGCTCGCTGTCCCAAGTGTTCAGGATCACGCCACCCAACGTGTTGGAATGTGCAGAGACCCGTCCACGATCAACCAGCGGAACCACGACATAGCTGTCCTTGGTCAGCATATCGTTGAGTTTACGTGCAATTTCGCCACGCTTTTCAAGCTCACCGGTGCGGCCCAGTTCGGCCACCAGCTTGTCATACTCGGCGTCACAGTAACGGTTGATGTTCTCACCCTGCCACTGGCTTTCCGGCTTGGGTGCCTTGTCACAGGTGTGCTGCGCAAGATAGCTTTCCGGATCGGTGCCATCGAAGTTGTTGGCGTACATTTCAACGTCTGCATAGAAACGCTGGAATGTGTCCGGGCTGCCCGGGTCACCGCCGAAAAAGACCGACGCGTTGATGTTGCGCAGCTCGGTTTCAACACCGATTTGGCTCCACCATTCCTTGATCAGCGCCTGGAAGTCCTGACGAACAGCGTTGGTCGAGGTTTGATAGACCAGCGACAGTCTTACACCATCCTTGGCGCGGACGCCGTCAGCGCCTTTCACCCAGCCGGCTTCATCCAGCATCTGGTTCGCGCCGTCAATGTCCTGCGTCAGACACTCGGTGTTGTCGCTTGCGTACAATGCCGGGGCCGGTACCAGGTTGCAGGTCGGGCGACCGGCTTGACCGTAGCCAATCTCAACCAGAAGATCACGGTCGATTGCCATCGACAGGGCCTTGCGAACAGCCAGTTCCGACAAGGCTGGGTGCGGATGTTTGGCGGTTGAACGTTCGCCTTCAGGCAGGCTGGGGGACGGATCTGTCATGTTCATTTCGATCCGCTCAACCAGGGTCCCGAATGCGGCGATGGGAGTACCTTTACCACCTTCCTTCATCTGCTCGATGACTTCAGGCGCCAGCTGCAGGTTCCACGCATAGTCGAATTCGCCGGTTTCCATCACAGCACGGCCAGCCGCCGTTGCGTCACCGCCACCTTTGAAGGTCAGCGTGGCAAAAGCGGGCTTGTTTGGGTCACGATAATTCGGGTTGGCCGACATGGTGATCACGTCGTTTGGCTTGAATTCGTCCACAACAAACGGGCCGGTTCCGATCGGGCCAAAGTTCTGGTCTGTACATTCAGGCGCCTTGGAGCCCATGCAGTTCTGAAACTGGGCCATCTGGATAATTGGCGACTGACCACCCATGAACGGGCCATAGGGGTTCGGCTTTGGTTCGGCAAAGTTGACCTTGATGGTCAGATCGTCGATTGCCTCGACGCTTTCGACGCCTTCAAACTTGGCAAGCTGGGCGCAACCACCTTCCGGATGCATGCAATAATCCGCGGTGAACTTTACGTCGGCCGACGTCACGGGCGATCCATCGGACCAGACCAAACCGGATTTCAGCTTCCACGTGATCGATTTCAGATCCGACGAAACACCACCGTTTTCCACGGTCGGGATATCCTCGGCGAGATAGGCTACAAGGTTCCCGTCTTGGTCATAGCGACCGAGCGGTTCAATCACCAACGAAGCCGATTCGATGTCTTTTGTGCCCGAGGACAGATACGGGTTCAGGATCGACGGGGCCTGCCAGTAAATGATGCTGACATTGCCGTCCGATCCACGCTCGGCCATAGCCACAGGGGCCATCGCCGTGCTTGCAATCGCACCAAGCAAAAGGGTTTTGATTTTCATAAGTTACTCCCAAGTTGGACACGTTCGTGTCTCGATTATCTCCGCAAGGCCTGCGGGTTTGGCGTTGCCGCCCCAAGGTAAGGTTTTGATCAACAAAGATAATAGCGCTAACGATTTCAGTCTGCGCCGCCTCCCCAGGTCGGTTACATGGCGTATCGAAACAGAACCTGAGAAAAATGCAAGTAGTGCCGTCGCGAAAAGGTGTAATGGGTTTGACTTTTCCCGGCGGCCCGCCTTAGCGTTCGGAATTCAGAAAAAGAATACCGTCGTCAAGGGAGCGCGCGCGTGCTGGATCAGCCTATTGCACAGATTAAAAAACTGCGGGTGGAGTTTCAGACGAAGGATGGCCCCGTTGTCGGTGTTGAGGATGTCTCGTTCGAGATCAAACCGGGTGAAACCGTTTGTATCGTTGGCGAATCGGGCTCGGGGAAATCGGTGTCGTCGCTGTCGCTGATGCGGCTGGTCGAGTTTGGAGGCGGCGAAATCGCGGGTGGTGAACTTCTGTTTGACCGCCGCGACGGGAGCGAGATGGACCTGTCCAAAGCCGATCCGGATCTGATGAAACAGATTCGCGGCAACGAGATCGGGATGATTTTTCAGGAGCCGATGACGGCGCTGAACCCAGTTTTTACCGTTGGTCGCCAGTTGACTGAAGGTCTGCGCATCCACAAGCAGATGTCGAAGTCACAGGCCGAGGACCGTGCGCTTGAGTTGCTGCGCCAGGTTCGTATCCCCGAGCCCGAGCGTCGTTTGAAACAGTACCCGCATGAGCTGTCGGGCGGGATGCGCCAACGTGTCGTCATCGCAATGGCGATGGCCTGCGAACCCCGCTTGCTGATCGCGGATGAACCCACCACGGCGCTTGACGTGACTATTCAGGCCGAGATCCTGGCCCTGATGGATCGCCTCAAGCGCGAAACCGGTACGGCGGTAATGTTCATCACCCATGACATGGCGGTTGTGGCGCAGATGGCTGACCGTGTTGTCGTCATGTATCGCGGCAACAAGGTCGAAGAGGGGACCGTCAGGGAAATCTTTGAAAACCCGCAGCATGATTACACCAAGGCGCTTTTGGCCGCAGTGCCGAAGCTGGGTGAAATGCAGGGTAAGTCGGCGCCCGAACCGATGAAGTTGCTGGGTGTCGAGGGGCAGAAAATTGCACCCATCCCCGGAACCGAAGAAGTTTTGTTGACGGTAAAGAACCTGACCACGCGGTTTCCGGTCAAAGGTGGTCTTCTGCGGCGCACGATCTCGAACGTTCATGCGGTCGAGGATGTGTCATTCACACTGAACAAAGGTCAAACGCTCAGCCTTGTGGGCGAATCCGGGTGCGGCAAGTCCTCGGCCGGCCGTTCGATCCTGCGGCTGGTCGAGCCGATGGCGGGCGAGGTCAATCTGGACGGTGTCGATATCATGAAGCTGGACCCGTCCGGCCTGCGCAAGGCGCGGCTGGATATGCAGATGATCTTTCAGGACCCGTTCGCCTCGCTGAACCCACAGATGCAATTGGTCGATCAAGTTGCCGAGCCGATGCGCAACTATGGCGTGGCGTCGGGATCCGAGTTGCAGGACCGCGTAGCACAATTGTTCGACAAAGTGCAGCTGCCGCGCAGCTTCATGCGTCGTTTCCCGCATGAAATGTCCGGTGGGCAGCGTCAGCGGATCGCGATTGCCCGCGCACTGGCCCTGAACCCCAAGCTGATCATCGCGGATGAGGCGGTCTCGGCCCTCGACGTGTCGGTTCAGGCACAGGTTCTGAACTTGATGATGGAACTGCAATCCGATTTGGGGCTGTCTTATCTGTTCATCAGCCATGACATGGCCGTGGTTGAACGTGTCAGCCACTATGTCGGCGTTATGTATCTGGGTCGCATCGTGGAACTGGGCCCGCGTGCGCGTGTGTTTGAAAACCCACAACACCCCTATACGCAGGCGTTGATGAAGGCAGTTCCAATTGCTGACCCGAACAAGCGAAAGACGGAAAAAGACCTGAACTTCAAACCGATCCCGTCACCGATCCACCCTGTCGATTTCAAACCGGAACCCTCTCAATATCACGAGGTTGAACCGGGTCACTTTATCCTGACCACAGACAGTGGGTACTGACCCGATGGGCAAGCGCCTGACGCCGCTTGAGATCATGACCAAGCTGATCTCATTTCCAACCGTGAGTCGTGACACCAACCTGCCGTTGGTCGACTGGGTGGACGAATACCTGCAAAGCCATGGGATCACGTCGCACCGCTGGCCTGATCCGAATCAGCCGCATAAGGCGGCGATCTTTGCGCATGTCGGCCCTTTGGAAGAAGGCTCAGTTGTGCTTTCCGGGCACACGGATGTAGTACCGGTTGACGGGCAACCCTGGGACACCGACCCCTTCACCGTGACCGAGGAGGACGGCAAATATTTCGGGCGCGGCACCTGTGACATGAAGGGATTTGTTGCGCTTGCCATCTGGACGCTGGTCGAGGCGCATTACGCAAATGTGAGGCGACCGCTCCAACTTGCGCTGAGTTTTGATGAGGAAGTCGGGTGTACCGGAGCGCCGCCGATGATCGAGGCAATGCAGGGCATTTTGCCCAAAGGCTCGGCGGTGATCGTAGGTGAGCCGTCGATGATGCAGGCGGTAACGGGTCACAAGGGCGGTTTCGGCTTTGACACCCATATCGTCGGGTTCGAAGTTCACAGCTCGATCATGCACACAGGCGTCAACGCCATCATGGCAGCGGCCCCATTGATCGACTGGGCCAACCAGCAGAACGCGCGGAACTTGGCGGCGCAACCCAGTGCCGTTGCCGCCGTATTCGATCCACCCTGGACAACCTGCCATGTCGGTATGATTGAAGGCGGAACGGCCCACAACATTACTGCCAAAGACTGCCGGTTCATGATGGATTTTCGGACCGTGCCCGACGAAACGCAGGCCCAATGGCGAGATGCCTATTTCGAACAGGTTCGGCACATTGAGGCTCAGATGCAGGCCGTTCACCCGGATACCCGCATCGAACTGACTGAAAACTTCGCGATTCCGGGGTTGATCCCGGAAGAGGATGGTGAAGCCGAAGCACTGGTACGCGCCCTGACCGGAGACAACGCAAGCCATGTGGTCAGTTACGGGACCGAGGCAGGCCAGTTTCAGGAGGCCGGGTATTCTGCCGTGATATGTGGACCCGGAGACATAGCGCAGGCACATCAGCCGAATGAGTTCGTTACGATTGAACAATTCGAAGCCGGTCATAAATTCATGCAGCGATTGGTTGAAAAACTATGCGCCTAGCCCGGTGTAATACGGTGCCAGCGGTTGAAAGGGAGGTCTTGAGATGCCCGTAAAAAACAGACTTGCGGAAATGCATGGCGAGATTACCGAATGGCGCCGCCACCTGCACGCCCATCCGGAGCTGATGTATGACGTCCATGAAACTGCGGCCTTTGTTGCCGCCCGTCTGAAAGAGTTTCGAGTGGACGAGATCACTCCGGGCATTGGCAAAACAGGTGTTGTCGGGGTGATCAAAGGGCGCACGGATACGCAGGGGCGCGTCATCGGCCTGAGGGCGGACATGGATGCACTTCCGATTGAAGAGGCGACAGGGCTGGACTATGCCTCGACCGTGTCGGGCAAGATGCACGCCTGCGGACATGACGGGCACACTTCGATGCTGCTTGGGGCCGCGCAGTACCTTTCCGAGACGCGCAATTTCGATGGCACTGTGGTTCTGATCTTCCAGCCCGCCGAAGAAGGCGGGGCCGGCGGTCTGGCCATGTGTCAGGACGGGCTGATGGACCGCTGGGGCATTCACGAGGTCTATGGCATGCACAATATGCCCGGTCTTCCGGTGGGCGAGTTCGCAATTCGCCCCGGCGCGTTGCTGGCCTCGTCCGATGAGTTTGAAATCACGGTCACTGGCAAGGGCGGACACGCCGCTGCACCGCACGAGGCGGTGGATACAACTCTGGTAGCCTCGCATATCGTTGTTGCCTTGCAATCGGTGGTGTCCCGGACCGTTGACCCGATCAAGCGAGTTGTCCTTACCGTTGGGACGTTTGTGACGGATAGCGTTGCGTCGAACGTGATCGCTCATACGGTGCGTTTGCAGGGAACCGTGCGGACACTTGACCCCGAGTATCGTACAATCACCGAAGAACGCGTGCGCCGGATTGCCGAGGATACAGCCTCGGCCTTTGGCGCGAAGGCGGAGGTTATCTGGACACCCGGATATCCGGTGACAGTGAATTCCGAGGCCGAAACGGGCTATGCGGCCGAGGCGGCAGCTGCGGTTGCGGGCAAGGTCAACGACAGCACGGACCCTATCATGCCGTCCGAAGATTTTGCCTATATGCTTGAAGAACGCCCCGGCGCGTACATCTTTATCGGGAACGGGGATACGGCCATGTGCCACCACCCGCAATACAACTTTGACGACGACGCGATCCCCGCCGGTTGCAGCTGGTTTGCCGAGCTTGTGGAACGACGATTGCCTGTCGTATGAAACAGGGAGAATGACATGCCGATCAAGAACCGTCTCGCAGAGATGCATAATGAGATCACCGGTTGGCGGCGTGACATTCACCAACACCCGGAAATTCTGTACGACACTCACCGCACCAGTGCGCTGGTTGCGGAAAAGCTGAACGAGTTTGGTTGCGACGAGGTCGTGACTGGCATCGGTCGCACCGGAGTCGTTGGTGTCATTCGCGGCAAAAGCGACACACGGGGCCGTGTGATTGGCCTGCGCGCCGATATGGACGCCCTGCCGATGCAGGAACAGACCGGGTTGGACTATGCCTCGGAAATACCGAATGCGATGCATGCCTGTGGTCATGACGGCCATACAGCGATGGTTTTGGGGGCCGCCAAGTATCTGGCGGAAACCCGCAATTTTGATGGCACGGCAATCGTGATCTTTCAGCCTGCCGAAGAGGGTGGAAATGGTGCCGAGGCCATGTGCAAGGACGGTCTGATGGATCGGTTCGGCATTCAGGAAGTCTATGCGATGCACAATGTGCCGGGTATTCCTGCCGGGCAGTTTGCCATTCGTTCGGGGCCGTTGCTGGCGGCAGCGGATGAGTTTGACATCCATCTTGAAGGGCGCGGCGGCCACGCGGCAAAACCTCATCAGACGATTGATACAACGGTGATGCTGTCGCAGCTGATCGTGGCGTTGCAGACGATTGTGTCGCGCAATGCGAATCCGATTTTGCAGGCCGTGCTGTCTGTGACCTCGGTCGAGACGTCCTCGAAAGCGTTCAACGTGATCCCGCAATCAGCACGGATCCGCGGCACTGTTCGGACCCATTCCAACGAGTTGCGCGACCTGATCGAACAACGGCTGAAGGAAGTCTCGGAAGGGATCTCTGCAACATTTGGCGGGTCTGTGAACGTCACCTATAAACGCGGTGTTCCGGTGACGATCAATGCCGAAGCTCAGACGGGATATGCAGCAGAGGCCGCGGTGTCGGTTGGGGGCAGTTGCATTGAAGCGCCGATGGTGATGGGGGGCGAGGATTTCTCGTTCATGCTGGAAGAGAGGCCCGGGGCATTCATCGTTTTGGGCAACGGTGACAGTGCTGGGCTGCACCACCCCGAATACAATTTCAATGACGAGATCATCCCCATTGGGTGCTCGTGGTTTGCGGAAATGGTCGAGCGCCGGATGCCAGCGGCTTGACCTGAATCAGGAGAGAGAAAAGACATGCCAGTCAAGAACCGCTTTGCCGAATTGCAGAATGAAATCACGGAATGGCGAAGGGATCTGCACGAAAATCCCGAGATCCTGTTCGAAACCCACCGCACCAGCGCGAAGGTGGCCGAGAAGCTGAAGGAGTTCGGCTGCGATGAGGTTGTGACCGGTATCGGACGTACCGGTGTTGTCGGGGTGATCAAAGGCAAGTCGGACAGCAAGGGAAAGGTGATCGGCCTGCGCGCAGATATGGATGCTTTGCCGATACATGAGGCAACGGGGTTGGACTATGCCTCGAAAACGCCGGGTGCGATGCATGCTTGTGGCCATGACGGGCACACCGCGATGTTGCTGGGGGCGGCAAAGTACCTGTCGGAAACCCGCAACTTTGACGGCACTGTTGTCGTGATCTTCCAACCTGCTGAGGAAGGTGGCGGCGGGGGCCGCGAAATGTGCGAAGACGGAATGATGGACCGCTGGAACATTCAGGAAGTCTACGGCATGCATAATTGGCCGGGGCAGCCTGTTGGCAAGTTCGCAATCCGGCCGGGTTCGTTCTTTGCGGCAACTGATCAGTTCGATGTCACCTTTGAGGGTCGCGGCGGACATGCCGCCAAGCCGCATGAGACTGTGGATACTACAGTTCTGGCAGCACAGGCAGTCCTTACGTTGCAAACGATTTCTTCGCGCAATGCCGACCCAATAGACCAGGTCGTGGTGTCTGTGACGTCGTTCGAGACGTCATCCAAGGCATTCAATGTGATCCCTCAGACCGTGCAGATCAAAGGCACCGTGCGCACAATGAGCAAGGGCATGCGGGATCTGGCTGAAAAGCGGATCAACGAGATTTGCAACGGTGTAGCGGCCACGTTTGGCGGCACCGCTGACGTGACTTACATTCGCGGGTACCCGGTAATGGTGAACAGCGACGAGCAAACAGAGTTTGCGGCGGATGTGGCCCGGTCGGTGTCCGGTGATTGCGACGAGGCACCGTTGGTCATGGGGGGCGAAGATTTTGCCTTCATGCTGGAAGAGCGCCCAGGCGCCTATATTCTTGTGGGCAACGGTGACACCGCAATGGTTCATCACCCGGAATACAATTTCAACGACGAAGCCATTCCGGCCGGATGCAGCTGGTGGGCAGAGATTGTTGAACAGCGGATGCCAGCCGCCTGATGGTGAGGGAAGGGGCTCTGCCCCCACAACCCCGGGGATATTTTTAGCCAGATGAAGCGGGATCCTTTGCTTGCAGATCAAGCACCGTGCAGAGGGTTTCGACGACGGCATCCAAGGCGGTCGACTGCGTATTGACGCAGGATTGTGCAGCCGTTCTGGCGGCTTGAAGGGCATTTTGATCCGACAGCCAATGTGAAACGGCCTCAGAGAGGTCAGTGGATGTTTGGACCTCGACAGCGCCCTTGGCGTCGATCAGCGGGGCAAACGTTTCTGCGAAGTTGAAATACCCTGGGCCGGTGACCACGGCGGCCCCAGCCTGTGCCGGTTCAAACGGGTTGTGTCCGCCAATCTCTTTCAGTGAGCCCCCAAGGAACACGATCGGGCAAAGCGCGTACCAGGTTCCGGTTTCGCCCAGCGTGTCGGCAACATACACGTGCGTCGTATCTGTGATCGGTGCATTTTTTGACCGGAAGGATGCCATGAGCCCGGCGTTGTTCAGAAGTTCTGCAACCTCGCCGCGTCGTTCGGGGTGGCGTGGGATCAGTAGCAGCAGAAGGTCGGGCCAATGTTGCAATAACGCCTTGTGGGCTGTCAGAACGCTGTCCTCTTCTCCGGCATGGGTGGAACTGGCGATCCAGACAGGTCTGGCGGCTATTTGCGCACGAATGTCGTCCAGCGTGCTCTGGTCCACAGGTAGAGGATCGGACATGGCCTTGAGGTTGGTGCCGGGCTGCACCCGTTGGGCTGGGGCACCCATGGCAATCAGGTTGGCTGCTGTTTTGTTGTTTTGCGTTAAGAGCAGGCGAAATTTATTCAGGACAAACCTTGCTGTTTTAGGGCGCTTCTTCCATCCGGCGACAGATTTGTCCGACAATCGAGCATTCAGCAGAGCCAGCGGAATGTCGCGCCCCGCGCTTTCGACAATCAGCCGCGGCCAGATCTCGCTTTCGACGAAGATCCCGGCATCGGGTTGCCAATGGTCCAGAAAGCGTTGAACCGGGCCGGCTGTGTCAAGCGGTGGGTACTGGTGTCGGGTGCGAGGCGGCAGTCGCTTTTCGATCAGGGCCGCTGAGGTTGGCGTTCCTGAGGTGATCAGAAACTCGGTTTTGGGAAGGCGGTCGGCCAGCCGATTGATCAGAGTGAGGACTGACAGGCTTTCGCCGACACTGGCGGCGTGGAACCAGATCAACTGCCCTGCGGGGCGGGGCATACTGGCATGGCCAAGACGCTCCTGTTGGCGATTGGCTGGTACACCGGCAGCCTCAAGTTTCTTTCGGACGGTTCTCCAGACCAGAGGTGCGGCCAGAGAAATCAGGGCGCAGTACAGGTGGTACAGTGCTGTGGGGCGGTCTTGGTGATCCGGCATATATCAGCCGCCTGTATGGCTCATATGGCGGCTCATCCGACCATCAACGGACTGGCGAGAATAGTCGAAGTCATGACCTTTTGGCTTCAGGTTAATCGCCGCACGGATGGCATCTTCAAGCGGCTGTTCGGTATCGGGGTGATCCCGCAATGCGCCCCGCAGATCCGCCATGTCCTCCTGCCCCAGACACATATAAAGCTCGCCGGTGCAGGTCAGGCGTACGCGGTTGCAGCTTTCGCAGAAATTGTGGGACAGGGGCGTGATGAAGCCGATCTTCTGACCGGTTTCTTCCAGCCTGATATAGCGGGCCGGTCCGCCTGTGCGTTCGGCCAGATCAGTGATCGTGTAATGGTTTTCGTACTCTTTGCGCACATCCTTGAGAGACCAGTATTGATCCAGTCGATCCTCGTTGCCGATATCGCCCATCGGCATGACCTCGATCCAGGTCAGGTCCATGTCGCGCTCGGCGCACCATTCGGTGATCTTCGGCAGTTCGGGTTCGTTGAATCCCTTGAGCGCAACAGCATTGATCTTGATCCGCAGCCCGGCCTTTTGCGCCGCGTCGATGCCGTTCAGTACCTGTTTGAGGCGGCCCCAGCGCGTGACTTTTGCAAATTTGTCGTCATCCAGCGTATCCAGGGAAACATTCACACGGCGCACACCGGCGGCATAAAGATCTTCGGCAAAGCGATGCAACTGCGAACCGTTTGTCGTGAGCGTCAGCTCTTTCAACGCACCGCTTTCCAAGTGGCGGGTCATGGCGTTGAAGAAGGTCATGATATTGCGACGAACCAATGGCTCACCGCCGGTAATGCGCAGTTTCTCGACGCCCATTCTCACAAAGGTCGAGCACATGCGATCCAGCTCTTCCAGCGTAAGAAGGTCTTTCTTGGGCAGAAAAGTCATGTTTTCGGACATGCAGTAGACACAGCGAAAATCACAGCGGTCCGTAACGGAGACGCGGAGATACGTGATGGCGCGAGCAAACGGGTCGATGAGCGGAGCGGACATGCGACATAGGTAAAGCTGTAACCAGCCTGCGACAAGTGCGAACTGCGCTTTGCACTGGATCACACCCGCATGGGGTTGTAGTTTCCGGGCATGAAAAAGGTATTTGTTTTTCTATGCGTTGTTTTGACCGGGTGCGATTCTGTCCGGGCAACGACGGAACGTGTGTTCGGGTCGGGGGATGAGGCGGCTGCGGCCGTATCGGACGTTGAAACTGCGCCAGTTGTCGCTGAGGAGGTTCTTCAGCCCGAGCCGGTTGCGGCACGCCCCAGTTGGGTCGGGGCCAAAACAACCATTGCCGGGCTTGGTGATCCGACCACACCAGGGCGCTGGATGCAGACGCCGCTGGTCGATAGCGAGGTAACGGCGCGAGTTGTTGTGCCCAGAACCGGCGCGCAGGCCTATATCACCCTGGTTCCTGCCGCAGGCCCGGAAAGTAGCGGCAGCCGCTTGTCGCTGGATGCCATGCGGGCCCTTCTGGTGCCATTAGACGAACTGGTCGAAGTCGCGGTCTATGCCGACTGACTTTTCAGGTATTTGGCTGCTTCGCGTCGGGCGAACGGTTTCATGGCATCACCGTGTTTGTCCAGAAACGCGATCACACGTTCGGGGTCGGGTTTGGACAGTTCCCGGAGCCACCAGGCGATTGATTTCTGAATAAACCAGTCGCGGTCAGGGACATATCCGGCGGCCCAGCCGAGGATACAGTCGCGACGTTGCAGGTCTTCGGGCTTGGGGTGGTTCTGTTTGGTCCAGGGCAGTGTTGCGACAAGGGCCGCGCGCCGGGTCCACATGTGATCGGACTGAGTCCACTGTTCGACGACAATCAGTCTCTCGGGGTCGGCCATCAGTCGTTTTTGCATCGCCATGCAGGCATGATCGGCGACGGCCCAGGCGTCAAAATCCGGTAGCCAGCTTTGAAGCAGGTCCCAAACCTGATCGTCGGGCCGGATGCGGGCCTGGGTCAGAAGCTTGGCCGCGGCAAGGCGCGCTTCGTGGATATCGGTTTGCCACAGCGCCTTGGCCAGCGCGACGCGTTTATTCACATCCAGCTCTTGCCGCCATGCTTTGGTCAGATCGTTGAGAACCGGGTTGGCGACGCCAAGATAGACGCGATCCGCCTTGTGATAACTGGCCATCTGACCCGCACGTTCGGGGTCGGCATGGGCATTGATCTGATCAAGAAAAGTGGTCAGCATCGGGGTCAGACCGGAACGCCTGTTGGTTCGCCGTCTATCGTCTGGCTGTTCTTTTCGGCCCAATAAGACCGGATGTCGCCGTCCGTCTTGCCATCGACCCATTTCTGCATCGTGTCGCGGTCGGACTTGAATTCCATGAACGGCACTGCATACCCGCAAGAGGTCTGAACCATTTCGATCGACTGGTCATAGATCTGTCGCGCGCTGCGGTGGTTGGGGAAAAGATTGGCCAGTTCATCCCAGCCCTCATCTCTGACGTGCAGAGTGCGGGCTGTGCCATATGTGCGCAGGATCAGTGGGCGCGTGGTGAAGGAGCACCACATCAGTGTCATCCTGTTGACCTGCATCAGATGCCCCGCCGTCTCGTTGCCGCTGCCAGTCAGGTTCATCCAGACGATGCGGTTTGGCCCCAGCACCCGCAGCGAGTCCATACCTTTGGGCGAGATATTGACCTTTCCCTCGGTCCCGGCGGTGCCGACGAAGAACATATGCTGATCTTCGATGAACTTTTGATGCGCGTCATCAAGCCGGGGAAACTGTTTGGACATGGGTCACTCTACCGTCACTGATTTTGCCAGATTGCGCGGCTGGTCTACATCCGTCCCTTTGGCTACAGCTGTGTGATAGGCCAGCAACTGTGCGGGAACCGAATAAAGGATCGGCGCAAGACTGGTGTGAACATGCGGCATCCGGATCGTGCTCCAGACTCCGTCTCCGGCCTCGTCAATTCCATCATCATCAGACACAAGGATCACTTTGCCCTTGCGCGCCATCACTTCCTGCATGTTTGACACGGTCTTGTCGAACACCGTGTCACGGGGCGCCATGACGACAACAGGCATATGCTTGTCGATCAAGGCGATAGGTCCGTGTTTCAACTCGCCCGATGCATACCCTTCGGCGTGGATGTAGCTGATTTCCTTGAGCTTCAGCGCCCCTTCCATTGCCAGCGGATACATCAGGCCACGGCCCAAGAACAGAACGTCGCGCGCCTCGGACAGGCGTTGGGCTGCTTTGCGGATCGCCCGGTTCTGATCCAGTGCCGTGTTCAGCACGGTCGGCAATCCGCGCAGCGCAGCGGCATGATCGGCGATTTCCTCATCCGTCAGGGTGCCGCGATCTGTCGCCGCCTTGAGCGCGAGCATCAGCAAAACGCTTAGTTGACAGGTGAAGGCCTTGGTCGAAGCCACACCGATTTCAACGCCAGCATGGATCGGCAGGGCGATATCGCTTTCCCGAGCAATCGAACTTTCAGGGACATTGACGACAGAAACGATCTTGTCCGCCTTGCCCTCGCAATAGCGCAGCGCGGCCAGGGTGTCGGCGGTTTCTCCTGACTGGCTGACAAACAGCGCCAGTGTGCGAGCCGTGATCGGAGGTTCGCGATAGCGAAACTCGCTGGCGATATCGACCTCGACCGGCATCTTGGCCAGTTGTTCGAACCAGTATTTCGCGGTCAGGCAGGCGTAAAACGCGGTGCCGCAGGCGACCATGGTCAGGCGGTCCAGCTTGCTGAAATCCAGCTCGGCGTTGGGGAACACCACTCGATCACCGCCCGTGGGCAGGTAGGATCGGATGGCCTCGGCCACGACGATAGGCTGCTCAGTGATTTCCTTGGCCATGAAATGCTTGTGCTCGCCCTTGTCGGCGCGCGCATGATCCAGCTTGATCTTGCGCTTTTCCCGGTTGGCCAGTTCACCGGCTTCGTTGCGGATTTCCAGCGATGTTCGGGTCAGAACTGCGCGGTCGCCTTCCTCAAGATAAGTGATCTGGTTGGTCAGCGGCGCAAGGGCAATGGCGTCCGAGCCCACATACATTTCACCATCTCCGTGGCCGATGGCCAGGGGTGATCCTTTGCGGGCCGCTACAATCAGGTCGTCCTCACCATCGAACAGGAATGCAAGGGCGAAGGCACCTTCCAACTTGTCGATGGTCTTGAAAGCGGCCTCGACAGGGGACATGCCTGTGTTGAGGTGATGTTCCGTCATCAGCGCGACGGTTTCAGTGTCGGTTTCGGTCTTGAAGGCGACACCGTGTTTGGCCAGTTCCGCCCTCAGGTCGCGGTAGTTTTCGACAATTCCGTTGTGAACCACGGCCACCGGGCCCGCCTTGTGGGGATGCGCGTTGTTGACGGAAGGCGCACCATGTGTGGCCCATCGGGTGTGACCAATGCCGGATTTACCGGGCAGCGGATCATGCACCAACAAATCGCTGAGGTTGACCAGTTTGCCGACCGCACGCCGACGACCCAGGACACCGTCATTAACGGTTGCAATCCCGGCGCTGTCATAGCCGCGATATTCCAGCCGTTTCAGGGCTTCTACCAGTATAGGAGCCGCTTCATGCTGCCCCAAGACACCTACAATTCCACACATATCTCAGGCCTCGTTATCGCGGCGAGCCTTCTTCGCCTTCAACATATCAAACAGTTTTCGCGCGTAGCCGGGTTTGTTTTCCTGCTTGGCACGCGCCACGGCCAACGCCTCGGGCGCCACGTCTTTGGTCACCACGGTGCCTGTCGCTGTCATTGCGCCATCGCCCACCGTGACCGGGGCCACGAGCATGGTATTGGAGCCGATAAAGACATTCGCACCAATGGTGGTTTTGTGCTTCATCACGCCATCATAGTTGCAGGTGATTGTTCCCGCGCCGATATTCGTCGCAGCACCCACTGATGCGTCCCCGATATAGCTGAGGTGGTTGACCTTCGCGCCTTCGGCGATTTCTGCATTCTTGATCTCGACGAAATTGCCAACCCGCGTGTTTTCGGCCAGTTCCGCACCGGGGCGCAGCCGCGCGTAGGGGCCGACAATGGCGCCGCGACTGACATGGCACCCTTCCAGATGGGAAAAGGCTCGGATGGTCGCACCGCTTTCGACGGTCACTCCGGGGCCGAAGACCACGTTGGGTTCGATTACTGTGTCACGCCCAATCACAGTGTCTGCAGCCAGGTATACCGTTTCCGGTGCCATCAATGTGACACCCATATCCAGCAGTTCTGCCCGCGCGCGTGCCTGAAATACGGCGTCGGCGGCGGCCAGATCTGCGCGTGAGTTCACGCCCAGCGTCTGCGCCTCGTCACAGGCGACGGCGGTTACGTTCAGACCGCGGTTGCGGGCGATCTCAACTACGTCTGTCAGATAGTATTCGCCTGAGGCATTGTTGTTTTCAACGTCGTCAATCAGCGAAAAAAGCAACCGGGCATCACAGGCCAAAAGGCCCGAGTTGCAAAATGTTATGGCGCGCTCTTCATCTGATGCGTCTTTAAATTCGACAATGCGTTCCAACGTGTCGCCATTCATGACCAACCGGCCATAGCGGGCCGGATCAGCCGCTTTGAACCCAAGGATGACCAGGTCATTTCGGGACCGTGCCTCGACCATCCGCTCCAGCGTATCGGGTTGTAAAAACGGGGTGTCGCCGTAAAGAACTACGATATCACCGTCGAACCCGTCCAGTGCTGTCCGGGCCTGACCAACCGCATGGGCTGTACCCAATTGTTCCTCCTGAACGGCTATCCGGGCATCTTCGTCTTCGTCCTGAGCAACCTTTGCTACAGCTTCGGACCCGTGGCCGGTGACGATCACCGTGCGTTCGGGCGACAAAACAGACCCTGCACGCATCGCGTGAACAAGCATCGGAGCCTGAGCGATGGGATGTAGGACTTTGGGAAGGTCCGAATTCATCCTGGTGCCTTTTCCGGCGGCAAGGATGACAAGGGCAATGGTCATGAAATCGTTTTCTCTTTGTGTTTTGTTGCCGACCGTTTTATCCGCTGGGGGCAAAGGCGCAAGCTGTTCGGCCATCAAACAAGATTGCCGATTGAAACAGGACACGGCGAAAACCTGCCGAAACAGGAGGCAACATGCGGACCGTCATCTTCGATCTGGACGGCACTTTGGCGGATACATCAGGCGATTTGCTGGCGGCAGCGAACCATTGTTTCCGCGAAATGGGGCATGGTGATGTGCTGGTCCATGGGCAGGATGCAGGCATCGCGCTGCGTGGCGGGCGCATGATGTTAACCCAAGGGCTGAAACGCGTTGGAGCTTACGACGAGGACACCGTTCAGGCCTATTATCCGGTTCTGCTTGAGGCTTACGCGCAAGATATCAACACCCACACAAGTTTCTATCCGGGAGCGTTGCAGGCCGTCGAGATGCTGAGTAACGCGGGCTACGGTGTCGGCATTTGCACCAACAAGCCGGAACATCTGGCCGAATTGTTACTGACGCGCATGGGAGTGCGGGATCGTTTTGCCTCGTTGGTAGGTGCGGATACGCTGCCGGTGCGCAAGCCGGACCCGGCCCCTCTGCGCGAGGCTGCGCGACGGGCCGGGGGAGATCCAGCCTGGTGCGTGCTGATCGGAGATTCGGATACCGATCGCAATACCGCCCGAGCGGCAGGGGTCCCATCGGTTTTGGTGACTTTCGGGCCGTCAGGGGAGGACATGGCAGCGCTGGAGCCCGAAGCCCTGCTGCATCACTTTGACGACTTGCCCGATCTTGTGCCTGATCTGATCGGTGCGGCAGCCTGAAACCTTGACCGGACCCTGTCGGAGATCCAGAAAAAGACCATGACGGAAACATTCATTGGTAATTTCACGCAGCAGGAACCCCTTCCAGACGACGCAATCGAGGCAGCGCTGGCTGTCCTGCGTCACGGGCGGCTGCATCGCTATAACGTGGTCCCCGGTGAGTTGGGGGAAACGGCCCTGTTGGAACAGGAGTTTGCTGCACAGATGGGGGCCAAGTATTGCTTGGCGGTTTCCTCTGGCGGTTATGCGCTTGCCACCGCGTTGCGGGCCGTCGGTGTGCAGCCGGGCGACCCGGTTCTGACCAATGCGTTCACTCTGGCTCCGGTGCCGGGATCAATTGCATCGGTCGGAGCGCGGGCGATCTTTGTCGGCGTCACCGAAAACCTGACCATCGATCTGGAGGATCTTGAGGGCAAACTGGATCAGGCCCGTGTCCTGATGCTCAGCCATATGCGAGGGCATCTGTGTGACATGGATCGTCTGATGCAGATGTGTGACGCGGCAGGCGTTATCGTGATCGAGGACTGCGCACACACGATGGGCGCGGCCTGGCGTGGTCAGTTGTCGGGGCGGCAGGGGGCGATCGGGTGTTATTCCTGCCAGACCTATAAGCACGTGAACTCGGGCGAGGGCGGTTTGCTGGTTACTGATGACGCGGAACTGGCGGCCAAGGCCACAATGCTGTCGGGGTCATACATGCTGTATGAACGCCATCTGGCAGCGCCGGGACCTGAAGTGTTCGAGCGGATAAAGTACACCACACCCAATGTGTCCGGTCGCATGGACAATTTGCGTGCCGCCATCCTACGCCCTCAGTTGCGGGATCTGGACCGGCAGGTGACACGGTGGAACGAGCGCTATCGCGAGATCGAGACCGGGCTGCGCGGCACTCCGGGCCTGACGATTGTCGAGCGACCCGAAGAGGAAACCTATGTCGGGTCTTCGATCCAGTTCCTGCTGTTGGATTGGTCGCCTGAGCGGATAGCCGACGTTATCAGCCGTTGCGCCGCGCGTGGGGTCGAGATCAAATGGTTTGGCGGGGCTGAGCCAACAGGGTTCACGTCGCGCTATGACAGCTGGAGATATTTTGAAAGCGAACGAATGCCGGAAAGTGATCGTGTTCTGGCAGGCATCATGGATATGCGTGTGCCGCTGACCTTTTCACTGGAGGATTGCCAAGTGATCGCGCGCATCATCCGAGCCGAAGTGGGCGCAGTTTATCAATCCTAGCAAAACAGAGTGCGCTTTCAGCGCGCACTCGACCCTTGAGAGCGCCGCCCGGTTTGGGCGGCGTTTCGCGTTTTGGTCCGGGCTTTCACAAAGATTGACCGAAGACAGATTCGCTGTTAGAGATTTATTGAACACTTGTTCATTAATGCGGAGGGAGGACACAGATGTTCATGGCCACGATGAAGTTTGATCTGGGTGAGGATGTGAACGCCCTGCGCGAGATGGTGCATCGGTGGGCGCAGGAGCGTGTCAAGCCGATGGCGGCTGAGATTGATG
This sequence comes from Ruegeria sp. N10, assembly GCF_056531545.1. Classification (NCBI taxonomy): domain Bacteria; kingdom Pseudomonadati; phylum Pseudomonadota; class Alphaproteobacteria; order Rhodobacterales; family Roseobacteraceae; genus Ruegeria; species Ruegeria sp. N10. The sequence goes on along the minus strand of NZ_JBQFLY010000002.1, from coordinate 54,502 downwards.
CCAAGAACAGCTTTCCGAATGAACTGTGGAAAGAAATGGGAGAGCTTGGTCTTTTGGGTGTCACCGTGCCAGAAGAATACGGCGGTGCGGGCATGTCCTATTTGGCGCATACAATTGCTGTCGAAGAAGTTGCGCGCGCTTCTGCCTCGGTTTCGCTGTCTTATGGGGCGCATTCCAACCTGTGTGTGAACCAGATCAAGCTGAACGGTACGGAAGAGCAGAAACAGAAATACCTGCCGCGCCTAGTATCGGGAGAACATGTGGGTGCGCTGGCGATGTCGGAACCTTCCGCAGGTTCGGACGTGGTGTCGATGAAGCTGCGGGCGGAAAAACGCAACGACCATTACCGACTGAACGGCAACAAGTACTGGATCACAAACGGGCCAGACGCGGATACACTGGTGGTTTATGCCAAGACAGACCCCGATGCCGGATCGAAGGGTATTACTGCATTTCTGATTGAAAAAGAGATGAAGGGTTTTTCGACTTCACCCCATTTCGACAAGTTGGGGATGCGCGGGTCGAACACGGCTGAACTGATCTTTGAAGATGTCGAAGTGCCGTTCGAGAACGTATTGGGAGAAGAGGGCAAGGGCGTAGCCGTGCTCATGTCAGGTCTGGACTATGAGCGCGTGGTTCTGGCCGGGATCGGAACCGGCATCATGGCCGCCTGTCTGGATGAGGTGATGCCGTATCTGGCCGAGCGCAAGCAATTCGGCAAACCGATTGGCAGCTTCCAACTGATGCAGGGCAAGATTGCCGACATGTATACCGCGATGAACTCGGCACGGGCCTATGTCTATGAGGTGGCCAAGGCCTGTGATCGAGGAGACGTCACTCGGCAGGACGCAGCGGCGTGCTGTCTTTACGCATCCGAACAGGCGATGGTTCAGGCGCATCAGGCGGTTCAGGCGCTGGGCGGGGCAGGGTTTCTGTCGGATGCACCGGTCAGCCGGATTTTCCGGGACGCCAAGCTGATGGAGATCGGCGCAGGCACCAGCGAGATTCGACGGATGCTGATCGGCCGGGAAATGATGAACGAAATGCGCTGAACAAAAACGCCCCGCAGACGAGGTTGCAGCGGGGCGTTTCGATCAAAGGATCAGAAGCGATGAACGTAGGAAATACCGACCAGCCAAGGGTCGATGTTTGCAGTGCCAATATCGGCTCCGTTCAGCGTGACGTCCGAGTCGATGTCGAACCAGCGCACATTCAGACGGACCGCACCTTTGTCGGTGATCATATAGTCGAGACCGGCTTGCAGCGATACGCCGAAGGAATCATCGACCTTGAGGTTGCCAAGGGCAGATTGCTCGTCAAAGAAGATGGTATAGTTCAGACCGGCACCGACATAGGGCTTCCAGGCGCTATTGGTCGGGAAGTGATAGTTCAGCGACAAGGTGGGCGGCAGATGTTTGACGCTGCCAGCGTCCACGCTTCCGCCCAAAGTGACGTTATGTTTGAACGGGGTCGCGGCCAGCAGCTCGATCCCCAAATTGTCCTGGATGAAATACTCGGCGGTGAAGATCGGGCGCGTATCCGAGTCGATATCGGCGCTAAGGCCGGCCAGAGTTCCGTTGTTGGATTTCGGGTCCAGGTACCCCACACCGATACCGAGAGTCCAATCCCCCTGAGATTGGGCAAACGCAGGGGCGGCCAGAGCCACCAACGCGGTGGAAAGAGTCAAAGCGGCGAGTTTCTTGGTCATTGTCTTGCCTTTGGTTTCGTTGATGACCTTGGTGTTGCAGCGACTGAATTTGCCCACTCTGATCTGCATCAAGTAAACGTGAAAGAACTGGCTGCAGATGAATCGATAAGTGTAGGAAATATAGGGAATAATCACCGTGCTAAGCGCTGAGCGCATACCGGGTTTGCGCCCGGATGGAGGCTGGGATCTGCCGGACAGTCTGAACATGGCGCAGCAGTGCCTGCGGCATGCGGGGGATCGGGTTGCGCTGATCGATTTAACCGGACCGGACCCGCAGCGCATCAGCTATGCGCAGCTGTCGCAAATGACGGACGGAATAGCCCGAGCATTATTGCGCCATGTGCAGCCCGGTGATCGCGTTGGAGTATTGCTAAGCCAATCTCCCTGGTGCGCGGCGGCCCATCTGGCGATCTGGAAGATCAGGGCTGTGTCGGTCCCTTTGTTCAAACTGTTCAAGCAGGACGCGTTGCGGTCGCGGGTCAGTGACGCAGGTGTCCGGATTGTGCTGACCGACGCCGAAGGGGCTGATCTGTTGGGTGATCTGGCTGCGCCTTTGATCGCGTCGGAAATTGGCGAGGAAGGCCTTGCTGTACCATTCGCCGCGACCAGCCCAGATGATCCGGCAGTGTTGATCTACACCTCGGGCACCACCGGCAGCCCGAAGGGCGCGCTGCATGGACACCGGGTTCTGACCGGGCATCTGCCGGGAGTTTCGATCAGCCATAATCACTTGCGCGAAGGTGACTGTCTTTGGACCCCGGCGGATTGGGCGTGGATCGGCGGGCTGTTCGATGTGCTGATGCCGGGTCTTGCGCTGGGCATTCCGGTCGTTGCCGCGCGGCTTGAGAAATTCACCCCCGAGGCCTGCGCTGACATCATCGCGCGTGGCGGGGTGCGGAACGTCTTTTTCCCACCAACGGCGCTGCGAATGCTCAAGGCAGCAGATCAGGTGATCCCCGGTCTGCGCTCGGTCGCGTCCGGGGGTGAACCGCTGGGTGCCGAAATGCTGGCATGGGGACAGAAGGCGTTCGGCCTGACGATCAACGAGTTTTACGGCCAGACCGAGTGCAACATGGTCGTATCCTCCTGCGCCGAAGATTTCCCTGTGCGCCCCGGCTGTATCGGCCAACCGGTGCCGGGGCATGAGGTTGCGGTGATTGATGAGGACGGAAACCCGACCGGGGACGAGGGCGACGTCGCCATCCGGCGCGGCTCGGCCTCGATGCTGCTGGAATACTGGAACCGCCCCGAAGCGACCGCAGACAAGTTTCGCGGCGACTGGCTGATCACCGGCGACCGCGGCGTGTGGGAGGGCGACTATCTGCGATTTGTCGGTCGGGACGATGACGTGATCACGTCCGCTGGGTATCGCATCGGCCCCGCCGAGATCGAGGATTGCCTGCTGACCCACCCGGCGGTGGCGACGGTGGGTGTGGTCGGAAAACCTGACCCGCTGCGGACCGAGATCGTGAAGGCCTATGTGGTGTTGAAACCGGGTGCTGCGGCGGCGGAGCAGGAGTTGCAGGACTGGGTCAAGAACCGTTTGGCGCACTATTCCTATCCGCGCGAGGTGGAAATCTTGGGGGAACTGCCGATGACGGTGACGGGGAAGGTGATCCGAAAGCAATTGAAGGCGCGGGCGGCGGGGGAATTGAGAAAATGAGCCGTTTCAACTCGTCAAATATGCTTCGTATTGTATCGGGTTTCTCATTGACCGTTTCGCTAACTTTCTCTGGAGGTAAGGCAGCAGTTGGGGATTCCGAAAATCTGATCTTCCTACCTTATGATGCAATGAAACAAGACGTTGTATCCTGTATGGAAAACGAGGACTTTCTAGGCGAACCAGAGTCCTGTGCTCGAGTATCATTCGAAACTTGTATGAAAGACTGGCAAGTTCCTGCCTCTCGCTCCAAAGCAGCTAGCTGCATCCATCATGAATATCTTATCTGGAGAGAGCAGTACCAAGAGGTTCTGTTAAACATGCTGTACACGGCGCAAAGTACCGATCGCGATGCAGCGACGGATGCAAGCCCAAACATTGATGCCTTCGCCCAGATAATAAGTATTGAGAGCCAATGGCAGCAGTTACGTGAAAGCGAGTGTAGATATGCGATGAGTCTGGCGGCTGGCGGAACCGCCGGAAACACGATTTACCCAGTATGCCTAGCTGAATTCACGGCGCAGCGTATTGCGCTCCTCAATGCTCGGAGAAGAAAATGAAACTCACATCCAAAGCCATGCCCGGCTCCGAGGGCTTCAAGACAAACCGCGCCGCTCATCTTGATGCGCTGGCGCAAATCTCTGCTGCTGCCGAAGCGGCCCGCATGGGCGGGGGCGAGAAATCCCGCGCGCGGCATGAATCTCGGGGCAAGATGTTGCCGCGCAGGCGGGTGGCGAACCTGCTTGATCCTGGGTCTCCGTTTCTGGAAATCGGGGCGACGGCGGCGCATGGGATGTATGGTGATGCAGCACCCTGTGCCGGGGTGATTGCGGGCATCGGCCGGGTGCAGGGGCGCGAGGTCATGGTGGTGTGCAACGATGCCACCGTGAAGGGCGGCACCTATTATCCGATGACCGTCAAGAAGCACCTGCGCGCGCAGGAGATTGCCGAGGAAAACCATCTGCCCTGCATCTATCTGGTCGACAGTGGCGGCGCGAACCTGCCCAATCAGGATGAGGTGTTCCCCGACCGCGACCATTTTGGGCGTATCTTCTACAATCAGGCGCGGATGAGCGCGAAGGGTATCCCTCAGATTGCCGTGGTTATGGGGTCGTGCACGGCGGGTGGGGCCTATGTTCCAGCAATGTCCGATGTGACGATCATCGTGAAGGAACAGGGCACGATCTTTCTGGCAGGGCCACCTTTGGTCAAGGCTGCAACGGGTGAGGTTGTCAGCTCCGAGGATCTGGGCGGTGGCGATGTGCACACGCGCCTGTCGGGTGTGGCAGATTATCTGGCCGAAGATGATGCGCATGCGTTGGCATTGGCCCGCCGCGCGGTTGGGTCATTGGGCGGTGCCGCGCTGAAGCCCGGCCTACAGTTCGAAGCACCTGAGGAGCCTGCTTATGATCCGGATGAAATTCTGGGTGTCGTTCCCGCCGACTTGCGCACGCCCTATGACATCCGTGAAGTGATCGCACGGCTGGTCGATGGCTCTCGGTTTGATGAGTTCAAACCCCGCTTTGGGGAGACACTGGTGACCGGCTTTGCCCATGTCAAAGGGTGCCCAGTCGGGATCATTGCCAACAATGGCGTGCTGTTCTCGGAGGCCGCGCAAAAGGGCGCGCATTTTGTTGAGCTGTGTTCGCAGCGCAAAACGCCCCTGGTCTTCCTGCAGAACATCACCGGCTTTATGGTAGGCCGCAAATACGAGAACGAGGGGATCGCCCGCCACGGCGCCAAGATGGTGACGGCGGTTGCAACGACGAGCGTTCCCAAGATCACGATGCTGGTCGGCGGCTCGTTCGGGGCCGGGAACTACGGCATGGCGGGGCGGGCCTATCAGCCGCGTTTCCTGTGGACGTGGCCGAACTCTCGGATTTCGGTGATGGGGGGCGAGCAGGCAGCTGGTGTTCTGGCGACAGTCAGGCGCGATGGGATCGAACGACAGGGCGGCACGTGGACCGCCGAGGAAGAGGCCGAGTTCAAGCGACCGACGCTGGAGATGTTCGAAGAGCAATCGCACCCGCTATATGCCTCGGCCCGTCTCTGGGACGATGGCATCATCGACCCGCGCAAAAGCCGCGATGTGCTCGCCTTGTCGCTGAGTGCGGCGCTGAATGCCCCGATTGAGGAGACACGTTTCGGCGTGTTCAGGATGTAAGATGAACGTTTCATTGAATGACGTCATGGCCCGCTATCCTGGTGCCCAGACTTTCAAGTTTGGTGACAATGCCCGGCTGAGTGCTGAACTGCTGGCTCTGGTACGATCAGGGCGGAAAACGGCAACCTGCGGTGCGTTGCGCGACTATCCCGAAGGTAGCCCTGACACTCCTGTTGTCGGGCGGAGAGACATTGCGCTGGATTGGGATGATCGTCCGGCCTTGGTGATCGAAACGGTCGACGTCTCGACCTGCCGATACTGCGACGTAACCGAGGATTTCGCGTTGGCAGAGGGCGAAAATGAAACGCTCGAGGGATGGAGAGAGGGGCATCGCCAGTATTTCGAACGCAATGGCGGGTTTGATCCCGAGATGGAGCTGCTGTGCGAACGATTTCGCCTTGTCGAAGATCTGGCGGTTGAGGGGTAAGCTATGTTCAACAAAATCCTGATTGCCAACCGGGGCGAGATCGCTTGCCGGGTTATGGAAACCGCTCAGAGGATGGGCGTGTCCTGTGTGGCTGTTTATTCCGATGCGGACGCTGCGGCCAAGCATGTGCAGATGGCGGATGAGGTCATTCATATCGGCGGCCCCGCCCCGGGGGAAAGCTATCTGAAGGGCGATGTGATTATTCAGGCTGCGCTGGATACGGGCGCGCAGGCGATCCATCCCGGTTATGGCTTCCTGTCAGAGAACCCCGATTTCGTCGACGCGGTCGAGGCTGCGGGTTTGACCTTTATCGGCCCATCAGCGGATGCGATCCGCAAAATGGGCCTCAAGGATGCGGCCAAGGTGTTGATGGAACAGGCTGGCGTGCCCGTGGTGCCTGGCTATCACGGCGACAATCAGGATCCCGAACATTTGGCGGGTGCGGCGGATGCGATTGGGTATCCGGTGCTGATTAAGGCCGTTGCAGGCGGCGGCGGTAAAGGTATGCGTCTGGTCGAACGCCCCAAGGATTTCCGTTCCGCATTGGACAGCGCACGCGGCGAAGCCAAAACCGCTTTTGGCAATGACGCTGTGCTGGTCGAGAAATTCGTGGCCAAACCCCGCCATATCGAAGTGCAGGTATTTGGTGACGGTACCCATGCGGTGCATCTGTTCGAACGCGATTGCTCGTTGCAACGCCGCCATCAGAAAGTGATCGAAGAGGCACCAGCCCCGGGCATGACTTCTGAGATGCGGGAGGCGATGGGGCAGGCCGGTGTGCGCGCCGCCGAGGCGATCGGGTACAAGGGTGCAGGCACGGTGGAGTTCATCGTCGATGCCTCGGACGGGCTGCGCCCCGACAGATTCTGGTTCATGGAGATGAACACCCGCCTGCAGGTGGAACACCCGGTTACAGAGGCCATCACCGGCATCGATCTGGTGGAATGGCAGTTGCGCGTTGCAGCAGGAGAGAGCCTTCCCAGGCAACAGGATGATCTGTCGATCTCGGGTCACGCCTTCGAGGCCCGGCTTTATGCCGAGGATGTACCAAAAGGGTTCTTGCCGGCGACAGGTACACTGACTCATCTGGTTTTCCCGGCCAACTGCCGTGCGGATAGTGGCGTTCGCGCAGGTGACACGATCAGCCCCTGGTATGACCCGATGATTGCCAAAGTGGTGGTGCACGGTCCGACCCGCGCCGTCGCGCTTGAGACGTTGAACCGAGTGCTGCGGGAGACCGAAGTGGCGGGCACCGTTACGAATCTCGCCTTTCTGGGAGCGCTGACCCGCCATGACGGATTTGCCTCGGGCGATGTGGATACGGGCCTGATCGGGCGCGATCTTGACGGGTTGGTGCGGAAATCGCCGACTTCGGCCACAACCGCAGTTGCGGCTGCTATGACCGCACTGGATTTGGTTAATGTCACGCCTGACACCGGGTTTTCGCTCTGGGCTCCGTTGCATCGGGCGGTGCAGCTGTCCGATCAGGGAGAGGTTTTTGATCTGGACGTGCAGGTCGACGGGTCGGATCGCCAGCTTTGGCAGCTGGGCGAACACCGTGTCGTGGCCGAGCGGATCTCGGGGCAGTGGACGCTGAACGGCGCACCGATGCCGCGGGTCGCTGTCAGCGGAACAACTTTGACCGTATTTACCGACTACGGTCACAGTTTCGACGTTATCGACCCGCTGGACCGGGATGCCAGCGCGACGGGTGACACCAACGTGATCGAGGCGCCGATGCCGGGTCTGGTCAAGGCAGTTTTTGCCACCGCGGGGCAGACCGTTCAGGAAGGCGACCGTTTGGCCATTCTGGAAGCGATGAAAATGGAGCATTCGTTGCTGGCCGCGCGCGATGGTGTGGTGGCCGAGGTGCTGGTCGAAGATGGCGCGCAGGTCGAGGCTGGGGCAGCTTTGGTGCGTTTGGAAGAAGAGTGATCTGTACCCGCGCGGCTTGACGTGCCACGGTCGCGCGATCCGTATTTGGAATGAGAACAAGCCATAAGGGGTTCTGACATGGGTGATCTGGTCGAAATCTACGAAGTTGGACCGCGCGACGGGCTACAAAACGAAACGCGTGAGATACCGGTTGCCGACAAGGTGGCGCTGATCAATTGCCTCAGTCGCGCCGGGATTCGACGGATCGAAGTTGCAAGCTTTGTCTCTCCCAAATGGGTGCCTCAAATGGCGGGGTCGGCGCAGGTTCTGGCCGGTATTACCCGCGCGGACGGCGTGCGCTACGCGGCGTTGACGCCGAATATGCGCGGGTATGAGGATGCGCTGGCCGCCAAAGCGGATGAGATTGCCATTTTTGCGTCGGCTTCCGAGGGGTTTTCCAAGGCAAACATCAATGCCTCGATCGCCGAGTCAATCGAACGGTTCACGCCGATTCTCGAAGCGGCGCGTCATATCGACCTTCCGGTTCGCGGCTACGTCTCTTGCGTGACGGATTGCCCCTATGATGGCCCGACCCCGCCCGAGAAAGTCGCCGAAATTGCCGACCGGTTGTTTGCGTTGGGCTGTTACGAGGTGTCATTGGGGGACACGATCGGGCAAGGCACGCCAGACAAGATTGCGCATATGCTTCTGGCGGTTCGGGAAAGGGTTCCTGTGACGCGGCTTGCCGGGCATTTTCATGACACCAATGGGCGTGCAATCGACAATATCGATGCGGCACTTTCGCTGGGTGTGCGTGTGTTCGACGCGGCCGTGGGTGGGCTTGGCGGTTGCCCATATGCTCCGGGGGCTGCGGGTAATGTCGCGACTGAAACCGTTGCAGCGCATTTGCACCGGTTGGGCTATCAAACCGGTCTGGATATCGATGTGGTCGAAGAGGCCGCGCAGATGGCCAAGGCGTTGAGAGGCTAACATGTTCGAAACAATCTCGATTTCAGCAGACGAACGCGGTGTTGCCACGTTAACTCTGGACCGGGCGGAAAAGCACAACGCGCTCTCGGGTCAGATGATTGCCGAGCTGACACAGGCCGCGTCGCAACTGGGTCAGGATGGCTCTGTCAGGGTGGTCGTTCTGGCCGCTGCGGGAAAGACGTTTTGCGCCGGTGGTGATCTGGGATGGATGCAGGACCAAATGGCGGCTGACAAGGCGACGCGATTTGTCGAAGCGCGCAAGCTGGCCGAGATGTTGCAGGCGTTGAACACAATGCCCAAACCCCTGATCGGGGCACTACAAGGCAACGCCTTTGGCGGAGGCGTTGGGATGGCCGCCGTGTGCGATGTTGCCATCGGTGTAGATAGTCTGAAGATGGGACTGACCGAGACCCGGCTGGGGCTGATTCCGGCGACAATCGGCCCTTATGTTATCGCTCGTATGGGTGAGGCGCGGGCACGGCGTGTGTTCATGTCGGCCCGGTTGTTCGATGCGCCCGAAGCGGTTGATCTGGGGTTGCTGGCAAAGGCTGTGCCCCCCGAGCAGCTTGCGGCCGCGATAGAAGATGAAGTCCGGCCCTACCTTTCGTGCGCGCCGGGGGCGGTTGCATCTGCCAAGGCACTGGTTCGAACTCTGGGACCTCGTATTGATGATGCCACAATCGACCAGACCATCAACGAACTGGTCGAACGCTGGGAAACGGAAGAGGCGCGTGAAGGGATCGCGGCGTTCTTCGAAAAACGTAAACCTGCATGGAATAAGTAAGTTTACCAAGTTTCCGCAAGCCAATGCAAAACGCGCGAAATGCGATTCTATGCCGCGCTGTCAAGCGTATGTTTGATGGTGAACGGGGCTGTGTTCGGTTGACCCTCTGACCCGGCGGGGATAGAGAATGTCCAGTCAACACGCCAATTGACGGCGCACCCGACAAGATGCGTGCGCAAGAAAGGAGCTATTCGTGGAAGACCTGCTGCGGGAGTACCTCCCGATTCTGGTGTTTCTGGCCGTTGCCGTAGGCCTTGGAATCGTCCTGATTCTTGCCGCCGTTGTACTGGCTGTCCGCAATCCCGACCCCGAAAAGGTCAGCGCATATGAATGTGGCTTCAACGCCTTCGACGATGCGCGAATGAAATTTGACGTCCGATTCTATCTGGTCTCGATTCTCTTCATCATCTTCGATCTTGAGATCGCATTCCTGTTTCCCTGGGCCGTCGGGTTCCGCGATATCAGCAATGTCGGCTTCTGGTCGATGATGGTGTTTCTGGCCGTGCTGACCATCGGCTTTGCCTATGAGTGGAAGAAAGGGGCCCTGGAATGGGAGTGATGACCGGTGCAAACACCGCTGGCGTCGACAAGGAAGTCGCCACCCAGGCCCTGAATGCCGAGTTGCAGGACAAAGGTTTTCTGCTGACCTCGAGCGAGGATATCATCAACTGGGCTCGTACCGGTTCGCTGCACTGGATGACTTTTGGTCTGGCCTGCTGCGCGGTTGAAATGATGCACACCTCGATGCCGCGCTATGATGCGGAACGTTTCGGCATCGCGCCACGCGCCTCTCCGCGCCAATCTGACGTGATGATCGTGGCCGGCACGCTGACCAACAAGATGGCCCCTGCGTTGCGCAAGGTTTACGACCAGATGCCCGAGCCGCGCTATGTGATCTCGATGGGGTCCTGCGCGAATGGCGGTGGTTACTACCACTATTCCTATTCTGTCGTGCGTGGCTGTGACCGGGTAGTTCCGGTGGATATTTATGTGCCCGGCTGCCCTCCGACCGCCGAGGCGCTGCTTTACGGTCTGCTACAGCTACAACGCAAAATCCGCCGCACCGGCACAATTGTACGCTGAGGGGAAGGGTAGATGAGCGAAGCACTCAAAGAACTCGGCACCCAGCTTGAACTGAAACGAGCCGATTGTGTTCTGTCCTGGGATGTGACCCATGGTGAGCTGAACGTCGATGTAGCGCCGTCGAACCTCGTGGAATTCGTAGAATTCCTGCGGTCGGACCAAAATTGCAAGTTCTCGACACTGGTGGATATCACCGGCGTCGATTACCCCGAACGCGCCAAGCGGTTCGACGTGGTGTATCACTTCCTGTCGATGTACCAGAACCAGCGCATCCGTCTGCGGGTTTCGATCCGCGAAGATGACATGGTGCCTTCGATAGTCGATATCCACCCCTCGGCCAACTGGTTCGAGCGTGAGGTGTTCGATATGTTCGGCATCCTGTTCTCGGGCCATCCAGACTTGCGGCGCATCCTGACGGACTATGGCTTCCGTGGCCATCCGCTGCGCAAGGATTTCCCGACCACGGGCTACACCGAGGTGCGTTATGACGAGGCGCAGAAACGCGTCGTCTACGAGCCGGTCAGTCTGGTGCAGGAGTACCGTCAGTTTGATTTCATGTCCCCATGGGAAGGCGCGAACTATATTTTGCCGGGGGATGAAAAGCAGGAGACCGAATAATGGGTGGCATCTGGTGGCTGATCCTGTCTGCGCTAACCATCATTCCGATGGTGAAGATTTTGCCGTTCTTCGGGATCAACAAATACTGGTGCCTTCTGTGTCTGGTTCCCTTTGGCACGATCGCGTTGTTGTGGTGGGTCGGGCTGAAACTGCAAGAGTTGGAGCGCCGCTGAGATGATGGGTGAGTTGATCATACTGGGCGCGTTAGGGGTTCTACTGGCCGGAGCTGCGGTCAAGGCGACCGAGGCGGAAAAGGTCCGGGTTCGGGCCGAAGCAAAGAAGAAACGAGGGCGTTGATGGACGGCTCAAGATACGATGACGGCAGCACGGACGCGCTGAGCGGCGAGCAGAAGATCCGCAATTTCAACATCAACTTCGGCCCGCAACACCCGGCGGCGCACGGGGTTTTGCGTCTTGTGCTTGAGCTGGACGGCGAGATTGTCGAGCGCTGCGACCCGCATATCGGCTTGCTGCACCGTGGCACCGAAAAGCTGATGGAAAGCCGGACCTATCTGCAGAACCTGCCGTATTTCGACCGTCTGGACTATGTGGCACCGATGAACCAGGAACATGCCTGGTGCCTGGCCATTGAAAAGCTGACCGGGGTCGAGGTGCCGCGCCGTGGCTCGCTGATCCGGGTTCTGTATTCCGAGATCGGGCGCATCCTGAACCACCTGCTGAACGTCACCACGCAGGCGATGGATGTGGGCGCGCTGACCCCGCCGCTTTGGGGCTTTGAAGAGCGTGAAAAGTTGATGGTGTTTTATGAGCGTGCCTGTGGCGCCCGCCTGCACGCCGCTTATTTCCGCCCCGGTGGTGTGCATCAGGACCTGCCGCCGGAATTGCTGGACGATATTGAGGCATGGAGCCACGAATTCCCTGCAGTTCTGGATGACATTGACGGTCTGCTGACCGAAAACCGCATCTTCAAACAGCGTAACGCCGATATTGGGATTGTCACCGAAGATGACATCCAGAAATACGGCTTCTCGGGCGTGATGGTCCGTGGATCGGGGCTGGCCTGGGACCTGCGCCGCGCGCAGCCCTACGAGTGCTACGACGAGTTCGAGTTCCAGATCCCCGTTGGCAAGAACGGCGACTGCTATGACCGCTATCTCGTCCGCATGGAAGAGATGCGCCAGTCGCTGCTGATCATACGTCAGGCCATCGCCAAAATCCGCGAGTGCCCCGGTGACGTTCTGGCGCGTGGCAAGATCACCCCGCCGAAACGCTCGGATATGAAGACCTCGATGGAGAGCCTGATTCATCACTTCAAACTGTACACCGAAGGCTTTCACGTTCCTGCCGGTGAAGTTTATGCCGCCGTCGAAGCCCCAAAGGGCGAGTTCGGCGTCTATCTAGTTGCTGACGGCACCAACAAACCCTACCGCGCCAAACTGCGCGCGCCGGGTTTCCTGCACCTGCAAGCCATGGACCACGTTGCCAAAGGCCACCAACTGGCCGACGTCGCCGCCATCATCGGCACTATGGACGTCGTATTTGGAGAGATTGACCGCTAATGCTCCGCCGTCTTCATCCCGAACAACCTGAAAGCTTTGCCTTCACCGCTGCCAACCAGCAATGGGCCGAAGCGCAGATTACCAAATATCCCGAAGGCCGTCAGGCCAGTGCGGTGATCCCTCTGCTGTGGCGTGCGCAGGAGCAGGAAGGCTGGCTGAGTCGCCCGGCGATTGAATCCGTCGCCGACATGCTGGGTATGGCTTATATCCGCGTGCTAGAGGTGGCCTCGTTCTACTTCATGTTCCAGCTGCAACCGGTTGGATCGGTTGCGCATATTCAGGTTTGTGGCACGACCTCCTGCATGATTTGCGGGGCCGAGGATCTGATCGCTGTCTGCAAGGAGAAGATCGCGGCCAAGCCACACGTGCTGTCCGCCGATGGCAAGCTGAGCTGGGAAGAGGTCGAATGCCTTGGCTCCTGCACCAATGCGCCGATGGCGCAGATCGGCAAGGATTACTACGAAGACCTGACCGCTGCGAGCTTTGGCAAGATCCTTGATGATCTGGTGGCGGGGAAAGTTCCGACGCCGGGCCCGCAGAATGGCCGCTATGCAGCTGAACCGCTCAAAGGGCTGACCAGCCTGACGGAGTATGACAGCGGCAATACGCAGTACAACGCCAGCGTCGAACTGGCCACCGATATTGGCGATACGGTCAAGCGTATTGATGGGACCGAGGTTCCGATCCTGACCCCTTGGTTGGGCAAGGATGGCAAAGCGGCTGCGACCAAAGCTGCACCGAAGCCGCCCAAAGCGCCAGCCCCAGCGAAACCTGCTGTGAAACAGGCCGCTGAGGCGAAGGCAGCGCAAGAGGACCAGCCCGAAACACTGACAGGCGCGCGCGACGGCAAGGCAGATAACCTGAAACTGTTGAAAGGCGTAGGCCCCAAGCTGGAGCAGACCCTGAACGAGTTGGGCTTCTTCCACTATGATCAGATCGCAGCCTGGACGCCGGAACAGGTCGCATGGGTAGATGCTCGGTTGAAGTTCAAGGGCCGGATCGAGCGCGATGGCTGGATTGAACAGGCAGCCAAGCTTGCGGCGGGTGAGGAAACCGAATTTGCCAAACGTGCCAAGGAAGATGGCACTTACGAAGACTAAACGGGTGCCCCATCGGGGCATCGGGGGATGATGGACAAGGATAAGGATCAGGCCATAGCCCGAAAGGGCCGACATATCGGCATCGTCATTGCGGTGACGATGGTGATCTGGCTTGCCATGAACCTGTTCATTGGCCCCGCGCTGGGTTTGACGGCCCGGCACGCGCTGCTGTTTGATTTTGCCGCTCTGGCGGCATTCATTTATGCGGGTGTGAACATTTTTCAACTCTGGCGCATGCGTCAGGACAGCTGAAGGTAACGAATGATGCTGAAGGATCAGGACCGGATCTTTACCAACATCTACGGGATGCACGAACGCACGCTGAAAGGCGCGCAAGCCCGCGGGCATTGGGACGGCACCGCTGGCCTGATTGAAAAGGGCCGGGACTGGATCATTCAGACAATGAAGGATTCCGGGTTGCGCGGACGCGGCGGTGCAGGCTTCCCAACTGGCCTGAAATGGTCGTTCATGCCAAAGGAAAGCGACGGTCGCCCTTCCTATCTGGTTGTGAATGCCGATGAATCCGAGCCCGGCACCTGCAAAGACCGTGAGATCATGCGCCATGATCCCCACACGTTGATTGAAGGGTGTCTGATCGCCTCTTTCGCGATGAACGCGCATACCTGCTATATCTACCTGCGCGGCGAATATATCCGCGAGCGTGAGGCATTGCAGGCCGCGATTGACGAGGCTTATGACGCGGGTCTTCTGGGCAAAAATGCCGCTGGTTCGGGCTGGGATTTCGATCTTTTCCTTCATCACGGGGCAGGGGCTTATATTTGTGGCGAGGAAACCGCCCTGATCGAAAGCCTTGAGGGCAAGAAGGGTATGCCGCGGATGAAACCTCCGTTCCCGGCGGGTGCGGGGCTGTACGGATGTCCGACCACTGTGAACAACGTGGAATCCATCGCGGTGGTGCCGACCATCCTGCGACGGGGTGCGGATTGGTTCGCTGGATTTGGTCGTCAGAACAACGCAGGTACCAAGCTGTTTGCGATCTCGGGCCACGTGAACAACCCTTGCGTCGTCGAAGAGGCGATGTCGATCCCGTTCGAACAGCTGATCGAAACCCATTGCGGCGGCATTCGCGGCGGGTGGGATAATCTGCTGGCGGTTATCCCTGGTGGATCCTCGGTTCCCTGCGTGCGCGGTGAAAACATGCGCGATGCGATCATGGATTTCGATTACCTGCGCAACGATCTGGGGTCGGGTCTGGGCACGGCAGCGGTGATTGTGATGGACAAGTCCACCGACATCATCAAGGCGATCTGGCGCCTGTCGAAGTTTTACAAGCATGAAAGCTGTGGTCAGTGTACGCCGTGTCGCGAAGGCACCGGCTGGATGATGCGTGTGATGGATCGTCTGGTGCGCGGCGAGGCTGAGCTGGAAGAGATCGACATGTTGTTTGACGTGACCAAACAGGTCGAAGGACACACGATCTGCGCCTTGGGCGATGCGGCCGCCTGGCCGATCCAGGGCCTGATCCGCAATTTCCGGGAAGAGATCGAAGACCGCATCAAGGCTCAGAAAACGGGCCGTATGGGTGCGATGGCAGCGGAGTGAACGAGATGGAAGTGTTTGCAGAATATAGCCACGCAATTGCGTCGGTTGTGCTATTCACGCTGGTTGTATTGTTTCTGGCGCCGTTTTCGGCACTGGCCAAACAAGCCAAGGGGCTGGCACCCGGTGCGACACCTGACCAGGATTATGCCGACAAGGCGTATCGTCTGAACCGGGCCTATCTGAACGGGACGGAAACACTTCCTGCGTTTGTGACAGTCATTACAGCGGCGATTCTGCTGGGCGTCAGCCCGTTCTGGGTAAACCTGCTGGCCTCGGTGGCGCTGGTTGCGCGCTTGGCGATGCTGGTGGTGCACTTGAAGGGGATCGGCAAGCCAACCAGCGGCCCGCGGACAATTTTGTATGTGATCGGATGGGCGTGCATGTTCGTGATCGGGCTTATGGCATTGGTCGCGGCGTTTTGATAGCGACGCAGCGGAACAGAAAACAAAGAGGGAAAGTATGAAGGCCCCCAAAGCCCTTATTGTTGCGCTGGCATTGGCTGGTGTTTCCGCTTGCGGTCTGGTTAAGCCGTCGGCAGATCGGCTTTTGTTTGATGGCAAGTCGTTCAGAACCAAGGCGAAGGTGGTCGACAAGAAAACCTCGCCTGCGGACTTTACGGTTGTCGTCAAAGGCGTCTCTGCTTCACTCGATGGAGCGCGCGAGGCCGGACGTCATGAAGGAACCAAATTCTGCATCCAGAACTTCGGGTCGTCTCGGATTTCGTGGACGGTGGGTCCGGATACAGACCCGCAGAACCTTAGCATCAGCAATGATCAACTGACATTTGCAGGAACCTGCCAGCGGCCATGACCGGTGTTTTTCCATATCTCTGGTGGGCGGGCAGGGTGTTATTGCCTAGCAGCTGCGAACCGCTTCGTCTTGGACAGTCCAAGACGAAAGGAAAACCCATGTCTGTTGTAAAATTGGTCGCCCTCGCATCGCTGATGGCCTTGCCGACGGTTGTAGAAGCAAAGCCGCCCTTGAGGGATGTCAAAGAGATCGACAACGAACTCTACTACATCGCCATTGCAAATGAGATTTCCGAGTTCTGCCCGTCGATCAGCGGGCGGCGATTGAAAGCGATCAGTGTGATGTGGGGACTGCGGTCCAAAGCGAATAATCTGGGGTACTCGGACACGGAAATCCGCTCATATGTCGAGTCGGATGCTGAAAAGGATCGGATGCGGGCCAAGGGCGAGGCTTATCTGGCGAAAAACGGCGTGTCCTACGACAACCCCAAAACATTCTGCTCTTTGGGGCAGAAGGAAATCCAAAGAAACAGCGCCATTGGCGTTTATTTGAGAGCGAACTGAGAGCCATGTCTGACCTCCGCAAGATCAATATCGACGGGCAGGAAATCGAAGTCGAAGGTGCGATGACCCTGATACAGGCCTGTGAGCAGGCCGGGGTCGAGGTGCCGCGTTTCTGCTATCACGAGCGTCTGTCGATTGCGGGAAACTGCCGGATGTGTCTGGTTGAAGTGGTGGGCGGTCCGCCGAAACCGGCTGCATCCTGCGCGATGCAGGTACGCGATCTGCGCCCGGGGCCAGAAGGGCAGCCACCGGTGGTCAAGACGAACTCTCCCATGGTCAAGAAGGCCCGCGAAGGGGTGATGGAGTTCCTGCTGATCAACCACCCATTGGATTGCCCGATCTGTGATCAGGGCGGAGAGTGCGATCTTCAGGATCAGGCGATGGCTTATGGCCTGTCCGGTTCGCGGTTCAAAGAAGCCAAGCGCGCGGTTGATGATCTGGATCTGGGACCGCTTGTGGGTACGGCAATGACCCGCTGCATCAGTTGCACCCGTTGCGTGCGCTTTACCACCGAAGTCGCTGGGATTACTCAGATGGGTCAGACAGGGCGCGGTGAGGATGCCGAGATCACCTCGTATCTGAACCAGACGCTGGATTCGAACCTGCAGGGCAACATTATCGACCTGTGCCCGGTTGGGGCGCTGACCTCGAAACCTTATGCGTTTACGGCGCGCCCGTGGGAATTGACCAAAACCGAAAGCATCGACGTTATGGACGCGCTGGGATCGAACATTCGTGTCGATACCAAAGGGCGCGAGGTGATGCGCTTCCTTCCTCGCAATCATGACGGAGTGAATGAAGAGTGGATCAGCGACAAAACCCGCTTTGTCTGGGACGGGTTGCGGCGTCAGCGATTGGACAAACCTTACATCCGCGAAAACGGCAAGCTGCGCCCGGCCTCATGGTCGGAAGCACTGACCAAGGCCGCAGAAGCACTGAAAGGTGCTGAGAAGCCAGCCGGTATCGTCGGTGATCTGGTACCGGTCGAGGCCGCATTCGCATTGAAACAGATGATCGAAGGGCAAGGCGGAGTTGTTGAGTGCCGCACCGATGGGGCCAACCTTCCGGCCGGAAACCGTGGCGCATATGCCGGGACCGCCGCGATTGAAGACATCGACGACGCGGAACGCATCCTTCTGATCGGCACCAACCCGCGCGATGAAGCACCGGTTTTGAACGCGCGTATCCGCAAGGCGTGGGCGCACGGGGCCGAAGTCGCTTTGGTGGGTCCAGCGATCGATCTGACTTATGGGTACCATCATGTGGGCGATGATCGCGCAGCGCTGCAAAAGGTTGTTGACATGGGCGGCGATGATGAAATCAGGGGCAAACGCTCGCTGGTTATCGTCGGGCAGGGAGCGCTGCAGGAGGCGGATGGAGGAGCTGTTCTGGCTGCCGCGCAAACAATTGCCGCAAATACGGAAAGCGGCCTGATCATTCTGCACACTGCGGCGTCGCGCGTGGGCGCGATGGATGTGGACGCCACCAACGATGGCGGTATGGAAGCAATCAATGCTGCGGATGTGATCTATAACCTTGGTGCGGATGAGGTCGAAATCGGCGAAGGCGCCTTTGTGATCTACCAGGGCAGCCACGGGGATCGGGGCGCGCACCGCGCAGATGTGATCCTGCCGGGCGCGGCCTATACCGAGGAAAACGGTCTGTTCGTGAACATGGAAGGCCGCCCGCAACTGGCGATGCGCGCCGGGTTTGCGCCTGGTGAGGCCAAGGAAAACTGGGCCATCCTGCGTGCGCTGTCGGCCGAGTTGGAGGCGACGCTCCCCTATGACTCACTGGCGCAGTTGCGCACAGCCTTGATCGATGCGGTTCCCCATCTGGCCCGCATCGACGAGGTGATTGAGAATGAGGTTCAAGCGCTGGAGGCCGGGTCTTTGGGCAAGGCGGCCTTCCGCAATGCGATCAAGGATTTCTATCTGACCAACCCGATCGCACGGGCCTCGCAACTGATGGCCGAGCTTTCGGCGCAGGCGCAAGCCCGCAAAGCTGAGAAGATTGCGGCGGAATGAACGAAAGCAGTTTCATATCGCAAACCAGCGCTGTGGTCGGGTGGCACCTGACTGCGCCGGAAATGTGCGTGAAACGAAAGAAAAAGGGTGGCGCAATGGCGGCAGATGCTGTTTACACCAACGCGCCGACCCAGCCGCAGTTTGCGCAGGCATCTGGCCTTTGCATCGCGCGCGAAAAACGGAATACCCACGGTGTGAGGACCAATGGCTGAATTCTTTAACACCCCCGGCGGAATAGCCATCATCATTCTGGCGCAAGTGCTTGCTGTTGTTGCCTTCGTGATGATCTCGCTGTTGTTCCTTGTTTATGGCGACCGCAAGATCTGGGCCGCTGTCCAGATGCGCCGCGGCCCTAACGTGGTCGGCGTTTACGGCCTGCTGCAATCGGTGGCGGATGCGTTGAAGTACGTCGTCAAAGAGGTCGTGATCCCCGCGGGGGCCGACCGCACGGTTTTCATCCTCGCGCCGCTCACCTCTTTCGTGTTGGCGATGATCGCCTGGGCGGTGATCCCGTTCAATGATGGCTGGGTCCTGTCGGACATCAACGTCGCAATCCTCTATGTCTTCGCCGTGTCCTCGCTTGAGGTTTATGGCGTGATCATGGGCGGTTGGGCGTCGAACTCAAAGTACCCGTTCCTCGGCTCGTTGCGCTCAGCCGCGCAGATGATCTCATACGAGGTTTCCATCGGTCTGATCATCATCGGTGTGATCATCTCGACCGGGTCGATGAACTTTGGTGACATCGTCCGCGCGCAGGATGGGTCGTTCGGCTTCTTCAGCTGGTACTGGCTGCCGCATTTCCCGATGGTCTTTCTGTTCTTCATTTCGGCGCTGGCCGAGACCAACCGACCGCCGTTTGACCTGCCCGAAGCGGAATCGGAACTGGTGGCGGGTTATCAGGTCGAATATTCGGCCACACCCTTCCTGCTGTTCATGGCCGGTGAATACATCGCGATCTTCCTGATGTGCGCGCTGACCTCGCTGCTGTTCTTCGGCGGCTGGCTGTCGCCAATCCCGGGCCTACCCGATGGCGTACTGTGGATGGTCGCCAAGATGGCGTTCTTCTTCTTCATCTTCGCGATGGTCAAGGCCATCACGCCTCGCTACCGCTATGACCAGCTGATGCGGTTGGGTTGGAAAGTTTTCCTGCCGTTCTCGCTGGTTTGGGTAGTCTTTGTGGCCTTTGCGGCGAAATTCGACTGGTTCTGGGGCGCATTCGCCCGTTGGAGCGTAGGAGGCTGATATGACCCAAATCGACTATACCCGCGCTGCCAAGTACTTTCTGCTTCAGGATTTCTGGGTCGGCTTCAAACTGGGGATGAAGTATTTCTTCTCGCCCAAGGCCACCCTGAACTATCCGCACGAAAAAGGCCCTCTGTCCCCGCGGTTTCGCGGTGAACACGCCCTGCGCCGCTATCCAAACGGTGAAGAGCGCTGCATCGCGTGTAAACTGTGCGAGGCGGTTTGCCCGGCACAGGCCATCACCATCGATGCCGAACCCCGCGCGGACGGCAGCCGCCGCACCACGCGCTATGACATCGACATGACCAAGTGCATCTATTGCGGCTTCTGCCAAGAGGCATGCCCGGTCGATGCCATCGTCGAAGGCCCGAACTTTGAATTCGCGACGGAAACCCGGGAAGAGCTGTTCTACGACAAGGAAAAACTCCTGTCGAACGGCGAGCGCTGGGAAGCCGAGATCGCGCGCAATCTGGAACTGGACGCACCGTACCGATGAGTGACAGCCCGACAAATCCGTTCGAGCTGATGATGAAGCAAGCTCAGGACATGGCCAAGGCGATGAACCCGGCGATGGAAAGCTTCTCGCCCAAAGGGTTCGAGGCGCTGTGGCCGACCATGCCCAAAGAGGTCATGGAGATGATGTTCGGCAACACCGTCAACAAGGACGGGCTGGATGCCAAAACGCGCCTGTTGCTGACGCTGGCCGGGCTGACCTGTCAGGGCGCTCAGGCGGATTCGGCCGTGCGCCAGACCGTGCGTCATGCGCTGGAAGCGGGCGCGAAGAAACAAGAGATCGTGGAAACGATCGGTCAGATGTCGGTCTTTGCCGGCATCCCGGCCATGACCCGCGCGCTGGATCTGGCGCAAGAGGTCATGGGCGACAACGAGGATGAGGATCAATGACCGTCTTTGCCTTCTACCTGTTTGCCATCAGCGCCATCACCGGCGGGCTGTTCACGGTGATCAGCCGCCAGCCGGTGCACTCGGTCCTGTGGTTGATCCTGGCGTTTCTGTCCTCGGCAGGGTTGTTCGTGCTGCTGGGGGCCGAGTTCGTGGCGATGCTGCTGGTTATCGTCTATGTCGGCGCGGTCGCGGTTCTGTTCCTCTTCGTGGTGATGATGCTGGACGTGGACTTTGCCGAGCTCAAGGCCGAAATGGCGCGCTATATGCCGCTGGCACTGCTGATTGGCCTGATCATCCTGATGCAGTTTGTCATGGCTTTCGGGGCGTGGGACAGCGCACAGGGTGCTGCGGCCAATCTGGCGCAGCCGGTCCCGGCAGACCGCCACAACACCGAGGCGCTTGGCCTCATCCTTTACGATCAATATTTCCTTCTGTTCCAACTGGCGGGCCTGATCCTGCTGGTGGCCATGATCGGCGCCATCGTTCTGACGCTGCGCCACCGCAAGGACATCAAGCGTCAGGACATTATCGGCCAGATGATGCGTGACCCGGCCAAGGCGATGGAGTTGAAGGACGTGAAACCGGGGCAGGGGTTGTGAGAGGCGAACTTTTGAAAGTTATAGCCATGACGGCTTGTCTTGCGCTAGCTCCGGCGTCGCTGTTGGCGTGTGAGAGTGCGCCGCAGAACGAGGGTTACAAGTTAAATCGAATGAACTCCGATTGCAGCTTTGTAAATGGCGGTAGAGGGCAATTTGAAACGTTCTCCGGAGAAGCCGTAGTCAATATTGGCAATGGACGCATTGGACAACGTGTGAATGCCGGAGACGGTTGCAGCCCGAAACAAAGCCTGTTCTTTCAAAACTGCGGCAGCGGAGAAGGTATCGTTATCTATGGAGAATATAGGCCGACCAACATCGCCGGTTACGTGCCAAGTTCTATTGATCTGATACAAAAGCCAGAAGGTCCCATCGGACTAACCGCTGAGACAACAGTAGCCGAACTGAAGCAGATTGCATCCGAACATCGATATTCATTCACGAAAGATATCCGGAAGTTCTTTGCTCGAACCAAAAACCACAAGCGCATCGACTACACCTGCGGCTGCAAACTCTACTACCCCGACTCGCCAGGAGCGAAGCTATGATCGGACTTGAACACTATCTTACGGTCGCGGCGACGCTGTTCGTCATCGGCATCTTCGGTCTCTTCCTGAACCGCAAGAACGTCATCATCCTGCTGATGAGCATCGAACTGATGCTGCTGGCGGTGAATATCAACCTTGTGGCGTTTTCCAGTTTCCTCGGCGATCTGGTCGGGCAGGTGTTCACGTTGTTCGTGCTGACCGTTGCAGCAGCCGAGGCGGCGATTGGTCTGGCCATTCTGGTCTGTTTCTTCCGCAACCGCGGTACGATCGCGGTTGAAGACGTCAATATGATGAAGGGGTAAGGGAACATGGAAACCACCATCCTCTTTGCCCCGCTGGTGGGCGCGCTGCTTTGCGGGTTCGGCTGGAAGTTCATTGGCCAGAAAGCTGCCATGTGGACGGCGACGGGCCTGCTGTTCCTGGCCTGTCTGCTGTCCTGGATCGTGTTCTTCACCTTCGACGGGCACACACAGCAGATCGAGATCATGCGCTGGATCGAAAGCGGCTCGCTTTCGACAAGCTGGGCCATCCGTCTGGACCGACTGACGGCGATCATGCTGATCGTGGTGACAACCGTTTCGGCGCTCGTGCACCTGTATTCCTTCGGCTACATGGATCACGATCCGCAATGGCGCGAAGGCGAAAGCTATAAGCCGCGTTTCTTTGCCTATTTGTCCTTCTTCACTTTCGCCATGCTGATGCTGGTGACGGCGGATAATCTGGTGCAGATGTTCTTTGGCTGGGAAGGTGTGGGCGTCGCCTCATACCTGCTGATCGGGTTCTATTATCGCAAGCCTTCGGCCAATGCGGCGGCAATCAAGGCCTTTGTGGTCAACCGGGTTGGCGACTTTGGTTTTGCTCTGGGCATCTTCGCGCTGTTCTTCCTGACCGACAGTATCAACTTCTCGGATATCTTTGCCTCTGCTCCTGCGCTGGCAGAAGAGAAGCTGCATTTCCTGTGGGGGGAATGGACCGCGATCGAAGTGATCTGCGTTCTGCTCTTCATCGGTGCCATGGGTAAATCGGCGCAGTTGATCCTGCACACATGGTTGCCGGACGCGATGGAAGGCCCGACGCCTGTGTCAGCACTGATCCACGCTGCGACCATGGTGACCGCAGGCGTCTTTTTGGTCTGCCGCATGTCCCCGCTGATGGAGTTCGCACCGGGCGCGACAGGGTTCATCACTGTTCTTGGCGCCTCAACCGCGTTCTTCGCTGCTACTGTTGGTCTGGTTCAGACCGATATCAAACGTGTCATCGCGTATTCGACCTGTTCGCAGCTAGGCTACATGTTTGTGGCGGCGGGCGTGGGCATGTATTCGGCGGCGATGTTCCACCTGTTTACGCATGCCTTTTTCAAGGCGTTGTTGTTCCTTGGGGCCGGTTCTGTGATCCACGCGATGCATCACGAGCAGGAGATGACCGAATATGGCGGTCTGCGGAAGAAGATCCCCTATACCTTCTGGGCGATGATGATCGGAACTCTGGCGATTACCGGTGTTGGCATCCCGCTGACCACCTTTGGGTTTGCCGGTTTCCTGTCAAAGGACGCAATTATCGAAAGCGCCTATGCGGGCGGGTCAAGCTATGGCTTCTGGTTGCTGGTTGTTGCTGCCGCGTTCACCTCGTTCTACAGCTGGCGTCTGATCTTCCTGACCTTCTATGGCGAGCCGCGCGGCGACAAGCACACGCATGATCACGCACATGAAAGCCCGATGGTCATGCTGGTGCCGCTGGGTGTACTGTCGCTGGGTGCGGTATTCGCGGGCATGATCTGGTACGGAAACTTCTTTGGCCATGCGGATAAGGTCGGCAAATTCTACGGTATTCCGGTTGCAGAAGCCTCAGAGCATGCCAAGGCCAGTGATCACGCGGCGGCGGATGCGTCGCACGGCGAAGACAGCCATGCCGATGACAGCCATGCTGATGACGCCGCGCATGGTGAGAATGCCGCAGAGGGCGGGGACCACCATTATGTGTTTGCGGGCGAGCCGGGTGAAGGGGCGCTTTATATGGCGCCGGACAACCACATTCTGGACGATGCGCATGCGGCTCCGAAATGGGTCAAGGTTTCACCATTCGTTGCGATGGTGCTTGGCTTTATCGTGGCCTATTGGTTCTACATCGTGAACACGTCTCTGCCCGCACGTTTGGCAGCAAACCAGCGTCCGCTGTACCTGTTCCTGCTGAACAAATGGTATTTCGACGAAATCTACGACGCGATCTTTGTCAAACCCACTGTCGCCCTTGGCCGGTTCTTATGGAAACGCGGTGACGGCAACACGATTGACGGCTTCCTGAATGGGGTTGCTATGGGCGTGGTTCCCTTCTTCACCCGCCTCGCAGGCAAGGCGCAGACCGGGTACATCTTTACTTACGCCTTCTGGATGGTTTTGGGCATTGCGGCCCTTGTCACCTGGATGTCGATCGGCGGAGGCGCACACTAATGGACAATATCCTATCTATTGTCACCTTTATCCCCGCCATCGCAGCAGGCATTCTGGCGCTGTTCCTGCACGGCAGCGACGTTGCAGCGCAGCGCAACGCCAAGTGGATTGCGTTGCTGGCGACAACTGTGACGTTTCTGGTGTCAATTGGCATCTACACAGGCTTTGATCCTTCGAACACCGGTTTCCAGATGGTGGAAGAGGGTGAATGGCTGATGGGCCTGAAATACAAGATGGGTGTGGATGGCATCAGCGTTCTGTTCGTGCTGCTAACCACTTTCATCATGCCGCTGACCATTCTGGCCAGCTGGAATGTGACGGACCGAGTCAAAGAATACATGATTGCTTTCTTGCTGCTGGAAACGCTCATGCTGGGCGTGTTCATGGCGCTGGACCTGGTGCTGTTCTACCTGTTCTTCGAGGCGGGTCTGATCCCGATGTTCCTGATCATCGGTATCTGGGGCGGCAAGGATCGTATCTATGCCAGCTTCAAGTTCTTCCTTTACACCTTCCTTGGCTCGGTGCTGATGCTGGTGGCCATGGTCGCAATGTATGCTGACGCGGGCACCACGGATATCGAAGCGCTGATGGCCCATCAGTTCGCATCCGAGAGTTTCAGCGTGTTGGGCATCTATGTCACCGGCGGTATGCAAACGCTGATGTTCCTGGCCTTCTTCGCGTCTTTTGCGGTGAAAATGCCGATGTGGCCGGTGCACACCTGGTTGCCCGATGCGCACGTTCAAGCGCCGACGGCGGGCTCGGTCGTGCTGGCCGCGATCCTGTTGAAGATGGGCGGCTACGGCTTCCTGCGGTTCAGCCTGCCGATGTTCCCAGTTGGCTCGGCGGTGATGACTGATCTTGTGCTTTGGATGTCAGCTATAGCGGTTGTTTATACCTCGCTGGTGGCACTGGTGCAGGAAGACATGAAAAAGCTGATCGCGTATTCCTCGGTCGCGCATATGGGTTTTGTCACGATGGGAATCTTTGCTGCGAACCAGCAGGGCATTGACGGCGCGATTTTCCAGATGCTGAGCCACGGCTTTATCTCTGCCGCACTGTTTCTTTGCGTCGGTGTGATCTATGACCGGATGCACACACGGGATATCGATGCCTATGGCGGTCTGGTCATCCGGATGCCCGCCTACGCGCTGGTCTTCATGCTGTTCACCATGGCCAATGTCGGCCTGCCGGGCACCAGCGGGTTTATTGGTGAGTTCCTGACACTCATGGGCACATTCCAGGTCAACACCTGGGTGACTGCTGTTGCGGCGACCGGTGTGATCTTCTCGGCAGCCTACGCGCTGTGGCTCTACCGTCGCGTTGTCTTCGGGGATCTGATCAAGGAAAGCCTGAAGGCGATGACCGACATGAGCTCGCGCGAGCGGCTGATTTTTGCCCCGCTGATCGTGATGACGATCCTTCTGGGCGTTTACCCGTCACTGGTGACCGATGTGATCGGCCAATCGACGACGGCACTCATTTCGAACTATGACACGGCTCTGGCCGCGGCTAAGGCTGCGACCCAGACTGCCGCTTCGCATTAAGGGAGCTTTGGAGACATGATCCAGGCTGATCTGACAATTATCCTGCCGGAAATCGTTCTGGCGATCTATGCGATGGTGGCTCTGTTGGGGGCTGTCTACACCTCGAAAGACGGGCTGGCTTCGGTTCTGGTCTGGACTACGGCGGGCCTGATGGCGGTTCTGGCGATCTGGATCGCTACCCAGGGCAGTGGCACCAACGTAGCCTTCAATGGCATGTTCGTGGATGACGGGTTCGCGCGTTTTGCCAAAGTTGCCATCCTTTTGTCGGCAGGTGCCGTTCTGGTGATGAGCCAGGAATACATGGCGCGCCGGGGTCTGCTGCGCTTTGAATATCCGTTGCTGGTGGCCCTTGCAGCCGTCGGTATGATGATGATGGTGAGCGCGGGCGATCTGATGTCTCTTTACATGGGACTCGAGCTGCAATCCCTTGCGCTGTACGTTGTTGCCGCGCTGCGTCGTGACAGCGCGAAATCAACCGAAGCAGGGCTGAAATACTTTGTTCTGGGCGCCCTCAGTTCAGGTCTGCTGCTGTATGGTGCTTCGCTGGTTTACGGGTTCACAGGCACGACACTGTTCTCGGGCATTATTCAGACGGTCCATCATGGGGACGTCTCGGTTGGTCTGTTGTTTGGCCTGATCTTCCTGATTTCGGGTCTGGCATTCAAGGTTTCGGCTGTTCCGTTCCATATGTGGACACCGGATGTCTATGAAGGGTCGCCGACGCCAATTACGGCCTTTTTTGCCACCGCCCCGAAAGTCGCGGCAATGGCCTTGTTTGCACGCCTGCTGCATGACGCCTTCGGAGGTGTGGTCAAAGACTGGCAGCAAGTGATCGTTTTGCTGTCGGTGCTGTCGATGCTGCTGGGGGCGGTTGCCGCAATTGGTCAGCGCGACATCAAGCGACTGATGGCGTTCTCGTCGATTGCCCATATGGGCTATGCGCTGATCGGTCTGGCGGCTGGCACCGAGTTGGGTATTCAGGCGATGCTGATGTATCTGGCGATTTACGTGACCATGAACATCGGCACGTTTGCGTTTATCCTGATGATGGAACGCGACGGCAAACCCGTCACTGACATTGATGCGCTGCGCCAGTATTCCAAACGTGATCCGGGCAAGGCCCTTGCTGTTCTGATCCTGATGTTCTCGCTTGCCGGTGTGCCACCGATGCTGGGTTTCTTTGCGAAGTTTGGTGTTTGGCGGGCTGGTGTAAGTGCCGATTTGACCGGCCTTGTTGTAGTTTCAGCCATCGCATCGGTAATTGGCGCCTTCTATTACCTGCGGATTGTGTTCTACATGTATTTCGGGGCCGAGAACGAAGACCCGATTGAAACGCGGTCGACACCCGTTCTGTGGGTCGCCCTGATGGGGTCCGCGGCGCTGATGCTGATCGGGGTCTTCTATCAGTTTGGGATCGAGGGCGCTGCGGCGGCTGCGGCGGCAACTCTTGTCAACTGAACGTTTTGCACAATCTGAAAGAGGGGGCTCGGTCGCGTGACCGGGCCTTTTTGATATGACCAAGTGGCCACAAGGCTATGGCCTGCACGAGGTGCAGGAAGTTGATAGCACACTCAACGAAGCAGCGCGGATTGCCCCCAATGCCCGTGGTCCTGTGTGGATCATGGCGCATCATCAGACGGCTGCGCGTGGGCGACGCGGACGGTCATGGGCCAACCCTATGGGCAACCTTGCCGCGACCCTTTTGATGCGCCCTGAAGGTGCTCCAGAACAGGCGGCTCTGCGCAGTTTTGTTGCGGCACTGGCTCTGTTTGACGCTTGTGTCTCTGTGACGGGGCGTGCGGCGGGGCTGTCGTTGAAATGGCCCAATGACGTACTACTGAACGGTGGCAAGCTTGCTGGTATTTTGCTGGAAAGCGCCGGGCAGGGGCGTGGTGTGGCGTATCTGTCGATCGGTATTGGTGTGAATCTGGCCAACGCCCCAGACGCCGACGCGGTGGAACCGGGCGCGGTCCGACCTGTCTCTCTTTTGTCGGAAACCGGTGCAAACGTCACGCCCGAGGATTTTCTGACCGAGCTTGCTTCAGCCTATGCCAAATATGAAACTCAGTTTGTTACCTACGGGTTCGAACCCATTCGCACCGCGTGGCTGTCCCGTGCTGCCCGGCTGGGCGAGGTTATTACGGCCCGTACCGGCACGTCTGAGACGGTTGGGACCTTCGAAACGGTAGACGCAGGCGGTAACCTTGTCTTAAACACCGCCAAAGGCCGCGTGAGCATTCCTGCGGCGGATGTCTATTTCTGAAAGGGGCGCAAATGCTTCTGGCCATTGATTGCGGCAATACCAATACAGTCTTCTCGATCTGGAACGGTCAGGAATTTCTGTGCACCCTGCGCACCTCGACCCATCATGCACGCACGGCGGACGCCTATTTCACCTGGTATTCGACGCTGGTGAAACATTACGGGATCGAGGCGAATATCTCGGATGTCATCATTGCGTCGACCGTGCCGCGCGTGGTGTTCAACCTGCGCATCTTTGCCGATCGCTTTTTTGGGTGCAGGCCGCTGGTGGTAGGTAGGCCGGATTGCCTGTTGCCCGTGCCGCCGCGCGTGGATCAGGGGACCGTGCCGGGCCCGGATCGACTGGCCAATGCAGTTGGTGCATTTGACCGTCATGGCGGCAATGTCGTCGTGGTGGACTTTGGTACTGCAACAAATTTCGACGTTGTCGCCGCGGACGGTGCCTATGTTGGGGGCGTCATCGCTCCGGGTGTGAATCTCAGCCTTGAGGCTTTGCATCAGGGCGCAGCCGCACTGCCGCATATCGACATCACGCGTCCCGAGAAGGTGATCGGTACGAATACGGTTGGTTGTATCCAGTCAGGCGTGTATTGGGGGTATTCCGGCCTGATCGAGGGGCTGATCGCGCGGATCAAGGCCGAATATGGAATGCCGATGAAAGTCGTGGGAACCGGAGGGTTGGCCCCCTTGTTCGATCAGGCCGACGTGGGGTTCGACGTAATCGAAGATGATTTGACGATGCACGGCTTGACCGTGATTCATCGCTATAACAAGGATAATGGCTCGATATGAGCAGTGAAAGATTGATCTACCTGCCGCTGGGTGGCGCGGGCGAAATTGGTATGAATGTCTACGTGTACGGATATGGTCAGCCCGGGCAGGAACGCCTGATCCTGGTGGATCTGGGTGTCACCTTTCCCGATATGGACACAACACCGGGCGTCGACCTGATCTATGCGGATATTTCCTGGTTGAAAGAACGGGCCGACCGGCTGGATGGCGTTTTCATCACCCATGCGCATGAAGACCATGTCGGCGCCGTGGCGCATTGCTATGAGGCACTGGGAGCACCGATTTATGCCCGGGCTTTCACGGCCAATATCGCACGTCGCAAGATGGAAGAATACGCGCACCCGACCGATGCGGTGACAACCGTGTCCTCTTGGCCCGAAACGGTCTCAGTCGGACCGTTTACGGTGGGCTTCCTTCCGGTTTCACATTCGATACCGGAAAGTGCTGCTTTGGTCATCGACACGCCCGCAGGGCGCGTGGTGCACTCGGGTGATTTCAAGCTAGATGCAAACCCAGTCGTGGGCGAAGCCTTTGATCCCGACCTGTGGGCCGAGATTTCCAAGCCGGGTGTCAAGGCGTTGGTTTGCGACAGCACGAATGTTTTCTCGGCGCATCCGGGCCGTTCGGAATCCGAGGTTGGGCCAGAGATTACAAAGCTAGTCGAAAACGCCGAGGGTATGGTTGTGGCTACCACCTTCGCGTCGAACGTGGCACGGGTTAAAACATTGGCCGAGGCGGGCGCACGCGCGGGGCGTTCAGTTGTGTTGCTGGGGCGCGCAATGCGGCGGATGATCGAGGCCGCGACTGAAACCGGTATCCTGTCGGACTTCCCCAAGGTGATCAGCGCGGAAGAGGCGCTGGACCTGCCGCGCCAGAACCTGATGCTGATCGTGACCGGCAGCCAGGGCGAGCGCCGTGCGGCAAGCGCGCAACTGGCCCGCGGCAAGTACCGTGGTCTGGAACTGTCCGAAGGCGACCTGTTCCTGTTCTCGTCAAAAACCATTCCCGGAAATGAACGTGGCGTGATTTTCATCATGAACCAGCTCAGTGAAAAGGGCGTGGATGTGGTGGATGACAGCTCGGGCCTCTATCATGTCTCTGGCCATGCGAACCGGCCCGATCTTGAGAAGGTGCACGCGCTGATCGATCCGCAAGTTGTGATCCCAATGCATGGAGAGCACCGGCACCTGCGCGAACATGTCAAACTGGCTGAGCAGGGTGGCAGAACGGGTGTGCTGGCCGTGAACGGCACCATGCTGGATCTCAGCGGCAATGCACCCGTGGTGATCGACTATGTCGAAACCGGGCGTACCTATCTGGACGGTACAGTGAAAATCGGTGCGATGGACGGTGTGGTACGGGACCGTATTCGCATGGCGCTGAACGGCCACGTAACTGTGACAGTCGTTCTGGACGAAGAAGACGAGCCGCTGGGCGAACCGTGGTGCGATACGATGGGTCTGCCCGAGGTTGGAACGTCCCGGGCCGGATTGGTCGAGGTGTTGGAAGAAGACCTGAACCAGTTCCTGATGCGGGCGGCAGCCAAGACCCTACGGGATGACGACAAGCTGGAAGACGAAATGCGCCGGATTGTGCGTCAGACGGCAAAAGCGGAAATCGGCAAAAAACCCGAAGTGACGGTGGTTGTCAGCCGGATGCGGTGAAACTGATCGGTCAGTCGTGCTCGGGCATCGGATAGCCTCTGAGCCGCAGGAACAGATTGGCTTCTTCGTTGTTCTGATAGAACGGAACCGATACTGGCGGCTCGGGTGAGGTCACCCGGGCCGCGACCTCGGCCAGAACAACCTCGGTGATAAACGGCAAATCTAGGTCGCGCGCCCGATCCAGTTCCACCCATTGCAGATGCGACAGCTCGTCCGAGGCATGGCTGAAATCATCCAGATCGCCCTGCAGCGCATCGGCATCGACCAGAAAAAACCGCGCATCGAACCGGCGGGGGCGACCGGGCGGTGTGACTGCGCGAAAAACAAATTGTAGCGCAGCTGCCGACGGCACGTAACCCATGGCGGAAAAGCTCTGCCAGTCGTCGGGAATGCTGCCCGGCCAGTGTCCTGTCTGGCCAAGGACAAGTCCTGTCTCTTCCCAAAGCTCGCGAATTGCTGCGGCGGCAAGGGCGTGTTGTTTTCCGGATTCCGCCTGTTCCGCCAACCGCTCAGAACACAGGTCAGGCAGTGCGGTCGCAAGCGGTACATCCGCATCCGCCGGATCGACCGCTCCACCGGGGAACACGAATTTGTTGGGCATGAACACAGCCTTGGACCCACGTTGACCCATCAGGATCGACGGATTGGTCCACCTGTTCCGCAAAACGATGACGGTTGCGGCGTCGCGGATGGCGGTCTTGTCGGTCATCATGCCGAGAACAATCGCTTCTTCCGGCTCATGAATCGTTGC
This sequence comes from Ruegeria sp. N10, assembly GCF_056531545.1. Classification (NCBI taxonomy): domain Bacteria; kingdom Pseudomonadati; phylum Pseudomonadota; class Alphaproteobacteria; order Rhodobacterales; family Roseobacteraceae; genus Ruegeria; species Ruegeria sp. N10. The sequence continues at coordinate 22,921 of NZ_JBQFLY010000002.1, read as the reverse complement.
CAAAACCGTGCATACGACGCGCCCACTGATAGGCGACCACAGCGCCTTTCAAACGGGGGAGCAAAAACAGCGACAGTGCAATGCAAGCAATGGAAAACCCGATGGCCATTACCCATGGGTCCGGGCGCCAGTTCACATACGAGACGTGCAGGGCCGGGGCCAACAAATGCCCGACCAGCAGGATCGTCAGATAGGCGGGCCCATCATCGGCGCGATGATGAAACAGTTCCTGTCCACAGTTCGAGCAGGTGTCATTCACTTTCAGGTAGCTGTGCAACAGCTTGCCTTCGCCGCAACTAGGGCACTTGCACCGAAACCCTTTGACCAAAGCGGGCCAGGTTTCACGCTCGCTCTGGGTTGTGGTGTCGATCGTCTGATCCGTCATAATATAACTCGCGCAGTAATCTTTGGCGGATAATGCGCCTGAACGGGTGGTTTTTAAAGGGGGGTGCGTCGCTTTGCAACGCACCTAGGGTGAACCACGTTGTGAAATACCGAGATGGTTCAAAAAAAGTTGCTGACACTGCGACGGAATTCCCTGCCTCGCGCGTTTGAATGGATATGAGCAGCGGCACTCAGGCCGCGTCAACAAGGGAAAACCGAAATGAAAAACGCAAAGTTCATCACGGCGATTGTCCTGTCGGGTGTTGCAATCACCGGCACGTCTGTTCTGGCGGCTGGCCCGGGTGGTCGTGAGCCAGTGTCCTTTCAGGAATTGGATGCCAATGGCGACGGTCAAGTGACACAGCAGGAAATGGAAGCACATCGCACCGAGCGTTTCTCGGCCGCGGATACTGATGGGGACGGCCAGCTCAGCCTTGAGGAGATGCAGGCCGCCGCTCAGAAAAAAGCAAACGACCGCGTCACCAAAATGTTCGAAAACAACGATGCGAACAAAGACGGGTTCCTAAGCCAGGACGAGTTGCCGAAACCGCGCCGGGGTGACAAGATGTTTGACCGGATGGATGCAGATAACAGTGGTGGAATATCGGAACAGGAATTTGCCGATGCCAAAGACCGGATGGGACGGCACCATAAGAAAAAGCACCACAAGTCGGGTGCAATCGACAACTGATGCAGGGTGGAGAACCTGACCTCCCACCTACACAATGTTCGCGGTGCGGGTTGCACCGCGAGCTCTCTCAGCGACGATGTGTTGCTGAGCCAATTTGCTGAGGGTGACGCACAGGCTGCGCGGGTCTTAACCGATCGCCTTGGGCCGCTTTGTTATTCCGTCGCGTTGCGTATGTTGGGCAATCGGGCCGAGGCAGAAGACGTAACGCAGGAGGCGATGATGCGGATGTGGCAGATGGCGCCGGAATGGGTGCCGAGTCAGGCCAAAGTGTCGACATGGCTGTATCGCGTGACGTTGAATCTGTGTGTGGACATCCGGCGCAGGAAGGCCCCCGGCAGGTTGTCGGATATTCCTGAGCCAGAAGATGGCAAAGCCAGCGTAGCCGACCGACTGCAGGATGAGGCCCGCGTGGATGCATTGCAGCTTGCCCTGTCTCAGCTGCCGGAAAGGCAGAGGCAGGCAGTGATTCTGCGCCACATCGAAGAGTTGCCCAACCCTGAAATTGCCGGGATCATGGGAATTTCAGTAGAAGCGGTCGAAAGCTTGACCGCGCGGGGCAAACGAAGTCTGACCGCGATACTGGCCGGGCGACGTGAAGAACTGGGGTATGACGATGACGGATGAAAACCTGGAACTGGATCATTTGTTTGCGCAGGCTCGGCAGAACCGACCGGCGCTGCCCGACGATCTGGCCGTGCGCATCCAGACAGATGCTGAAAAACTCCGTCTTAGTCGCCTAGGGCCTGAACCTCGACCTCAATCTTCGATCTGGCATCGAATGATGGACAACGTAGGTGGCTGGCAGGGGGTGGGCGGCTTGATCGCCGCCAGTGCGGCGGGGCTCTGGATCGGTTTTTCCGCGCCGGGGTTCCTGCCCGATCCCGCCAATCTGCTGACATCGCAAGAGGCGGCATTTTTTGTGGCGGACCTTGGATATGACACGAGTTTTCTGGAGAGCACAGAATGAACGCTGCCCTTAAACCGAAACGCCGGTGGATGACGGTTTTGTTGGTCTTGTCATTGGCTCTGAACCTGTTGGTTGTCGGTGTTGCAGTCGGAACCGTGCTGCGCCTGAAGGATGGAGATCACACCGAGGCACCGCCGGGATTCGGCCCGGCGCTATATCGCTCTTTGCCGAAAGATGATCGAAAAGCGATGCGAGGGGAACTGTCTGCGCTACGCGAAAAAGACCTAAGGGGGCGCAGACAGGACTTTGAAGCCTTGAGCCTGGCACTGCGCACAGTGCCCTTCGAACCAGTCGCCGTTGAAGTGTTGTTGCAGAAACAGTCGCAGGCAACGGCAGAACTGCAACTAGCCTTGCAGACACGATGGCTGGCTCGCGTCACCGCCATGAGCGACGCAGAGCGGCAGTCTTATGCGGACAGGTTGCAAAAGATCGTCGAACGCGGGCCGCATGGACACAAGAAAAAGGATTGACGGGTTCAGGCGGCGCTTTGCCTGATACTCACCTGATTGCGCCCCGCTTTTTTTGCTGCGTAAAGGGCTTTATCGGCGGCTTTCAGGATATCTTCTACAGGAACGGGCGTGCGTTCTTTTCCCGGCTGACCCGATTGCGGCATCTCCAGCCCAATGCTGATCGTGACGTTAACCTGTAAACCTTGGTCCGATAGCAGGAACGGGGCGCGACAAATGCTGTCGCAGATGGTCTCAGCCAGTTTTCTGGCTTGCTTTTGTGACACATCGGGCACCGCGAACATGAACTCTTCACCGCCGATACGGGCGACAAAACCTTTGGATCCAAGTGCGCTTTGCATGCGTTTTGCGGCCAGCGTCAGAACACAATCACCGGCGCCGTGGCCATGGCAGTCATTGATGGCCTTGAAATGGTCCAGATCCGCCAGCATGACGGCAAAGCCACACCCGGTACGGGCAGACTGGCGCACGATCTGATCCAATGCCCGCATGGCGTAACGACGATTGTGCAACCCGGTCAGCGGATCAATCCAGGACTCGGCGATCCCTTTTCTCAATGATACGCGCAAATGATCAAGCCGCGCCTTGCGCGCAATCTGATTGTTCAGCCGCAACAGGATCTCTTGCGCGCAGAATCCCCCCAGGCACACGGCGTCTGCTCCTCTGTCCAGCGCTTCTGAGGCCTGCACGGCATCGTAGTCTTGCAAGACGCCAATCAGGACAGTGTTCCGGGTTGCTGCCCGTGACCTGAGATCTGCAAGGATATTCAGCGCGGACGGGTGCGAGCTCAGTTCGACCACAATCGCGTCCGGTATCGGTCCGGACAAAACGCCCTGCAAGTTCGATTGAAGGTGCCAGGACAGATCGAAATGGTGCTGGCCTTGCAAGGCCTTGTGCCAAAGGGCACCGGTTCGGACAGTATTGGTCAAGATATCAACCCGGGCCGCGTTCGGGGGGGTGATCATGACAGGGGCGGGTTCCCCAAATCCAATAGGTTGTGATCCGTTGCTGACCTGCAAATCTTGAGTAACTGCGCGCGCACGCAAAAGGCTGCGAATGCGTGCCAGCAGCAACGTATCTTTGAAAGGATGCGTCAACACATCGTCCAGCCCGTCTTTCAGGGCACGCAGGCGCGCGTTTTTGTCATTCTGTGCTGCAAGTACGACAACGGGCACGTCATCCAGGCCAGATACTTCGGTAAGGGCTTTCTTGACATCTGCGGCTGTTCCGTCGGGCAATGTCTGTGCCGTCAGTACAAGGTCCGGCTGAACGCGACGCGCAAGGGCTTGTAGCCCTTCAAGTTTTCCACCCTGTACCACGTGATACCAGGCAGCGGTCAGTTGAACCTTCAGCATTATGCGGTTGGTTGATACCCCGTCGAGGACAAGGATGGTGCCTTGCACAGACATAGTCGTTCACCGTTGATTGCATGCGTGAACAAATTGTTTATGAGTCTGGTTAACAAACTCTTTCCATCACCTGATCCGAGCACTGTTTATGTCCATTTCGCCCGATTCAGCCGAGACTCTTGCTCTGACGGCCTTGGGTTGGCTGGTCAGCAATGACGAGCTTTTGCCTGTCTTTCTTGGCTCGACAGGTGCTTCGATCGGGGATGTTCGCAATCGGGCCGGTGACCGGGACTTTCTGGCTTCGGTTCTCGATTTTCTAGTGCTTGACGATTCGTGGGTCATGGCGTTTTGTGACGCCAACTCGATCGCCTATGATCACCCTGCCCAAGCGCGGGCGGTTCTGTCAGGCGGTGGCGATGTACACTGGACCTGAACACCTTTTCCGCAGGAGCACGCGATGCCAATAGAAGCAATCGTCTTCGACAAGGATGGCACTTTGTTCGATTTTGCCAAAACCTGGGGAACCTTCGGGCGGTCGTTGCTGATGCGTCTGACAAAGGGGGATGTAGACCGGGCGGTGGAACTCGGGAGCATCATCGGATTTGACTTCGAGCAAGAGCGGTATTCCACGGATAGCATTGTGATCGCCGCAACGGTCGAAGAAATCGCCGAGGTGCTTATTGCGCATGTTGACGATGTGACATTGCAGGAAGTTGTGGACATGATGAATGCCGAGGCCGCAGCCGCTCCTCAATCCCCTGCCGTGCCGTTGGGTCCATTCCTAAAAGGGTTGCAGCAATCCGGGATCAAACTGGGCGTTGCGACAAATGACAGTGAGCACCCGGCATTGCAGCATCTGGAATCTGCTGGAATACGCGAACACTTTGATTTTATCGCTGGGTATGACAGTGGTCATGGGTTCAAACCGGGGCCAGGTCAGTTGCTGGCCTTTGCCGCACAGGTCGGGGTCGAGCCGTCGCGCATTGCAATGGTGGGTGACAGTGTTCATGACCTGCAAGCGGGGCGCGCAGCCGGGATGATCACCATTGGCGTTTTGACCGGATTGGCAGAAGCAGATGCGCTGGCACCGATGGCGGATGTGGTCCTTCCGGATATCGGTCACATTCCAGCGTGGCTGGCCGAAAAATGATGTGTTGATCCCGAAAATCGACGAACAATTATAGAAAACCGACAAGCTCTGTCGCAGATGGAGCGGCCAGAAACGCGTCTTCGGGTCTTGCTTGTACCAAGCCAGAACGGAGGCAACCATGGCCGAAACCAACACACGCAAACGCCGCGGCGGAGGACGCGCAGGTGCGGCAGCGCGCAGGGGTAGCGCGGTGATTGACCAGATGCCGTGGGACCCACCCATCAATATAGATCGCCCGACTGAACCGCTGGATCAGGCCGGGATCGAAGCGATCCATGAAGGGGCCATGCGAATTCTGGAAGAGATCGGGATCGAATTCTACAACGAAGAGGCAATCGGCATCCTGCGCGAAGCGGGGTGCACGATCAATGGTGACAACGTCCGCATGGGGCGCGATTTTGTCATGGAGATGATCGCCAAGGCGCCCAGCCAGTTTTCCATTACCCCCCGAAATGTTGACCACAGGATCGAGATAGGTGGAAAGAATATCCTGTTTGGCAACGTTTCATCTCCGCCCAATTACTGGGACATGGAGATCGGAAAGAAAGTGCCGGGCAATCGCGAGATGTGCCAGAATCTTCTGAAACTGACGCAGTACTTCAACTGTATTCACTTCGCAGGCGGATATCCTGTAGAACCCGTCGATATTCATGCCAGTGTCCGGCATCTGGATGTGCTGTATGACAAGCTGACCCTGACCGACAAGGCGATGCACGCTTATTCGTTGGGTAAGGAACGTGTTGAAGATGTGATGGAGATGGTGCGCATCGCGGGCGGTCTCAGCCACGAGGAATTCGAGGCCTCGCCACGGATGTACACCAACATCAACTCGACCTCGCCGTTGAAGCATGACCATCCGATGATAGATGGTTGCCTTAGATTGGCGCGGCGCGGGCAGGCGATTGTCGTAACCCCCTTTACGCTGGCGGGGGCAATGGCACCAGTAACGATGGCGGGTGCGGTTGCACAGTCCCTGGCCGAAGCCTTGTGCGCCATCGCTCTGTTCCAATATGTGCGCCCTGGTATCCCCTGTGTAATCGGAACTTTCACATCCAATGTGGACATGAAATCAGGCGCGCCCGCTTTTGGGACGCCGGAATACATGCGCTCGACACAGATGACCGGGCAGATGGCGCGATATTATGGGCTGCCGCTGCGTTCATCCGGTGTGTGTGCGGCCAATGTGCCAGACGGGCAATCCGTGTGGGAAACCTCGAACTCGCTCTGGGCGGCCGTACAGTCGGGCACCAACATGGTGTACCACGCCGCCGGTTGGCTGGAGGGCGGCCTGATCGCCAGCCCGGAAAAATTCATCATGGATTGCGAGGTTTTGCAGCAAATTCAGCGCTATATGAACCCTGATCTGACCGCGACCGGGCCGGATGAGATTGCTTTGGATGCCATTCGAGCGGTTGGCAATGACGGTCACTTTTTTGGCATCCAGCATACACAGGATCGCTACAGCACGGCCTTCTACCAGCCCTTCCTGAGTGACTGGAAGAACTATGAAGGCTGGGAGGCCGCCGGAGGCATCTGGACGGCTGAGCGTGCGCATCACATGTTCAAAGAGATCATCTCGAGCTTTGAGGCCCCTCCGATGGACGATGGTATTCGCGAGGAACTGGCCGAGTTCGTCGAACGCCGCAAGGCCGAAGGCGGCGCGCCGACGGACTTCTGACAAGGTGGGTAGAGTCGTCTTGATACTCAGTTGCATTCACAGCAACTCGGGGCGAATTTTGGCTATTTGTTAAGGTTTCTCAGACCACAGTGCCAAGGACACCAATCTGAGGCATCCGATGCATGGTCTGATCAATCGGGCGATACAGTCCTTTGTCGGCGCGACCTACGGGCAATCCTGCTGGGTTCGCGTGACCGAAGGTGCGCGGCTTGGGTTTGTCGAGTTTGAAGCCATGCTCATCTATGACGATGACATGACGACCCGGTTGCTCGAGGCCCTGAGTATTGACCTCAACCGACCACAGGCGGAAATCCTTGAAGATCTAGGAACATATCTGGTGTCCCATCCGAACATGGAAGGGCTGCGCCGACTGCTCAGGTTTGGGGGTGTCACCTATGTCGAGTTTCTTCATTCCCTAGATGATCTTGCGGATCGCGTGAGACTGGCTGTCTCTGATCTGACTTTGCCTGCGCTTGAGTTGAGAGAGCTTTCAGCCACGGAATACCAGTTGTGCTGCCTTCCGGACTTACCGGGATTTTCCAGTGTTATGGTCGGGGTCCTGCGCGCGATGGCCGATGATTATGGTGCGCTGGTGATGCTGTCGCATGAGGGTCGTCAGGAGTGTTGTGAAATTATTTCAATCATTTTGGTCGAAAGCGCCTTTGCCGAGGGGCGCCATTTTGATCTGGGGGCTCGGAACAGATGACACATGCTCAGGAACTGGCAGATCTTCTGGAAACGCTTTGCCCGATGTTCCTGTTGGTGGACCGAAGCGGATGCATTCAACAAGCGGGTCCGACACTGCAAAAGCTGCGGCCCGAATTGCCTTTGGTCGGGCTGGGGGTTCTGGACGTGTTCGAGCTGATCCGCCCCAGAACAGTCACCACCCTTCCCGCGTTGATGTCGATGGCCGGTGCCAAACTGCATCTGAGATTTCGCGATGAACCGCGTACGACCCTGAAAGGCCTGGTCGCGCCCTTGCCCGACTCGGGCGGTGCAGTCATCAATCTGTCATTCGGTATTTCGATTTTGGATGCGGTTCGGGATTACGCCCTGACAAGCGCTGATTTTTCCGGCACCGACCTGGCGATCGAGCTGTTGTATCTGGTCGAAGCCAAATCCGCCGCGATGGAAGCGTCTCGTTCACTTAATCTCAGGCTTCAGGGGGCAATGCTAGCCGCGGAAGAGCAGGCATATACCGATACATTGACAGGATTGAAGAACCGCCGCGCGATGGATCATTTGCTGGGGCATCTGATCCTGACAAATTCTACATTCGCCCTTATGCATCTGGATTTGGACTTCTTCAAATCCGTGAATGATCGGCTGGGCCATGCTGCCGGGGATTACGTCCTGCAACAGGCGGCCCGCATCATGCTTGAAGAGACGCGTGGAGACGATACGGTCGCGCGGGTCGGCGGGGATGAGTTTGTCATTATTTTCAAAGGTCTGACGCGGGAAGAAACCCTGGAGTCCATCGCCGGGCGCCTGATCGCGAGGTTGAATGAACCCATAATGTTTCAGGACCAACCGTGCTGTATCTCTGCAAGTATCGGAACGGCCTTGTCCACCCAGTTCAAGGTTCCTAAAGCCGCCGACATCCTTCACGCCGCCGACGTCGCCCTTTATCAGGCCAAGCGAGATGGCCGGTCCTGCCACCGCCTGTATTCCACTCTGATCAAAGCGCAAACCTGAGTTTTGCCTGTTTCCGGGGCAAAGAACTCAGGCGAATTTTTACGCGAGCTGAACGGCCTTCGTTACCTGCTTGGCAATCTGGTGCCGGATGGGTGGCAGTTCCCCAACCACAGGCAGCAGAACGCCTTTGAAGCCTGCTTGGCGCAATCCGGCGGGCACGTCGTCCACTGCGTGCCCCCCGGTGCAGGCAAAGAACGGAAGGCACAGCGCCTGAGCCCCCATGCCAGTCGCGGCTTCGGAAATGGATGGCGGTTCTTCAACAAACCCAACGCGGACAGATTTGAAAGCCAGCATTTCTTGAAGCTGCGATGCGAAATTCAGAGCCACGACCGACGGGTTTCGGCTACGCCCCGACCCATGGGCCGCAATGACCAGATCGGTCGACGCAGTTGCCCAATTCCTTTCGGACAACTCGGATTGCAGGGCGTGCGCGGTCAATTCCGGTAGCTCTGGATCAACACCCAATGGATCTAGTATGCGCGCTTTGTGATCCCCTAATCGCTTGGGTAGTGCGCTGGTGACAAACCATCCGTTTGCCATGAAAAGCGGATAGATGACCGTGTTTTCCGGCAGGCTGTTCAGCTTAGCCTCGAACGCGCCGGGCGCGGCCAGAGTTGCAGCATGCACCGTTACATGCTCGGTCAGGGCGCCGACCGAAGCCGCGAATGCAGCCAAAGCAGCCTCAGCCGGTTCTGGATCGGACGGCTGGCCATGTGCGACGATGATGGCATGTGGCATTTGGATCTCCTGACACGATATGCGTTACGTGCCTCTGTGCGAACTGAGGTCAACACTACTGTTAGCCCAGAACCGTTAGCCAAAGCCAGACAGTCAGGATGGATGTGGCTGTCCCAATGAGAACAGAAGAAGCTGCGACCCGCTTGGCGCGGCCATACATATTGGCAAAGATATAGGCGTTAAACCCGGGCGCCATGGCTGCGTTCAACACCCCCGAGCGGAAAAGGTCCTGCGGCAGCCCCGTGGACTTGCCGAATATCCACACTAGGCTGGGATGTAGCATCAGCGAGATTGCGCAAACAAAGGCGATAGTTCGCAGATCGCCTTCGGGTTTGTATTTGACCAGTACCCCGCCCAGTGCAAACAGGGCGCCGGGCAGGGCGGCCCGAGTGATAAGACCAAGGGCTTCGTCCACCACAGCCGGGATGGTCAAACCGGACAGATTGACCACGAACCCCAGTGCAATACCAAGGATCAGCGCGTTCTTGAACATTGCAGACAGAACAGAACGTGCCATGCGCGCGCCACCGTTTCCGCGATTGCGGACAACCTCCATCACCGTGATCCCAACGCCGTAACAAAACGGGGAATGGAAGGCGATAATCGCATAGTTGCCTGTCAGGTTCTCAGGACCATAAGCGCGTTCGGTAATCGGCAATCCAAGCAGAACCGAGTTTGAGAACAGGCAACAAAACCCGATTGCCACGCAATCTTCCCATTCGCGGTTGAAAATGATGCGCGCACCAAAAAGACCCGTGGTGAAACACAAGGCAGCGGCGGAATAGAAGCTGGCCAAAAGCCGGGGATCGAAACTGGCGCTGAGGTCCAGATGCGCGATGGCCAGAAACAACAGGCATGGGATCGCGAACCCTTGCGTAAATCTCATCAGCCCGTCGACATGGTTTTCTTTGAAATAACCTGTTCGTGTTGCCGTGTAACCGGCACCGATCACAAGAAAGACAGGAAGAATGACGTCAATCAGGCTTTGCAGCATTTGGCCCCCATGCAGCTGCCAAGCTGCGATATCTTATGCAAAAGGAACAGGGGCCTGAAACGCGTGATGTATCACCATCCCGTCATAGGCGGGGGTGATATTGTCCGAAGTTTCTGCATCGACGGTCGCATAGTCCAGATCGATATGCATGTTGGTCAGTATCGCCTTTTTTGGTTGCAGCTTCCCAATCCACTCCAGCGTTTTTTCCAGATGTGCATGTGTGGGATGAGGGCTTCGGCGCAGGGCGTCGATGATAAGATATTCCAACCCTTCCATTTCAGGCCATGCGGCGTCGTAAATTTCGGCAACATCCGGCAAATAGGCGAGCTGCCCCATACGAAAGCCCAGAGAATCAATCGAGCCGTGGTTCACCTTGAATGGACGAAACGGAATGGAACCGCCGGGTCCGTTGATTTCGAACGGCCCTTCGATGGACTTGAGGTCGAGGATCGGAGGATAGGGTGACCCTTCGGGTTGAATGAAGGCGTATCCAAACCGCCCCAGCAGGGCGTTCTGAGTATCACCATCAGCCCAGACCGGAACACGGGTTTTCATGTTGAACACGATCATGCGCAGGTCGTCGATTCCATGGACATGATCCGCGTGAGAATGTGTATAGACCACACCATCAAGCCGCCCGGTGCCCGTGTCCAGCAACTGGCTGCGCATGTCCGGGGTCGTATCAATCAACACGGAGGTTGTGCCGCCTGGACCGTCACGCTCGACAAGCAGGGAACAGCGTCGGCGAATGTTCCTGGGGTTTGCAGGGTCGCAATCACCCCAGTGACCACCCAACCGGGGTACGCCGCCTGACGATCCGCAGCCCAGAATGGTAAATCGCAATTCGGTCATGCAGCGGCCCTGTACGTTGCCGCCTTGCTGAACAGCCGGTCAAAGTTCGCCTGAGTTTGGGCGGCAAAAGCCGGATACTCCAACCCGAACAGCTCGGCCCCTTTTCGGGCTGTATGTGCGGTATAGGCCGGTTCGTTTCGCTTGCCACGATAAGGGGGCGGTGCCAGATAGGGCGCGTCGGTTTCCACCAGAATGCGATCCACTGGCGTGCTTGCGAAAATGTCGCGCAACTCCTGGCTTTTGGGAAAGGCCGCAATGCCGGACATGGACAGGTAAAACCCCAGATCCAGCGCGGCCTTGGCCAACTCGGCCGAGGACGAGAAACAGTGCATCACGCAGGAATAGGGCGCATTGCGATACTCTTCGGCCAGAATTTGGGCCATATCGTCGTCTGCCGCGCGGGCATGAATGATCAAAGGCAACCCTGTGCGCTGGGCTGCTTCGATATGAATGCGCAGGGATTGCTTCTGAAGCTCAGCGCTGTCGGCGGTATAGTGGTAATCCAGACCGGATTCGCCGATGCCCACAAATTTGGGATGTTGTGCCAACGCAAACAATTCATCGACCGAGACCATAGGCTCGTCAGCGGCGCTCATCGGATGGGTGCCTGCGGCGTAGAATACCGGTGCATGGGCTTCGGCAATTGCACGGACTGCGGGTTCATTGCGCAGCTTGGTGCAAATCGTCACCATCCGGGTCACGCCAGCCTCGGCCGCGCGCGAGATGATGTCGTCCAACTGACCGTCAAAATCCGGGAAGTCCAGGTGGCAGTGACTGTCGGTGATCTGGGGGGTGTCGCTCATCTGACCTGGCCGGCGGTTTCCTGTATCTTGAACACCGTATCTAGGACCAGAGCGGCAGGGTCAAGGTTCACCGCCTGACCATGTCGCGTGCGGGCTGTGATTGTCGCTGCGACTTCGGCCCAGCGACGGGCCTGATCCGAAGAATCTGACAGTCTGGCCAGCGTTTCAGCTTCGTTTGGGGCGGCCTCAGAGGTCGGCGGTGCTCCGGTTGCCCCGGTCAGGGCCAGCCGAGACAAGGCGATATCGATCAGTGTCAGCAGCAGATCAAAGCGCTCGGCCGCGCCGCGTTGTGCCGCAGCCTCGGCCAGGGCCAGCGCGCGCTGCCGGTTCAGGCGGGGCAGGGTGCCCAGAATGGCAATCAGTTCGGCATATATTTCAAGCCCGCCCAGATTGATCAGGCGAACGGCCTCCCCGACCGAGCCAGCAGCCAATGCGGCGAGATATTCGGGATGCGTCGGTAAGGTCGTCCCGGTTTGCGACAGCGCGTCCTGCATATCCCCGGCACTCAGGGGCCCAAGACGCAAGGTCCGGCACCGAGAGCGGATGGTCGGCAACAAGCGCGAGGGTTGGTGCGATACCAGCAAAAGAGTTGTACGCGCCGGAGGCTCCTCCAGCATCTTCAGCAGTGCATTGGCGGCGCTGACATTCATCTCATCCGCCGAATCCACGATTACGACCCGGCGCCCGCCATCGGCAGAGGACAGGCCAAAGAACTTTCCCAGCTTTCGGATGTCGTCCACAACGATTTCGTTGCGCAGCCGCCCCTGATCATTCAGTGACCTGGCTATCGCGGCCAATCCCGGCTCGGCCCCGGCCAGTATGCGACGTGACACCGGGTGGTTGGGATCAATGTCGAGAGTCTCTGGCGGTGGCGGCGCGCCAAACAGCCCACCGTCGTTTGCCAAAGGTGTTGCCAGCAAGAACCGCGCAATCCGCCAGGCCAACGTTGCCTTGCCGACGCCACGCGGCCCGGTCAGCAACCAGCCGTGGTGCAGCCGGTCCGAGTTGAAGGCGGTCAGAAACGCCTGTTCCGCTGCATCCTGACCAAAAAGCTGGGCGGTCTCGCGGGGATGCGGCGCACCAGGCACCTGATCCGGAGAGGGGATTTCGTCATTCATCGTCTATCGCAATGCAGCCTGGACGATTTCTGTCACATCCTGTGCAACGCTGTCCATGTCCCGGTTGCCGTCCACAACGCGGAAACGGTCGGAAAACTCACGGGCCAGCGCCAGAAAGCCCGCCCGCATTTTCTTTTGCAGGTCCGGGCCGAAATCTTCGAACCGTTCTTCCGCGCCTTGCCGCCCTTTGGCGCGGGACAGGCCGGTATCGGGGTCCATGTCGATCAGCAGCGTCAAGTCAGGCTCGCGCTTGATCATCAGGCTGTGCAGCTGATCAACAAGGCCGCGCAGATCTCCCCGCGATAGGCCCTGATACATGCGTGTGCTGTCGGCAAAACGGTCGCAGATCACGACTTGCCCTGCGGCCAGCGCGGGTTCGATCGTACGTTCCAGATGGTCGCGGCGGGCGGCCGTGAACAGCAGAATTTCCGTTTCTGCCGACCAGCGGTCGGGATCACCTTCCAACACCAGACTACGAATTTCTTCCGCGCCAGGCGAGCCGCCCGGTTCACGCGTCAAAACGACCTCACGACCTTGCGCGCGCAGTTGATCTGCCAGCATCCGCGCCTGAGTTGACTTGCCTGATCCGTCAATGCCTTCGAAAGTCAGAAATAACCCAGCCCTGGTCACATCGACTCCAGCGGGTTATTGATCACGTCTTTCAGAACAATGCCACCAACGGTCAGCATACGAACGACAAATCCACCAATTGCAACGTCTTCCGCTGCCACCAGCGGACGTCTTATTTCCGGCAATCCTTCAGGCTTGATGACAAGCTCGGCCAGTTGCTGGCCTTTTTTGACCGGCGCATTGATGGGACCCTGATACACAACTTCGGCCTTGACGTTCTGTGTGCCCAGAACTGGAAACAGAACCGTCAGATCGCCGTCAGGTACAAGACCTACGGTCTTTTTCTCGCCCATCCACAGCTTGGCTTCGGCTATCGGCGTTTCCGCGTTGGCAACTGTCCTCTCGATAAAATTTCGAAACGACCAGTTAACCACGGCCTCAGCCTCCTCTGCCCGTTGGCCGGTGCTGTCCAGCCCGCTGAGGACGAAGATGACACGGCGGTCGCCCTGTTTGGCGGAGCCGACGAGGCCGTATCCGGCCTCCTGCGTGTGGCCGGTTTTCAGGCCATCCGCGCCGATGCTCAGTTTCAGCAACGGATTGCGGTTACGGGCATTCGATGGCGCACGGCCATCGAATTCGAATTCCTCTTCTGAAAACAGGGGGTAATATTCGGGGAAGTCGGTAATCAGCCTGTCGGCCAGAACCGCCAGATCGTGAACCGACATCATATGTCCGGCGGCAGGCCAACCGTTCGAGTTCGCGAAATTCGAGTTGTTCATACCGATCTGCTTGGCGCGTTGGGTCATATATCGGGAAAACCCTGCCTCTGTCCCGTCGGGGCTCAGCGCCTCGGCGAGCACTACGCAAGCGTCATTGCCTGACAGAACGATGATGCCGCGCAGCAGGTCCTCGACCCGAACCCGGTCCTGCGTGTTCAGAAACATGGTCGAGCCGCCGTAGCTCATCGCGTGTTCGGACACGGGCAGGGTTTCGTCCAGCGTCAGTCTTCCGTCACGCAGCGCTTCGAAAGCAACATACAGCGTCATGAGCTTGGACATGGATGCAGGCGGCAAGGGTTGATCAGCGTCTTTTGCCAAAAGCACCGTACCGGTGGTCTGATCGATCACATATGCCGCGCGTGCGGATGTATCAAAAGCCTGAGCCGGGATTGCCAGCACGGCAAGCCCAATGGCCAGAACAGAAACTCGCAATGAGGATAGCATGTTATGCCTCCCTGTATCAGTCGGACACGGTGAACGCATCTTTGAAACCAAGATCCTTTACATCTTTTTGAATGGCTTTGCGTTCGGCCCGGGTTGTGGCAGGGCCAACCAGGACCCGCCATACTGTTTTGTTTTCGGTTTTCAGTTCCCGCACAACAGTCGACATGCCATTCCGGCGCACTTTCTCAGCAGCGGCATTGGCATTTGCTTCGACGCTGAATGTCCCGATCTGCACGAATGGTTTGCTCAGCGGAGACGCAGCGCCTGTTGCTGCTGCCGCGGTCGGAATCGCTTCGGTCGCGTCAATCGCGGCTGCCGCGCCTTCGATGGGGTCCAGCGGCGTTTCGGTGATTTCAGTGGGGTCTTTCTTTTGCCACCACTTTCGTTTCGCGGGTTTTTCAGCGGGGGCTTCGACAGGCGCATCGGACAACGCCGGTGCAGCTGCGGCCGCCGCAACTTCTGCGGCCACATCCACACTGTCTGTTGCGACATCCGCCGCAGCCACGGTGGCTCCCGCAGCCGCCGCTGCTGGCTCTTGTTTCTGCCACCACTTCCGCTTGGCGGGTTTTTCTTCAGCGGGCTCTGTCGGATCCTCAGTGGCTGATGCCGCGTCGGTGGTTGTTCCCGTACCTTCGGTTGCTTCATTGGCAGAACTTGCCGCTTCCGCCGCAACCACTGCTGTACCAGCTGCTGCCGCTGGCGCCTTCTTTTGCCACCATTTCGGCTTGGCCGGTTTTTCGCTATCTGCCGCGGATGGATCGTCGGTGGCTGCGGCATCCGACACCGCAACCGTATCCGCCGCCTCGTCTTCCGGTTTGGGCGCGTCCTCTGGTGGTGATTCCTTTACAACTTCACGGCGCAGTGCGACGACACTGACCTTTGTCGGCGCGCCCGCCAGCATTCCGAGCTGTTCCGCAGCCGCAGATGACACCTGAAGTGCCGGGCCGGGCAGGTTGCGTTCACGTCGGAACAGGGCCCCTGTTACGGACTTGTTGTTCGTAGTGTTCGTAATCACGACACGCTCGGGCTGTGAAACATCCGGGTAGGCAACCCAGATCCCACCCAGCGAGGGTCTGCCATCCCAAAGCCCCGCTTCGGTGACCTGAAAAACATCAGGGGCTTCGACGTCACGCTGCGAACCCGAGGCCGCCTCGGGAAGGAGTTCGGTTTTGTTTGAGTTTTCTTCAGGTTTTTCAGCCTCTTGAAGAATGTCCTCACACCCGCTCAGAACTGTCAAAGTCAACGCCAGATACGCCAACCGTTTTGGTCCCGGGCGTGTCATGATCGCTCGCTTCATCTGCTTATCCCTTGCCTGAAGGGGTCTCGTTCTCGGAACCCCGCTGCCGGTCTGCTGGTTCTGCTTGCCAGCCTGTTTCGGTCTATTTCGGGGATCATAACGCGGCTGAAGAGTCATGGAAAGACTGCTGCGCGGGCTTCGGCAAGAAATCCCGATTTCGACTTGCCTCTGGCAGAACTTGCGCTTAGACCCTGCCTTCGACGGGGAGGTGGCAGAGTGGTCGAATGCGGCGGTCTTGAAAACCGTTGGGCGTGAGAGCGTCCCCAGGGTTCGAATCCCTGTCTCCCCGCCACTCATACCTGTCTCACTTCAGTTGTATTTTCTGATCCGGAATTGTTACGCAATTCCCGCGCGTTGGCGCATGCGCTTTCAATCAGAGACGAAGCAAACCGTACATTCAGAGGACAATTCAGGCGCGAGTCTCAGTGTCGCATTTTAGCGGGGTCGCTTTGGGCTGGATTTCCCTGATAACCTGCAATTTACAGGGAATATTCGCAAACCGGGACTGACTTCCGTCATTTCTTCTATCAGAACTGTATGTTTCTCAGAGGTTTATGTTGCAAATTCCCTAAAAGGTGGAACAGGGAATTTCCTCGTGCGAACAGGGAATTGTTCCGCCGGATCAGGGAGGGCGAAGTCTGTATCAGGGACGCAGGAGCTGGAGATGTCAGAAGCCGAACAGGCGTTCCTGTTCGGACCATTCAAGTGGGTGGGTCACGCTGACCAGACGCTTGAGTGTGAGTTCGGGCGGCTGGCTCCCGTCGAGAATCGCCGTTTGAATCTTTGGTGAGAGAAAGGCGAGCTGAGCACGGGTGCGGATGAAGGCGTCAGGGACGCTTTCGCGGCGGGCAATCTCCATCAGTTGAACTCCGGCCTTCAGATCACGGGCCCAGCCATGGGCGCGGATCAGCATGGACCGGAGGTGGGGATCAGGTTGGGGTGCCATGTCTCCGGCGATGACCTTGGCCTCGACGCCGCGGCGGCACAGATCGAAAGATGCGGTGACGTGGGTGAGATCCGGGTGCAGATGATCGGCCGCGATGCCAAGTGCGCTTGCCAGAGTTTTGGGGTTAAATTCGAGGTCGATCTGTCCTCGTGCAAGTTTGCCTTTGGCCAGAAGAGCAGCGCCGATCTGACAGCCATGGCCTAGAAGCCGGGTTACTAAATCCGCAACTGAAGTCTGAACTGCCTCGGCTGACCCGGCCTCCGGCTGCGCCAGTACTTGGTGCGCCGCGGCGGCGTCTTGCAAATGTCTGACGATGACATCAATGACCGCGTTTTCCAGCGCTGGGCCGGGCAGTCGCCAGCCAGAGATATCCTTGCCGCCTGAGATCAGTCGATTGGAGATATAGTAGCGCAACCGTCGGCCGTTGCGCGTGGTGTGGGTCGGCGTCAACCGATCACCAGTTTCGTCATACAGCAGACCGGTGAGCCAGGCCCCGGGGTCAGTGGAGTGTTGGCGCGCATCGGAGTCGCCGCGTGCCCGCGAGCGGTTGGAGGCCTGTCGCATTTTTTCCTGCACCCGGTCCCAGATGTCCTGATCGATGATCGCCGGATGTTGTCCGTCCCAGATCTTATCCTTGTGTCGGATTTTTCCGAGATAGACCGGATTGCGCAGCAGGTAATAGATTTGACCCCGTGACAGCGGACAATCCCCCTTCACACTGCCATCTGTCCGAACAACCCGTTTTGACCGCAGGTCTTCTGCCGTTGCCCGTTCTTCTACTTTGCGCAGGCAACCAAGCTCGTCATAAAGCCCAAAGAGATGCCGGACCGTTCTGGCCTCCTCTTCATTCACCACCAGCGTTCTTGCCTTCGGATCGGGGTGGCGATCATAGCCCAGAGGCAGGTTGCCACCCATCCAAAGCCCCTTCTTCTTCGACGCTGCAATCTTGTCGCGAATACGTTCGGCGGTGACTTCCCGTTCAAACTGAGCAAAGGACAACAGCACATTCAGCGTTAACCGGCCCATGGAAGATGAGGTATTGAAGGCCTGCGTGACGGACACAAAAGAACAGTTTGCCTGTTCCAGCCGGTCGACCAGCTTAGAGAAGTCGGCAAGCGACCGGGTCAGCCGGTCAATCTTGTAGACCACCACCATGTCAATACGCCCGGCATCGATCTCTTCAAGAAGGCGCTGAAGGGCGGGTCGCTCTAGGGTGCCGCCCGACAGGCCACCGTCATCGTAGCGCCCGGACAACAGGGTCCAGCCTTCATGTCGCTGGCTTGCGACATAGGCCGCGCAGGCCTCATATTGCGCATCCAGCGAATTGAAGTCCTGATCCAGACCATCTTCTGAGGACTTGCGCGTGTAGATGGCGCATCGGATTTTACGGCGCGGGCTCATTTGGCCGCCTTGCCGGTGAGCCCAAAGAAACGCGGCCCTGACCAATGCGCGCCGGTAATCTCTCGGGCGATGGCCGAGAGTGAGCGATAGGACCGACCGTTCCAAGTGAAGCCGTCTTCTGTAACGTCGACTACATGGGTCACACTATTCCACTCGCGTAGCAGGCGCCCGCCGGGTTTTAGGGCAGGGCATGTAGGCCGGGGTTTCTTCCCAGAGCCCTTTTCCAGCGTGGCTTTGACCTGGCGGGGTAGCCTGCCATGACGGCGGGACTGCATCTCAAAGGCGATAAAGCGGCGCAGAAAGGGTTGGCTGAGCATGGCGGGGGCGGGTTGATCAAACAGTTGCTGCCAAAGCGTGACCAGATCCGATCGACCCATGGCGGCGAGATCGGCGACATCGCTCGTCTTGGTCATGACGCTTCTCCAGTTCCCGCCGCCAGATGATATGTGGATGGTCCATTTGGTTTGTCGGATGTCCGCCGTTCAATTGTGACGCCTTTTTTCCGCAGACCGCTTAGAGCTGCTCGGACCGAATGAGGCTGCCATCCCGTTGCTTTGCAGAGCGCCTCAAGGCTGGCGCCGCTCGGGCGGCGCAACAAGTGTTGCACTTTGTCAATTTTGGTTTGCTTCCGCTTGGACATGTATTGTCTCCTCTGATTTGGGGCTGGCTAGATGCCGAACCCCGGTACCGAGGAGCGCCCGAATGGCTCGGGCGTGGGTTCAGTGATGCGTGGTTGACGGCAACAGTCCAGCTCTTTCTGAAGCGATTACTTGAGGCGTGTGTTTTGAAGGGCGTTGCTGGCGTACCCCCGATTATTCGTCAACAATCTTAATTGGTTACTTTTAGTTTGGGGGGTTGCGTCTCGTATTGATGGCACCTACATTCGACCTAATCGCCCGGACTATCAGGGCGGGAAACTGCTCCCGCAGGCAGCACTCATTGGAAACACAGGTTTCCGCAGAGAGCATTCAAAGGAGCAACGTCTCGGATCGATTGGTCCGGGGAGTTGCGATTTGTGCTCTCTCCGATTTTCCAGCGCGATCCCTCCATCTCGACGTCCGCGCGGCGTCACGCAAAAGGAGGCGGTTATGCCTGCCAAAAACACACACAGCGACGTTCGGGCGTCCAATACGCCTATCTGGATGGCCGAAAAAGTTATCCAATCCCAGATCAGCCAGATCAAGCCCTACGCCAACAACAACCGCGTGCACGCGGCCAAGAATGTCGACAAACTGAAAGCATCGGTGGCCCAGTTTGGCTTTGTCACTCCGATCCTGTTGGATGGTTCGGGCACAATCATCGCGGGTCATGGCCGCTATGAGGCCGCTAAGGCCCTGGGGTTGAATTCCGTACCGACTGTTGTCGCGGATCATTTGTCAGAAGCGGAAGTGCGCGCTCTGCGCATTGCGGACAATAAGCTGGCGGAATTGTCGGACTGGAATGAAGCGGCGTTGCAGATCGAATTTGCCGAGCTGATGGACCTCAGCCTTGATGGCGAGTTGAACTTTGATCTGGACATCACAGGGTTCGAAACACCGGAGATCGACATCATTATCGACAGCGTCGGTGAGGTGACGGTATCTGTAGCGGAAACTGTTGAGACGCCGGACCCTGCGGCACCCGTAGTCACGGAGCCGGGCGACCTCTGGGTTCTCGGAGATCATCGCATTTTCTGCGGGGACGCCCTTCAAGCCCAGAGCTACGACACCTTGCTGGAAGGCGAGACCCCGCAGATAGTCTTCACCGATCCGCCTTACAACGTGCCTGTCAATGGGCATGTGCGGTCCGGCAATAGCGCCGAACACCGCGAGTTTGCCATGGCGTCGGGAGAAATGACGGATAGCGAGTTCCGCGGCTTTCTTTCAGGCGCGATCACGCAGTTGTTTGACTGCCTGCCGAACGGAGGCATCGCGATGATCTGCATGGACTGGCGTCATATCGAAGAACTGATTACGGCGGGCAAAGCAGCTGGATTGGACCTCATCAATCTCTGCGTCTGGAACAAGACGAACGGAGGCATGGGCAGCCTTTATCGCTCAAAGCATGAGCTGATTTGCATTTTCAAGAAGCCTGGTGCGCCGCACATCAACAACGTCGAGCTGGGCAAACACGGGCGCAACCGGACCAACGTCTGGGATTACGCCGGTGTGAACAGCTTTGGGGCAGGGCGCGAGGCGGATCTCGCGGATCATCCCACGGTGAAGCCGACAGCTCTGGTTGCAGATGCCATCATGGATGTGAGCCACCGCGGCGATGTCGTGCTGGACGCCTTTGGCGGGTCCGGCGCGACTCTGCTGGCAGCTGAGAAAACCGGGCGCCAAGCGCGGCTTATTGAGCTCGACCCGGCTTATGTCGATGTGGCCATCCGCCGTTGGCAGGAGATGACCGGTGATAGCGCCGTGCACGCGGTAACAGGCCAGACGTTCGATGCGCGTTTTGCGGCCAACGATACCACTTCAGAACAGGAGGTGGGTCATGTCTGACGATACGAAAGAGTATGAGGTCGGCTACGGCAAACCGCCCAAAGCGACCCAATTCAAAAAAGGCCGATCCGGCAATCCGAAAGGGCGGCCGAAAGGTGCCAAGGGGGTGAATGCCAGCTTGAAACGTGAATTGGAAACCAAGATTACGGTTCGCGAAGGCAGCCACGAAATCCGGATTTCCAAGGCTGAGGCAATTGCCAAGCGGTTCACGGCAGGCGCGTTGAAGGGCGACACGAAATTGTTGATGGCGCTGCTTAAGCTGGACACAGATCTGTTCAACGCAAGTGAATTGGACGCGCAAGAAAGCGTCCGTACGGTTGAGCCCGACGCTGTCGACTACGACATCCTCCGGGATTTCTTTTCCAGCCAACTGGACGGTGACGGTGATCTGGAAAACGAGGAGGCGGAAGATGACGACTCCTGATCCAAAAATCGTCGTGCAAGCCGCTCGCGAGGTTTGCCGGGACAATTTCTTTCCCTTCGTTTGGCGTGTGTTTGGCACGCTGCACCAGGGAACTGACCGCAGCTTTGATCCGGCCTGGCATGTGCGGGCCATGTGCCATGAGTTGGACAATGTCCGTCGAGGCGAAAACAAGCGACTGATCATCAACATCCCGCCACGTTGCCTGAAATCGGTCACCGTGGCCGTTGCATATGTCGCTTATCTTCTCGGTCATAACCCCAGCGCCAAGATCATCGTTGCCAGCTATGGGTTGGATCTGGCGCGCAAACATTCCGAAGATTGTCGTCGGATCATGTCTGCGCGCTGGTACCGGGAAATGTTCCCTGAAACGGTCTTGGCTAAAAAGGGCAACACCTCAGAAGAAATCCGCACCACAAAGGGAGGCAGCCGTAAGGCTGTCTCCATTGGAAGTTCTGTCACCGGTCATGGCGCCGATTACATCATCATCGATGACCTGCTGAAAGCCGGAGATGCCGGCTCCGAAGCCGAGCTGGTCAAGGCGCAGGAGTTCATTGAGGGGACCTTGTTGTCGCGCTTCGACAATCCGGCCGAAGGGCGTGTGGTTATGGTTGCGCAACGGTTGCACGAGATGGATCCGCCGGGTTATCTGCTCGAACGCGGGACCTACCGGCATCTGAATCTGCCTGCCATCGCAGAAGGCCATGAGGTGGTTCCTCTTGGGCGTGGAAGGGTCATGCGCCGCAAACCGGGTGATCTCCTGTGCCCGTCCCGTTTGGATCAGCAAACGCTGGATACCAAGCGTCGCGAAATGGGCGCGGCCGTGTTCAATTGCCAGTATCAGCAGAACCCCATTGCTCCCGACGGGTCGCCCTTGCGCTGGGAGTGGTTTGGCACCTACGAGACCATCGAAGATCGCCGCTGGTTCCAACTGGTGGTTCAGAGCTGGGATACGGGCATGTCGGCAGACCCCCGGTCTGATTTCTCTGTCTGTACAACCTGGGGGTTCCGCGAAAATGCGTGGCATCTTATCGACGTCTGGCGCGGGCAGGTAGACTACCCAGACCTGAAAGCCAAGGCACTGCAACTTGTCGGCCGTTGGGATCCCGATCGTGTCCTGATCGAAGATGCGGCCTCCGGCAAACCTCTTTTGGACGAATTGTTTCGTGATGACCGTCGGCGCTACGAACGCATTAAACCCGACAAGGACAAGGAAACCCGGTTCCAGTCCGCTTGCGGTCCTGTCGAAGAGGGCAAGGTTTATCTGCCTGCAGATGCACCCTGGCTGCCGGTATTCAAACGGGAGCTTCAGTCCTTTCCACGCGGACGCAACGACGATCAGGTCGACAGCTTTGCCCACTTTCTGAACTGGTCCAAGGGACCGGGCTTCTACCGGGCATTGGGCCGCGACCACCGGATCAACATCGAACGTCGGGAGCGTAATCGAGAGAGGGTCAGGCGACGGTAGGATCTCGGAGTTGAGCTTGAAAACTCGTTGAATAGTACTGGGAGGGCCGATGTCGGACCAATCCTGAGAGCGGCCCCAATGACCGCTCGCAACCACAAACCGGTCTAATCGCTAATGCCGTCGGATGACGGCTTTGATGAAGATTTTCTGATGCGGGCCAGAGTGCAAGGTTTGGACTGGGGCCGACCGTGGCCCGCGTTGGAAAATCTCTCAGGGAGGAAGCCGC